>NZ_JBNBPM010000011.1:0-129952 GCF_059412405.1 Pantoea sp. CFCC18179 | reverse complement strand
TGGCGGCTTTAGCGCGGTGGTCCCACCTGACCCCATGCCGAACTCAGAAGTGAAACGCCGTAGCGCCGATGGTAGTGTGGGGTCTCCCCATGCGAGAGTAGGGAACTGCCAGGCATCAAATAAGTGAAGAAGCCCTGAACGAAAGTTCAGGGCTTTTTTACGTCTGAATTTCAAAGAAAAAAAGTAAAAATCACCAAACTCACTCCGTTCTCAACCACTGAACAATAAAATCTGTAATCTGTTCAGGCTGATTAATATTCAGAAGTGGTAAATCGATCTCCAAATATTCGTCTGTGGCGATTGCTATTACATGCTCATCAAGTAAATCATCAGCTCCACCCTTAACACCTTGTCGCCAAAGCACTATTTTAGGCACCGCCTCATCTTTAAAACCTTCCACTAATACTAAATCTAATTTTGAGCTGTCCATCCGCGAGGCCAACATCGGCAGATCAAGTGGTTGATCCACCGTTTCACACATCAAAGCCCAGCGCTGATTGCTGGCAACAATCACCTGATCCGCACCCGCTTTTCGCAGCAAATAGCTATCTTTGCCGGGCGTATCGATATCCATTTGATGATGTGTATGCTTAATAAGCCCTGTGCGTATCCCTCGATCTTTGAGTAAGGGAATAACTAACTGAAGTAAGGTGGTTTTTCCCGTTCCACTCCAGGCACTAATCGCCAGTAAAGGCAGGTTCATGGCAACCTTTCCTCATTGATGAGGTCATTCGGGGTATTGATATTACGAAAGGCCGATTCTGAGTCGGGAAATTCCACCGCATGGCCGCCATGTTCACGTAGAAACTGCATCAAACGCCGTTCGCCACGTAATAACCAGGTTTCAAGGTCATCAGCCAAGGTGCAATTGACCAAGGCTAATGCAGGATGATCACGCAGGGTAGATTTAACCCACACCGCCGGAGCTGTGCCGCGTTGCTGCCATAAACGGGCAACAAAATCGATGGGCAGCCACGGCGTATCGCAAGCGCAGAATGCTACCCAATCTGTTTCGCTGTGGCGCAAACCACTCAACATACCCGCTAACGGCCCAGGATAATCTGGCATCGAATCTGTAACAACCTGACAACCACTAGCCTGATAACGATCAATGTTACGGTTCGCGCTTATCAACACAATATTGACCTGCGGACGGAATCGCCGCAAAACGTGCTGATAAAGCGGCTCGCCCTGCAACATAAGCAACCCTTTATCCTGCCCTCCCATACGGCTACCTTGCCCGCCTGCGAGGATCACGCCGGTAAATGCAGTCATCTTCGTCTCCTTGCTTCATTCTGGACGATACTTACAAAATGGCAGTGAACCACCTGTATTAAGGAATCGATAATGAAATATCACCGACTCAACGAACTGCTCGAACTCCTGCAACCCGAATGGCAGAAGGAATCTGATCTCAACTTGCTGGCATTTTTACAAAAACTGGCGCAGGAATCTGGTTTCAGTGGCCCATTAAGTGAATTAACCGATGATGTATTGATTTACCATCTCAAAATGCGTGATTCAGATAGCCAGGCTGCGATTCCTGGCTTGAAAAAGGATTATGAAGTGGACTTCAAAACCGCGCTATTACGTGCACGCGGTGTGATCAAGGATGATGAGTAATGTTATCCTTGCGCATTAATCGCAAAGGTAACACACAGGCAAAATGATGAGCGAAGCCGCCTTTAATTTCCAGACGCTAAATCCCGACGTCATTCTTGATGCACTTTGGGATGCGGGTTTGCGTGTCGAATCAGGCTTAACTGCCCTCAATAGCTATGAAAATCGTGTCTACCAATTCAGCGATGATGATAAACGCCGCTATGTGGCGAAGTTTTATCGTCCGCAGCGCTGGAGTGCGCAGCAAATTCAAGAGGAGCACCAGTTCACTCAGGATTTGTTGGCCGATGAAGTGCCGGTTGCCGCACCGCTTATCTTGCAAGGCAGTACACTGAATCATCATGCCGGATTCATGTTCGTAGTTTTCCCCAGCTTGGGAGGACGGCAGTATGAAACCGACAATGAAGAGCAGATGGAATGGGTTGGACGTTTTCTCGGACGTATTCATCAAACCGGTCGGCAACAGTCGTTCCAGCAACGCCCAACGTTTGGGTTGGAAGAGTATATCGTTCAGCCTCGACAAGAGCTTGAGCACAGCACATTAGTACCCGCTTCACTCAAGGATGCCTTGCTTGCCGCGGTTGATAAGTTGAGTGATACGCTGCAACAGCGCTGGCATACCCGCTGGCAGCCGCTTAGGTTGCACGGTGATTGCCATCCCGGCAATATTCTGTGGCGTGAAGGCCCGATGTTTGTCGATCTTGATGATGCTCGCACTGGCCCAGCGGTTCAGGATTTATGGATGTTGATCAACGGTGATCGACAAGAGCAATTGATTCAATGGGATATTTTGCTGGAAGCCTATAATGAATTCGGTGATTTTGATTTACATGAATTGTCACTGATTGAGCCTTTACGCGCTATGCGCATGGTTTATTATTTGGCCTGGGTGGTTCGCCGCTGGCAGGATCCCGCTTTTCCGCGCGTCTTCCCCTGGATGACAGATGAGGATTTTTGGCGTCGGCAGATTGCATTATTTATCGAGCAGGAAAGGCTGTTACACGAACCGCCGTTGCAGCTTAGCCCGCAATATTAATGAAGTACTCAGGAGATAGTTTCACGATGAAAAAGATCATGTTTGCGCTGGTAGGTTTAATGCTGGCATTTGGCGCCTCTGCGGCACAGTTCAACGACGGCAAGCAGTTCGTTACTCTGCCAAAGCCAGTGGCGGGTGAGCCGCAAGTATTGGAGTTCTTCTCCTTCTTCTGCCCGCACTGCTACCAGTTCGAACGCGTTTACCACGTTAGCGATGCCGTGAAAAAGAACCTGCCGGCAGACACTAAAGTGACTAAGTATCACGTTGATTTCCTTGGTGGCGATTTTGGTCCAGTGGTAACTCATGCATGGGCGGTAGCAATGGCGCTGGGCGTGGAAAGTAAGGTCACTGCACCTATCTTTGATGGCATTCAGAAAACCCAGACCGTTACCGATGCAGCAAGCCTGAAGGACACCTTTATCAAAGCGGCAGGCATCTCTTCTGCAGATTATGATGCAGCGTGGAATAGCTTCGCAGTTAAAGCGTTGGTTGCACAGCAGCAGAAAGCAGCATCCGACGTTAATCTGCAAGGTGTACCTGCGATCTTCGTTAACGGTAAATACATGGTTAATAACGGTGGCTTAGATACCAGCTCAATGGACAATTTCGTTGCCGATTACGCCAACGTGGTGAAGTTCCTGGTCGAAAAGAAGTAATTTAGCCAAAAATAACGCCGGCAATGTCGGCGTTATTTTTCATTTATCCTCTTGCGAAATTGATGTCTTTATTAACCCTTCACTTAATATCCACATGGACGATCATCTTTTCATTAAGATAGATTCGGTCACAGTAAGAATTCAACTAACTGATTTATATAAGTTTATAACGTAAGCCTAATGGCAATTAACGTAAATAACAATACGTTATGAATTTTACGCACAAACTTATCCACAAGCTGATCCTTGCGATCCGTGCCGAATAACGACGAAAAAGATCCCGACTTCTCCGCTCGCATTCAACATTCTCCTCGGGTTGTGGCATCCTTATAGCCCTCATTATCGCAACGAAGAAAATACGAACCTATGGCGCAAATTGCAGAAAATCCCCTGATTCTGGTCGACGGCTCTTCATATCTGTACCGTGCATATCATGCCTTTCCGCCGCTGACGAACAGTGCAGGCGAGCCAACTGGCGCCATGTATGGTGTGCTCAACATGCTGAAAAGCTTGTTGATGCAGTATCAACCCAGCCATGTAGCCGTAGTCTTCGATGCGAAAGGCAAAACCTTCCGCGATGAATTGTTTGAACACTATAAATCGCACCGCCCACCAATGCCGGAAGATCTCAGAGCGCAGATCGAACCGCTGCATGAAATGGTTAAGGCGATGGGATTACCGTTATTAGCGGTGTCCGGCGTTGAGGCCGATGATGTTATTGGTACGCTGGCGCAAGAGGCTGAAAAACTCGGTCGTCCGGTGCTCATTAGTACGGGCGATAAAGATATGGCGCAATTAGTGACGCCAGCCATTACGTTGATTAACACCATGACCAACACCGTACTTGGCCCGGAAGAAGTTGAGCAAAAATACGGTGTGCCACCGTCGCTGATTATCGATTTCCTCGCCATGATGGGCGACAGCTCAGACAACATTCCAGGCGTGCCGGGCGTGGGTGAAAAAACCGCGCAGGCGCTGCTGCAAGGCTTGGGCGGCATGCAGTCGATCTACGATAACCTCGATAAAGTGGCTGATCTTTCCTTCCGTGGCGCAAAAACCATGGCAGCGAAGCTGGAGCAAAACCGCGAAGTGGCCTTCCTCTCTTATCAACTGGCGACCATCAAAACCGATGTTGAGTTGGATCTGAGTTGCGATCAGCTCGCCGTTAACGAACCGGATGTCGCCGCGCTACAAACTCTGTTTAGCCGCTATGAATTCAAACGCTGGATTGCGGATCTGCAAGATGGCTCCTGGCTACAAGGCAAGAAGAGCAATACGCAGGCACAGAAATCCCAACTGAGCGAACCCGCTGCGCCAGTCGCAGAAACGACAAGCACGCTTTCTGCCGATGGCTACGTCACCATTCTTGATGAAGCAACTTTTGCCGAGTGGCTGAAGAAGCTGAAAAACGCCGACCTGTTTGCTTTCGATCTGGAAACCGATTCGCTCGATACGCTGAGTGCCAACATCATCGGTATCGCCTTGGCCGTTGCGCCGGGTGAAGCGGCTTATCTGCCGGTTGGCCATGATTATCTGGATGCGCCGGAGCAGCTGGATCGTAGTGAAGTACTGAAACAGCTGAAGCCATTGCTGGAAGACAGCAAAGCAGCGAAAGTGGGCCAGAACCTCAAATACGATCGCGGCGTGCTAAAGAACTACGATATTGAACTGAATGGCATCAAATTCGATACCATGCTGGAATCCTACTGCCTGAATAGCGTTGGCGGTAAACATGATATGGATAGCCTGGCCGCGCGCTGGCTGAACCATAAAACGGTAACTTTCGAAGAGATTGCCGGCAAAGGTAAAAATCAGCTCACTTTTAATCAGATTGCTATTGAGCAAGCGGGGCATTATGCCGCTGAAGATGCGGACGTTACGCTGCAACTGCATATGAAAATGTGGGCTAAGCTGGAGCCGGAAGCGGGTCCGAAAAAGGTATTTGAAGAGATTGAAATGCCGTTGTTGAAAGTGATCTCGCGCATTGAACGTAACGGCGTGTTGATTGATCAGAACATCCTGGCGAAACACTCACAGGAACTCACCACGCGCGTGGCAGAGCTGGAGCTGAAAGCCCACGAACTGGCAGGCGAACCGTTTAACCTCTCTTCACCGAAACAACTGCAAACCATTCTGTTTGAAAAACAGGGCATTAAGCCGACGAAGAAAACACCGGGCGGCGCACCATCAACCAGCGAAGAAGTACTGGCTGAACTGGCGCTGGATTATCCGTTGCCGAAGGTGATTCTGGAACATCGCGGTTTATCGAAGTTGAAATCAACCTATACCGACAAGCTGCCGCAGATGATCAATCCTATCACCGGTCGCGTTCACACGTCGTATCACCAGGCGGTTACGGCAACCGGACGACTTTCGTCGACTGATCCTAACTTGCAGAACATCCCGGTGCGCAACGATGAAGGTCGTCGTATTCGTCAGGCATTTATTGCCGGTCCGGGCAACACCATCGTAGCGGCTGACTATTCACAGATTGAACTGCGCATCATGGCGCATTTGTCGCAAGACAAAGGCCTGCTGGATGCGTTTGCACAGGGCGAAGACATTCACCGCGCCACCGCGTCGGAAGTGTTCGGCGTCACCCTTAGCAAGGTTTCTGGCGAGCAGCGTCGCAGTGCGAAAGCCATCAACTTTGGTTTGATTTACGGTATGAGCGCCTTTGGTCTTTCGCGTCAGCTGAATATCGGCGCGGGGGAAGCCAAGAAGTACATGGATCTCTACTTCGAACGTTATCCTGGTGTACTGCGCTACATGGAAGAGACGCGCTCGAAGGCGGCAGAAAAGGGCTATGTTGAAACCTTGGATGGCCGTCGTTTATGGCTGCCTGATATCACTTCCAGCAATGCTATTCGCCGTAAAGCAGCCGAACGTGCGGCAATCAACGCACCGATGCAAGGCACCGCCGCAGATATCATTAAGCGCGCGATGATCGCGGTCGATGGCTGGCTGCTTGAGCAAAAAGACGATGCGGTCAGAATGATCATGCAGGTACACGATGAATTGGTGTTTGAGATTCGCAACGATGCGGTGGAGAGCGCAATTAAAACGATCCGCCAACTAATGGAGAACAGCATGAATCTGGATGTACCGTTGCAGGTCGAGGTCGGCACCGGTGATAACTGGGATCAGGCACACTGATTTCACTTAGTCGGCGGTCGAGGTGGCCGCTGACAGCATCATAAGAAAAAAGTTTACTTAATCGGTTCAGCAACTTCGGAAAGCGGTCTATCAAATGCGCGTTTTGTAACTGCTTATCGGCTAAGCATTTTTTTGGTAATTAAACTACATCGAGCAGTTGAAAGTGTGATGGAGTTAGTAAAAAAGATGGGAAATCCTGAAACTTAACAACAAAAAACCCTTTGTAGGGCGCAGAAAATCAGGTAGAGTTTATCGCGTAGGGTACAGAGGTAAGATGTTCTATCTTTCAGACCTTTTACTTCACGTAATCGGATTTGGCTGAATATTTAGCCGCCCCAGTCATTTATGACTGGGGCGTTTTTTATTGGGCTTTTTCTGTAAGCCCACTAAACGTTATTCCGCGATTTCTTCGCCATCGCCTTCTTGAGCGGGTTCCAGTTCGTTGAACCAGCTATCCAGTTTTTTCCGCACCACATCAACGCCCATCTTCTTCAATGACGAGAACATTTCCACCTGCACATCACCCATGAATGACTGCGCCGCTTCACGCACCATGGTCAGCTGCGCTTTACGCGCGCCGGATGCTAACTTGTCGGCTTTGGTCAGCAGCACCAGCACGGGGATTTGGCTCTGCACCGCCCATTCAATCATGTTCTGGTCGAGATCTTTCAGCGGATGGCGAATATCCATCAGCACCACCAAGCCCTTCAGCGCCTGACGTTTCTGCAAATATTCCGCCAGAGATTTTTGCCACTTGCGCTTCATCTCTTCCGGAACCTGCGCGTAGCCATAACCAGGTAAATCGACCAGACATTTACCTTCGACCACTTCAAACAGGTTAATCAGCTGGGTACGACCAGGCGTTTTACTGGTACGAGCCAGGCTTTTTTGATTGGTGATGGTGTTCAGCGCGCTGGATTTGCCTGCATTTGAGCGCCCGGCAAAAGCAACTTCAATGCCTACATCTGCCGGTAAATGGCGAATGTCAGGGGCGCTGAGCATGAAATGGGTCATGTGATAGTTCAAAGCAGACAAAGTAAAACTCCAGCAATATGAATCGGGCAATTGGGCTGATTATACCTGTAATGGCGCAAAAGTGCCCGATAGCGTCTAAACACGCCATTTTGTAAGAGATCGTGGATTGTTAGTGCCAGATATTACCGCTTCATTGAATCTTAATATGAAAATTAATTATTAAAATTCATAGTGTTAATTTGTTTGTGGGAAATGCCATTCAAAAATAGAGACAAGTCTCACTTGTTCATTTTACCGGTTAGTCTACATTTGTTGGCAGTGCACGGCAGCACCCATCAGGATGATGTGCTCAGGAGTGTCGGGGATGACCGAGAGCATGGCAGGAAGCGATTCAGGCATGAATCGGACAAGGACAGGGATAATCGCAGGAGCGATAGGGCGATGGAGCAACCGGGACGTTGTGAGCCGTAAAGGATTTATTCAGTGTTTCCTTCGTATGAAGGTGCGATAAAAGGCGATAGCATAGGCTATCGCCTTTTTTCTTTGCTCACTTTCTGCTAGATTTCGCCGCAATTCTATACTGAACTCACTAAGCATCGCCGAGACCGGACACCATGAAGCAACCTGCATCAGCCCCGCGTGGCAAACCTGCTGCGAAAGCCAAACGCAAATCGCGTGAAGACCTTAATCAGGAAGCGCGCGACCGTAAACGCGATAAAAAGCACAGCGGACATAAATCGGGCAGCCGCGCTAACCCGGAAACGCAATCCGCAGGCAAAGGCCAAGGCAAAAAAGCTCAGGATCCGCGCTTGGGCAGCAAAGCGCCGGTCGCATTAATCGCTGATGGTAAAACCCAGCCAGCGAAGAAGCCTGAAGCTAAGCCAAAACCTAAAGCCGAGAAAGTGCGCCTTACTCCTGAGGAAGAACTTGCAAAGCTGGAAAACGACGAGCGCTTGGATACGTTGCTTGATCGTCTGGAAAACGGCGAGACCTTGAGCGCTGAAGATCAAGCCTGGCTGGATCAGACTTTAGATCGCATTGACGAGTTGATGGAAAAGCTCGGCATCGCACTGGATGATGAAGTTGAAGATGAGCAGGCCGAAGAAGATATGATGCGCCTGCTTAAAGGCCATTAAGGCCAATTTTGATCGGCATGCGTTTTCGCGCATGCCGTGCTGAACAGGTATTCACCTATGTTTTGGCCTGGATCAATTTTCGCGCTGCTGCTGACATGTTATCTGCTCTGGTTATTGTTTAAACTACGCCGCCTGTCGCGTCTGAAGTCGCGTTTACGTCGGCGTTCAGCCCATCGCTTCGCCCACTCTTCTGCCACGCGACCCTCCCTCAGACGACGTCACCGTAAGGAGTGAGCATGTCATCGCCGCAGATCGATTGG
Source organism: Pantoea sp. CFCC18179 (assembly GCF_059412405.1). Lineage (NCBI taxonomy): Bacteria > Pseudomonadati > Pseudomonadota > Gammaproteobacteria > Enterobacterales > Erwiniaceae > Pantoea > Pantoea sp. CFCC18179. The sequence goes on along the minus strand of NZ_JBNBPM010000011.1, from coordinate 121,113 downwards.
GACCAGCGCCTCATCGAAAAATATAATTACGCCGGTCCGCGTTATACCTCTTATCCCACTGCGCTGGAGTTCAGCGAGCAGTTTGTCGAAGATAATTTCCAGCAAGCCGTTAAGCGATATCCCGATCGTCCGCTGTCGCTGTATGTGCATATCCCGTTTTGCCATCGTCTGTGCTATTTCTGCGGCTGCAATAAAATCGTTACGCGCCAATTGCATAAAGCCGATCAATACCTGGATGCATTAGAAAAGGAAATCCGCCAGCGCGCGCCGCTGTTTGTCGGCCGTAGCGTCACGCAATTGCATTGGGGTGGCGGCACACCGACTTTCCTCAATCAGCAGCAGGTAAGCCGGCTGGTGGCGATTTTGCGCGATCATTTCACCCTTGCTGATGACATAGAAATGTCGATCGAAGTTGATCCACGTGAAATCGAACTGGAAATGATCGATCATTTGCGCGCCGAAGGTTTCAACCGTTTAAGTATGGGCGTGCAGGATTTCAACAAAGCGGTGCAAGAGCGCGTCAATCGTGTGCAGGATGAAGAAACCATCTTTGCTCTGGTGCAGCGTGCGCGTGATCAAGGCTTTGGATCGGTCAGTCTCGACCTGATTTATGGTCTGCCGCTGCAAACGCCGGAGAGCTTCGCTTTCACCTTACAGCGCGTGATTGCACTCAATCCCGATCGCCTTAGCGTCTTCAACTATGCGCACATGCCAACGTTGTTTGCCGCACAGCGCAAAATCAAAGATGACGAATTGCCAGGCGCGGCACAGAAGCTGCAAATCCTGCAACAAACCATCGCCACGTTAACCGGTGAAGGTTATCAGTTCATCGGCATGGATCACTTTGCACGCCCGGACGATGAACTGGCAGTCGCGCAGCGCGCCGGTGAATTGCATCGTAATTTCCAGGGTTACACCACGCAAGGCGACAGCGATCTGCTGGGATTAGGCGTGTCGGCTATTAGCATGTTGGGCGACAGCTACGCGCAAAATCACAAAGAGCTGAAAGATTATTACGCGCACGTTGAGCAACGCGGCAATGCGTTATGGCGCGGCCTGTCGCTCAATGACGATGACTGCCTGCGTCGCGATGTGATCAAGTCGCTGATCTGCAATTTCGCTCTGGATTTCGCTACAGTCGAAGCACAATGGCCGATTAATTTCGAAAACTACTTTGCTGAAGATTTAGCGTTGCTCGCGCCGCTGGTGGCGGATGGATTGGTGGAACAGCGTGGTCGCAGCTTGCACGTCACCGGCGTCGGGCGTTTGCTGATTCGTAACATCTGTATGTGCTTTGATGTCTACATGCGGCAAAAGATGCGCATGCAGCAATTTTCGCGGGTGATATAAGTAAAAAGGGAGCTTTCGCTCCCTTTTGTTTTATTCCATTCCCAGCTCTTTCAACTTGCGCGTCAGGGTATTACGTCCCCAGCCGAGCAAACGTGCGGCTTCCTGTTTGTGCCCTTGCGTATGGCGCAGCGCGGTGGTGAGCAAAGTGCGCTCCATCTCCGGCTGAGCTTCAGACAGCAAGTTTTGATGACCGGAACGCAACGCGCGATCGGCCCATTGCGCCAGCAACGTGGCCCAACTGTCTGGCAACGACTGCACCGGACTATCTGGCGTGCTGGACTCAAACAGTTCTGGCGGCAGATCCTGAATCAACACTTCCTGGCCCGCCGCCATTACGGTTAACCAGCGGCAGGTGTTTTCCAACTGACGCACGTTACCGGACCAATGCAGACGCGTCAGTGCGGTTTCGGTTTCAGGATGCAGGATCTTGGCTTCAACACCCAATTCACGCGCGGCCACTTGCAGGAAGTAACGCGCCAACCGTGGAATATCTTCACGACGTTCACGCAACGGCGGCAGATGAACGCGAATCACGTTGAGACGGTGGAACAAGTCCTCACGGAATTTGCCTTCCTGCACCCGTAACTCGAGATTCTGGTGCGTTGCCGCAATGATACGCACATCGACTTTCACTGGCGCATAGCCGCCGACGCGATAAAACTGGCCATCGGCCAATACGCGTAATAGACGGGTTTGCACGTCGAGTGGCATATCACCAATTTCATCAAGGAACAGCGTGCCACCGTCGGCCTGCTCAAAACGTCCCTGACGAATCTGGTTTGCCCCAGTGAACGCGCCTTTTTCGTGACCAAAAAGTTCCGATTCAATCAGGTCTTTGGGAATGGCGGCCATATTCAGCGCGATAAAGGGAGATTTCGCGCGTGGACTGTGACGATGCAACGCATGCGCCACTAACTCTTTACCCGTGCCAGATTCACCGTTGATCAGCACGCTAATGGAGGAGCGTGAAAGGCGACCAATGATGCGGAACACATCCTGCATCGCCGGCGCTTCGCCAATGATGTCGGTGGTTGGGCCGCTAACCGGCTGATTGCGCGGCTGCTGCTGTTCCTGATAATGGCTGATTGCACGCTCTACCAGCGCCACCGCTTCATCAATATCAAACGGTTTTGGCAGGTAATCGAACGCGCCTTGCTGATAAGCGCTGACCGCCGCATCCAGATCGGAGTGCGCCGTCATGATGATCACCGGCAGCATCGGATGGCGCTGTTTAATCTGCTTTAGTAGCGCAAGTCCATCCATGCCAGGCATACGAATGTCTGACAATAATACGTCTGGGGTTTTGCTTGCGAGCGCATCCAATACCTCGTTAGCGCTGTCAAAGGTTGCACAGCTCAAACCGGCTCCAGTGAGCGCCCGTTCAAGCACCCAGCGGATGGAGCTATCGTCATCGACGATCCAGACTATCCCTCGTTGCATAGAAACCTCACTGGCGAATAGGCAGGTAGACCGAGAATTCGGTGTGACCTGGCCAACTGTTAAATTCTATTTTTCCCGAATGCTGATCGATCAGGCTGCGGGCGATGGAGAGACCTAAACCGGTGCCACCTTCGCGTCCGCTCACCATCGGATAGAACAGCGTATCTTGTAGCTGGGCCGGAATCCCTGGGCCGTCATCTTCAATATCAATGCGAGCAACTAAACGATAACGCGTGCCGTGCAGCGTCAGCTGGAAGGCGGTACGCGTACGAATAACGATGGTGCCGCCTTCGTCACCCAATGCTTGCAGCGCATTACGCACCACATTTAACAGCACTTGTTCAATTTGGTCGGGATCGTGTGGCAGTTCCGGCAGGCTCGGATCGTAATCTCGCACCAGCGAAACATTATCTGGCAATTCCATCGACACCAGATTCACCACACGCTCGGCAACCTGATGAATACTTTGCGTCACATGCAAACCCGGTTGCTGCGGGCCTAACAGGCGATCAACCAGATTACGTAAGCGGTCGGCCTGCTCAATGATGATGCGCGTATATTCATGCAAAGAGGGATCGGGTAACGCGCGAGTAAGCAGTTGCGCGGCGCCACGTAACCCTCCCAGCGGGTTTTTAATTTCATGTGCCAGACCGCGCACTAAATCGCGCGCTGCCACTTGCTGAGCATGTTGAATTTGTTCCTGGCTAAGACGACGTTGATTATCCATCGGCGCCATTTCCAGCAGAATAAAACCATCCGGTAAACGCTGTGCCGTCAGCGACATAATATGCGCGCGACCATCCACCACTAACGTTACTTCGCTATCGGTAAAGCCCTGGCCAGCCCCGAGACTCTCGCTCATCACCTCAATATTCAGCGAAAAATAGCCGGTTAATTCCGGTAATGGCGTGCCGAACAATTTACGTGAGCTTTGCGCCAGTAATTGCTGCGCCGCCGGATTGGCGTAATGGATAACTAAATCGTTATCGACCAGCAAAATACTGTTGATAAGGGAGTTGAGAATCTGCCCCGCATCGGGCAGCGTGCCAGTTGCCATACAGCGTTCCTCTGCACTAATTTAGTGCATTATAGCCTGTCAGGACGGAAATCTGTGCTTCAAACCATGAATGCGCGGAGAAAAAAGCCCATCCGGAGATGGGCTAAAGTTTCCACGGCAATATAAAAATCTTTCAGGTTATTCACGCTGCGAAAATACAGCGTGAATAGAGGCTGAAATTTTTAAATTAAACGCTGTAGTACAGTTCGAACTCAACTGGGTGCGGAGTCATACGCACACGGTCAACTTCTGGCTTACGCAGTTCGATGTACGCGTCGATAGCGTCATCAGTGAACACGCCGCCGCGGGTCAGGAACTCGCGGTCTTCGTTCAGTGCGTTCAATGCTTCTTCCAGAGAACCTGCAACTTTTGGAATCTCAGCTTCTTCTTCCGGAGGCAGGTCATACAGGTTTTTGTCCATCGCATCGCCAGGATGGATCTTGTTGATAACACCATCAAGACCAGCCATCAGCAGCGCGGTGAATGCCAGATATGGGTTAGCCGCTGGATCTGGGAAGCGCGCTTCGATACGACGTGCTTTCGGGCTAGCAACCACTGGGATACGGATAGAAGCCGAACGGTTACGCGCAGAGTAAGCCAGCATAACAGGTGCTTCGTAGCCTGGGACCAGACGCTTGTATGAGTTAGTAGTTGGGTTCGCCAGGGCGTTGATCGCTTTAGCGTGCTTGATGATACCGCCGATGTAGAACAGAGCAGTTTCAGACAGGCCGCCGTACTTGTCGCCAGAGAACAGGTTCACGCCGCCTTTTGACAGGGACATGTGGCAGTGCATACCAGAACCGTTATCGCCAAACATTGGCTTAGGCATGAAGGTTGCAGTTTTGCCGTACGCGTGAGCAACGTTGTGCACCACGTATTTGTAGATCTGAATTTCGTCAGCTTTTTTGGTCATGGTGTTGAAGCGGGTAGCCACTTCGTTCTGACCAGCAGTGGCGACTTCGTGGTGATGCGCTTCAACCACCAGGCCCATTTGCTCCATGGTCAGACACATGGCTGAACGGATGTCCTGCGCTGAGTCAACCGGTGGCACTGGGAAGTATCCGCCTTTCAGACCTGGACGGTGACCTTTGTTGCCACCTTCGTACTCTTTACCGGTGTTCCATGCTGCTTCGATATCGTCGATAGCAACGTGTGAACCTGAAGTAGAGGAACCGAAACGGATGTCATCGAACAGGAAGAACTCTGGCTCTGGTCCAAACAGCACGGTATCCGCGATGCCGGAAGAACGCAGGAACTCTTCTGCACGTTTAGCGATAGAACGTGGGTCACGATCGTAGCCCTGCAGCGTGCCTGGCTCAAGGATGTCGCAACGGATGATCAGGGTCGAGTCTTCGAAGAACGGATCCATCACCGCAGTGGTTGCATCCGGCATCAGCACCATGTCTGATTCGTTAATGCCTTTCCAGCCACCAATTGATGAGCCGTCAAACATTTTGCCTTCTTCGAAGAAGTCAGCGTTAACCTGGTGAGCAGGGATAGTAACGTGCTGTTCTTTACCTTTAGTATCGGTAAAACGCAGGTCAACAAACTTAACTTCGTGCTCGTTCATCATCGAGAGAACGTGTTCAGCAGACATACTCAACTCTCCTGGAAATGGTCATTATCGTCATGGTGAGAGAACTTCGTTGCCGGGAATGCGCCATATTGACTGGCCACCCCTAACCAAAGATCTCGGCAAGCTCTTTCAACCGTTTTATAACTGTCGTTTTCGCTTAATATAGATAAAGCGAATTCTGTGCCAACTTTATGACAACGGTGAAAATGGCGCTACAATGCGCCCTTTCGTGAGTCGAAGGCTGCACCAGGATGGATTGCATGCATCATATCGGTGCACCTTAGGTGAAATTAAGCACCACTTTGGTGCAAATTGCCATCGCAGTGCAGATTAATGCACCGATAACGGTGCTAAAAACCAGCGCTACGAGAAACTTTCGGCGAAATCTGTGATCATGTTCAGTCTTCCGCTTAATCCGTGTACAATACCGCGTTATTTCTATAATGCCTGAGGCAAAGCTGTGATCGAAAATTTGCGTAACATCGCCATCATCGCGCACGTTGACCATGGTAAGACCACCCTGGTTGATAAGCTGCTACAACAGTCCGGTACTTTTGATGCTCGTACCGAAGCGACTGAGCGCGTAATGGACTCCAACGATTTGGAGAAAGAGCGTGGGATTACCATCCTCGCAAAAAACACCGCCATCAAATGGAACGACTATCGCATCAACATCGTTGATACCCCAGGACACGCCGACTTCGGTGGTGAAGTGGAACGCGTTATGTCCATGGTTGATTCGGTGCTGTTGGTTGTAGATGCGATGGATGGCCCTATGCCGCAAACCCGCTTCGTAACCAAGAAAGCTTTTGCTCATGGTTTGAAGCCGATTGTGGTTATCAACAAAGTTGACCGTCCGGGCGCGCGTCCTGATTGGGTTGTTGATCAGGTATTCGACCTGTTCGTTAACCTGGATGCGACTGACGAGCAGCTGGACTTCCCGATCATCTTCGCTTCGGCGTTAAATGGTATCGCGGGTCTGGAACACACCGACATGGCTGACGACATGACCCCGCTGTATCAGGCGATCGTCGACCACGTTTCTCCACCTCAGGTTGAAGTTGAAGCGCCACTGCAGATGCAGATCTCGCAGCTGGACTACAACAACTACCTGGGCGTAATCGGCATCGGCCGCATCAAGCGCGGTACCGTTAAGCCGAACCAGCAAGTCACTATCATTGATAGCGAAGGCAAAACCCGTAACGGTAAAGTCGGTAAAGTACTGGGCCACCTTGGTCTGGAACGTATCGAAAGCACCCTGGCGGAAGCGGGCGATATCATCGCTATCACCGGCCTGGGCGAGCTGAACATCTCTGACACCATCTGCGACACGCAGAATGTGGAAGCGCTGCCAGCCTTGAGCGTCGATGAACCAACCGTAACCATGTTCTTCAACGTCAACACCTCGCCGTTCTGCGGTAAAGAAGGTAAGTTCGTGACGTCGCGCCAGATTCTGGAGCGTTTGAACAAAGAACTGGTACACAATGTTGCACTGCGCGTTGAAGAAACTGAAGATTCAGATGCGTTCCGTGTTTCTGGTCGTGGTGAGCTGCACTTGTCAGTTCTGATCGAAAACATGCGTCGTGAAGGTTTCGAGCTGGCGGTATCCCGTCCGAAAGTAATCTTCCGCGAGTTCGAAGGCCGTAAACAAGAGCCATTCGAAAACGTTACCCTCGACATCGAAGAAACCCATCAGGGTTCTGTGATGCAAGCGATGGGTGAGCGTAAAGGCGATCTGAAAAACATGGATCCGGATGGCAAAGGCCGTGTACGTCTCGACTACATGATCCCAAGCCGTGGCCTGATCGGCTTCCGTAACGAATTCATGACCATGACTTCAGGTACTGGTCTGCTGTACTCCACCTTCAGCCACTACGACGACGTTCGTCCGGGCGAAGTGGGCCAGCGTCAGAACGGCGTACTGATCTCAAACGGCCAGGGTAAAGCGGTAGCGTTCGCCCTGTTCGGTCTGCAAGATCGCGGTAAGCTGTTCCTGGGTCACGGTGCAGAAGTTTATGAAGGCCAGATCATCGGTATTCATAGCCGTTCTAACGACCTGACTGTTAACTGCTTGACCGGTAAGAAACTGACCAACATGCGTGCGTCAGGTACTGATGAAGCCACCACTCTGGTTCCACCGCAGAAAATGACGTTGGAACAGGCTATCGAGTTCATCGATGATGACGAACTGGTAGAAGTGACTCCGTTGTCAGTACGTATTCGTAAACGTCACCTGACCGAGAACGATCGTAAACGTTCTTCTCGTGGCAGCAAAGACTAAGCGAAACAGTCTGATATTGAGCCCCGCATTGCGGGGCTTTTTTATGCCTGCAACCCGCTGCAACGCTCGCTTAGTGAACTTTGCCCTCGCTTCCAGATTGCCGATTTCCGCGCCGCTCACCCTGTTCAGCTATACTTTTTGTCGCTAGAGTGAATGATCCAGGGAACGTAAAGGAGAGGCGTCATGCTGTACATTTTTGATTTAGGCAATGTGATTGTTGATATCGATTTTAATCGTGTGCTCGGCGTCTGGAGTGATTTAGGGCGCGTGCCGCTGGCAACGCTGCAAAGTCGTTTCCGCATGGATGAGGCGTTCGAAAAACATGAACGTGGTGAAATTAGCGATCCCGAATTTGCTGCGCGCATTTGCGACCAACTCGACATCGCGCTGAGCTACCCGCAATTCACCGCAGGCTGGCAGGCGGTCTTTGTTGATGTGCGTCCTGAAACGCTTGCGATAATGAACCAGCTACGCGCCGGGGGCGAGCGTGTGGTCATCCTCTCTAACACCAACCAACTGCACTTTGAATTCTGGCCAACGCAATATCCTGAAGTCCAGCAGGCGGCCGATCATGTTTATATGTCGCAGGACATCGGCATGCGTAAACCGGAAGCGCGCATCTATAACTATGTGTTGGAGCACGAAGGTTATCAGGCTGATCAAGCGGTGTTCTTCGATGATAATCAGGCCAACATTGATGCTGCGCGGGCGCTAGGCATTGAGAGCGTGCTGGTGGTCGATGATAAAACCGTGCCGGATTGGTTTGCGGGTCGTCTCTGAGTGCTGAAATATCGACATCTGCGCCACTCGGCGCATGCGTTCTTTCTGTGGATTAAACTGCTGTGGCGACGCATTGACGAAGACAACATGACGACGCAGGCTGGTAACCTGGCCTACGTCTCGTTGTTGGCGTTGGTGCCGCTGATTGCCGTGGTATTCGCACTGTTTGCCGCTTTTCCGATGTTCTCGGAAATTAGCGTGCAGTTAAAAACCTTCATTTTTACCAACTTCATTCCCGCTACCGGTGATGTGATTCAGCGTTATCTCGATCAGTTTGTCGCTAACGTCAATAAGATGACGGCGGTGGGCACGGTGGGATTGATCGTCACCGCGCTGCTGTTAATGCATTCAGTGGATAGCGCGCTCAACGCCATCTGGCGCAGCGATAAGCCGCGACCGATGGTTTATTCGTTTGCGGTTTACTGGATGATCTTAACGCTGGGTCCGCTGTTAGCCGGGGCTAGTTTAGCTATCAGTTCCTATTTATTGTCGCTGCGCTGGGTAAATGTCACCGGCGTCACCAGCCTGGTCGATCAGCTGCTGCGTATCTTCCCGCTGTTTCTCTCCATCCTCGCTTTCTGGTTACTTTACAGCATCGTGCCGACGCGGCGCGTGCCTGGACGCGATGCATTGATTGGTGCTGTGGTGGCCGGTTTGCTGTTCGAGTTGGGGAAAAAAGGCTTTGCGCTGTATGTTACGATGTTCCCTTCGTATCAGTTAATTTACGGCGTTCTGGCGGTAATCCCGATTCTCTTCCTCTGGGTTTACTGGACGTGGTGTATTGTGTTGTTAGGCGCGGAAATCACCGTCACGCTGGATGACTATCGCCAGTTAAAACAGCAGGAACGCGAAAAAGAAAAAGAGGAAACATGATTGCTTTGATTCAGCGCGTCAGTCGCGCCAGTGTTAGCGTTGATGACGCGACAGTGGGCGAAATTAGCGCCGGTTTACTGGTGTTATTGGGTGTAGAGAAGGGCGACGATGAGCAAAAGGCGCAGCGTCTTACCGAACGCGTTTTGGGCTATCGCATCTTCGCCGATGAGAATGACAAAATGAACCTGAATGTTCAGCAGGCTGGCGGCAGCGTGCTGGTGGTATCGCAGTTCACCCTCGCCGCGGATACCAATAAAGGGATGCGTCCTTCTTTTTCTGGCGGCGCAGAACCGGCGGAAGCCGAGCGTCTCTATGATTATTTCAGCGATTGCTGCCGTACACAGGGCGTGACCACCGCAAACGGGCGCTTCGCCGCCAATATGCAGGTTTCGTTGGTTAACGATGGTCCGGTGACCTTCTGGTTACAGGTGTGAGATTTTCAGCCGAGCGGCAAGGATTTAGCCACGCAAGCTCCGAACGAGAGAATCACTTTATGTATCATCTTCGCGTACCGCAAACGGCGGAAGAGCTGGATATGTATTACCAGTTCCGCTGGGAAATGTTACGAAAGCCGCTGCGTCAGCCGCAAGGTTCAGAACGCGATGCCTGGGATGCTTTAGCGCATCATCAAATGGTGGTGGATGAGCAGGGCAAACCGGTGGCGGTGGGCCGCTTATACATTAATGCCGAAAATGAAGCGGCGATTCGCTTCCTCGCCGTGCATCCTTCGGTGCAGGGCAAAGGTCTGGGCACGCTGGTGGCGATGACGCTGGAATCAGTCGCACGTCAGGAAGGTGCGAAACGCGTGACCTGTAGCGCACGTGAAGACGCGGTTGAATTCTTCGCCAAGCTCGGTTACGTCAATCAAGGTGAAATCACTGCGCCGCAAACCACGCCGGTGCGTCACTTCCTGATGATTAAACCGGTGGTCACGCTCGATGATATTCTGCATCGTGCCGATTGGTGCGGACAGTTGCAGCAAGCCTGGTACGAGCACATCCCGCTGAGCGAAAAAATGGGCGTACGCATTCTGCAATACACCGGGCAGAAGTTCGTCACCACCATGCCGGAAGCCGGCAACCAGAATCCTCACCACACCTTATTTGCCGGCAGCTTGTTCTCGCTTGCCACGTTAACCGGTTGGGGATTGATTTGGCTGCTGCTGCGTGAGCGCCATCTCGGTGGCACCATCATTTTGGCCGATGCGCATATTCGTTACAGCAAACCGATCAGTGGTCGTCCGGGTGCGATAGCCGATCTCGGTTCACTCAGCGGCGATCTCGATCGTCTGGCGCGCGGTCGTAAGGCTCGCGTACAGATGGAAGTGGAATTGTTTGGTGACGATGAGTTGGGCGCGGTTTTTGAAGGCGTGTATATCGTGTTACCCGCCGATTCCGACGGTTCGCTCGAAGAGGGCGGTTCCGGCGCGCGCATTAACTAGCGATTGCGCTATTTATGATATAGGTGCGCAAGAATGCGCACCCTACGAAAACCTCGCCAATCTATTGTAGGGTCGCCATTTATGGTGACCTGGTTTTCATCTCTTTATTGAATCTGCCCACCACGCATCGTTTGTTGCATCGATCCCGTATCCGTCGTCACTGATAACGAACCATCAACGCTCGGACGCAACGGCGTGCTGGCGTTGAGCGAACCCTTCAGTTGCAACTGCAAATTACTGTTACCGCTTAACGCCGCTGGCCAGCCCCAGTTTTGCAGCACGTTGGCCGGCACCGCTTGCCCTTTCAGATTCAACGTCAGCGGACGTTGCCCATCCTGCCCAACCGTTGCGCTACCTTCCAGTAAACCGCTGCCGCTAAAGGCGCTCAGCTCCGTGACCTGAATCTGTTGATCGTTGGCATTCAGCGCAATTGAGGGATGACGCAAGTCGGTGCGATTAAAGGTGGCTTCGGCGGCGTTAAAGCTGGCTTTGCCGGACCAAATTCCCCATTGATGCTGGCGCGCCAGCACCAGGTTATCTGCGCTGCCATCCAATGACGTCATCTGGAACGGGAAATCGGGATTGATATCAATGATCAAGTTACGGTTAGCGGTGGCGCGGGTGATCAGCACGCTATCCAGCCAGCTTGGCAACGTCTGCTGCCAGCGATCGCGCCAGTTAAGCGGCAGAGTATATTCAAGTCCAGCAATCGCCAACTCATCCAGCATCAAACGTTTGTCGCTGCGCGTCCAATTGCCGCTGGCTCGAATCACGCCGTTAACCCAACGGGAACTGAATTGCGTCAGCGCGATACCTTGTGCAGACAGGTCAGCATTCACAATCGGATCGTTAAGCTCAAAGCCGCCGTTGATAAAGTTGCCGGCATTCATTGACAGTGAACCGCCATCGCTTTGCCAATCATCACCGCGCCAGGTGACATTTTTCAGGGTTAAATCGAGATCGGTCACCGCCCAATCTGGCCCTTGCAAACGCGCATCGGTCATATCCAGACGATTGATGCTCACCGAAGGCACATCGCGCAGCGGATTAAGGAAATCACTCAATGATTGATGGGTTTGCAGGCGGATATCATTGAGGCGCAGTTGATCAATCTTCCAGTTACCCTGCGCATCGCGCTCGGCGTTACCGGTCATTGAGCCGCGCGCCAAATCTGCACCGATGTTGTTAAATACCAGGCTGCGCTGCTTAATGCTGCCTTGCAGCAGCACGTTGTTGCCCGGCACGCCATCCAGCGTCAGGGTTCCGGCACTCAGCTGGAATTGCGCATCGCTGTCCAGCGCATCGTTCGCCAGCGGCTTCCACGGTAGCAGGCCACCGTTCACGCGTTGGGCCGAAACCGGCAGCGAACTGTGCGGGCTTTCAATGCGCATATTGTTCAATTGCAGACGATTAGCCTGCACCGGCAAAGTGGTATTGGGTGTTTGATTGGCGAGATTAATTTCTCCGTCGCGCACTTCGATACTGTTGAAATGCAGTGGATCGCTGAACTGAACCAATGCCAGACCGAGATCGACGCGTTTCGCCACCAATACCGCAGGCTGACCATCGTGACCAAAACTAAAATCATCGAGAATGATGTGCGAAGGGGATGAGAAATCGTGTTCAATCTTGCTGATGGAGAGATGCCAGTCCGTTTTATCGCTTACCCAGCGACTAAACCAACCCGCGCCCCATTGTGTTTGCAGCAACACATACAGCACAACCAGCGCCAGCAGAATTAGCAGCAGTAAAGTAAGGAAAAACTTGCCTAAAAATTTCATCGCACTCATCCATCCCGATATTTATCCGGTGAGTGGTTGTTATGCCTGAATTACCGTTACAGCTCAACAGCCTGGATGTAAAAGCGGATAAATATCAGGCAGGCCGAAGCCTGCCGGAGAGATTACTTTTCTTGCGGGAAGATCAGGTTCAGTACGATAGCGGTGATACCGCCCGCGGCAATACCAGAGGAAAGCAGGGTTTTCAGCCAATCCGGGGCGAATTGCAGAATCAGCGGCTGTTGAGACACACCCAAACCGACCGCCAATGACAACGCAATAATCATAATGGCGCGGCGATTGAGCGGCTCGCGCGACACGATGCGTACGCCAGAGGCGGCAATCGTGCCAAACATCACAATCGTTGCACCGCCCAGTACCGGTTCTGGAATATGCTGCACAAAACCGCTCACCGCCGGGAACAGGCCGAGCACAATCAGCATCAGCGCCACCACAAAGCCGACATAGCGGCTAGCAACGCCCGTCAACTGAATCACGCCGTTGTTCTGACCAAAACAGGAGTTAGGGAAAGTATTGAACAGCGCTGAGACAAAGGAGTTGAGACCGTTAGCCAGCACGCCACCTTTCAGGCGCTTCATATACAGCGGTCCGCTCACCGGTTGCTCAGAAACATCAGAGGTCGCGGTGATATCGCCAATGGTTTCCAGCGAGGTCACCATAAACACCAACATCAGCGGAATCAGCAGATTCCAGTCAAATCCCAAACCGTAGTAGAGCGGCGATGGCACAGCAATCAGCGGCTGATCGGCTGGCGTGCTGGTGGCTGGCAGCATATCCAGCACCCAGGCCAGCGCATAACCCACCGCCATCGCAATCACCAGCGATGCCACACGCAAATACGGATTACGCTGGCGATTCAGCAGGATAATCACCACCAACACCGCAGCGGCCAGCAACAGATTTTTCGGCGCGCCGAAGGTGTGATCGTTCATCGCAGCAAAGCCGCCACCAATCGAGGTCAAACCGACCTGAATCAGAGACAAGCCGATAATCATCACCACAATGCCGGAAACCAGCGGCGTAATGATGCGGCGCGCCAGGTGCAGCACGCGCGACAGCACCATTTCAGTACAGGACGCCACCATCAAGGTACCAAACAGCGCCGCCATCATGGTTGGCACATCCACGCCGCCATTTTTCAGCGCCATGCCGCCCATGATCAGTGGCGTAACGAAGTTAAAACTGGTGCCCTGAATTGATAACAGGCCAGAACCCACCGGCCCCCAGGTTTTAATTTGCAGCACTGACGCGACGCCAGAAGCGAACAGCGACATGCTGATAATGTGCTGGGTATCCTGCGCCGGTAAACCCAGCGCCTGACAAATCAGCAGCGCGGGCGTAATCACCGCAACAAACATCGCCAGCAGATGCTGACAAGCAGCAAACAGCGTTTGCGGCAGCGGCGGACGGTCTTCGAGGCGGTAAATCAATTCACTTTTTGGGCTTGCTGCGTTGGCAGGCTGGTGAGATTCAGCGGTGTTGACGGACATGGTGGGCGTTCTCAATTACAACAAAGGGGCGATTTTAAACGGTTGCGTCACGAAAGCAAACGGTTGCGATGCCCCTTTTCACGGCCAAACATTTAAAGCGTAAACACCGTGCGGCAGCGGCTGTCATCTTCTTGCCAGGCTTGGGCGACGTCACTCAGCGGGCGCATCTGGAAGGCGATGGAAAAATCGCTTTCAGCTGCGGCGTGCAGCATTTCGCTGATGCAGGCGATGAGTTCTTGATCGGAAACGCTGCCCAGGCCGCTCCCCATCAGTGTCAATCCCGATGAGCGCAGCAACTTGCTGTGCAGCGTAATTTCCTGACCGCTCAGCGAACCGATCTGCACAAAGCGCACGGTTTTTTCTTTGCCTGCCACCGCCGCATGCATGATGTCCAGCGCGCTCTGGCCCCACAGATAATCCAGCACCACATCGATGCCTTCTTTCATCAACGCCGGCAACGCGCCCGGCAATTCATCCAGCGTCAACGTAACGTCAGCGCCTTGCGCTTTAAGTTGCTCCAGTGCAGCACGATTGCGGCCAGTGGCGATGATTTTCCCCGCACCCAAATGACGTGCAATACGCACCGCTAAACCACCGGAAGTGCCGGTTGCGCCATTAATCAGCACGGTTTCACCGGCTTGCAGTTGCGCGCGTCGGGTCAATGCCGCCCAGGAAGACATGCCCGGATTAGCGAGCGCTGCCGCCAGCACCGGATCAAGTGATGCCGGTAGCGGAACGATGCTTTCTTTGGGAATCAGCGCCTGTTCCGCCATGCTACCCCACGGTGAATAGAAGGCGAGGAAGTAGACCGGATCGCCATTGCTGAGCGTGCCGGTACCGTCGATACCGACAATAAAAGGATATTGTGTGGCAGCGCTGTAATGCGTACCGGCAGCGCGCGCTTTCGCCAATTGGCTGACGGCGGCGGCTTTCACATTAACGACCTCATGCTGCTCATCGGCCTGTGGCGCAGGAAAATCACTGTAAATGGGCAGTTCGCCTGCCGTAGAAACTATGGCTGCTTTCATCTCTTCACCTTCAGTTAACAGGAAACTATGTGTAATATGCACACATTAGTTCTGCCCCGGAATAACGTCAATGAAAAGTGTGCAAAATACACATAATAGTGCGGAATTTGATGATCTGCACAACGCGCTGCTGATGATTGTCGGCACCTTTAACCGGGCGCAACGCGATGAATTGTTGATCAAAGAATCTAATATCCAACTCGATCGCGCGCTGTTTCCATTACTGATTCAGATTGGCCGTTTTGGCCCGATTGGCGTAGTGGAACTGGCGGAACGCGTTGGACGTGATTACACCACTGTAAGTCGTCAGGTGGCGAAACTGGAAGAGTTGGGACTGGCGCAGCGGCAGAAAAATGCCAAAGACAAGCGGGTGAATGAAGCGGTGATCACGGCGGCGGGTAAATTGATGACCGATAAAATCGACGCGGCACGCACGCAGATTTATCAGAATCTGTTCGCTGGCTGGCAGGATACAGAATGTGCCGAGCTAACACGCCTGTTGCAGAAGTTTGTTGGGGATTTTATCGCGATTGATAAGGCAAAAGCGGCGGATTAAGCATTGCTATAGCGCTCAGTCTCCGGCAACCATCGCTCGATTAAGGCTTGTGCCTGTTCAGGATAATGCTGGTGGATGTGACGGGCCACGCGCTGAACTTCGGGAATCATGCCTTGATCGCGCAGCAAATCTGCCACTTTGAATTCGGCATTACCGGTTTGTCGCGTACCCAGCAATTCACCCGGGCCACGAATCTCCAGGTCGTGCTGGGCAATCACAAAACCGTCGTTGCTGTCGCGCAGCACTTGCAAACGCTTCTGCGCGGTTTTGCTCAGCGGCGCTTTATACAGCAACACGCAATGCGAGGCGACAGCGCCACGACCCACGCGTCCGCGCAGCTGATGCAACTGCGCCAATCCCAGTCGCTCTGGGTTTTCGATAATCATCAAGCTGGCATTCGGCACATCAACGCCAACTTCAATCACGGTGGTGGCGATCAGCAGTTGGATTTCATTGGCTTTGAACGCCGCCATCACCGCCTGTTTTTCTGCCGGTTTCATACGGCCATGTACCAAACCGACCTGCAAATCCGGCAGCGCGATTTTCAACTCTTCCCACGTCGCTTCCGCTGCCTGCGCTTCCAATACTTCGGACTCTTCAATCAGCGTACACACCCAATAGGCCTGGCGACCTTCGTGACAAGCGCTTTGCACCCGCGTAATGATCTCGCTGCGGCGGCTATCGGGAATCGCCACCGTGGTAACCGGCGTACGTCCCGGCGGAAGTTCGTCGATGGTTGAGGTATCCAGATCGGCGTAAGCGGTCATCGCCAGGGTGCGCGGAATCGGCGTGGCAGTCATGATCAACTGATGCGGATGGAAGCCTTGCTCCTCGCCTTTCTCCCACAACGCTAAGCGCTGATGCACACCAAAACGGTGCTGCTCATCAATGATCACCAGCGCCATGCCATTGAATTTCACCTGTTCCTGGAATAGCGCGTGAGTACCGACCACCATCGCGACATGGCCGCTGGCAATCGCTTCTTGCTGCGCTTCGCGCGCTTTGCCTTTCTGTTTGCCCGCTAGCCAGCCAACTTCAATTCCTAATGGCGCAAACCATTGGCGGAAGTTGTTGGCGTGCTGTTCAGCCAACAGTTCGGTCGGCGCCATCAACGCCACTTGCTTGCCGTGGGCGATGACGTTCAGTGCGGCCAATGCAGCAACCAAGGTTTTGCCGGAACCAACATCGCCTTGCACCAGGCGCATCATTGGGAAATCGTTGGCCAGGTCTTTTTCGATTTCCGCCACCACGCGTTGTTGCGCGCCGGTTGGCGAGAAGGGCAAGGCGGCTAACAATTGATTGGCCAATTGATGCAGCGGTTTCATCGGCAACGCATGATGCCGCTGCGCACCGGCGCGCACCGCTAACATGCTGAGGTTATGGGCCAGCAACTCTTCAAGGATTAAGCGTTTTTGCGCCGGATGACGACCGGTTTCTAACTCGCTTAAACGTAAATCTGGCGGTGGACGATGCAGCGTGCGCAGCGCATCCGGCAGGCTGATCATGCCGCCACTCAACTCGGCGGGCAGCAACTCAGCAATCGGGCAACTCTCCAACAGCGTCAGTGCTTGATCGGTGAGATTTCGCAACGTCGCCTGGCGAATGCCTTCGGTAGTGGGATAAACCGGCGTCAAGGTTTCTTGCAGCTCAACGCCGCCTTGTTCGCCCTGCACGCGATATTCAGGATGGATGATTTCCGCACCGCGCTGACCGCGTTTAATCTCACCATAAGCGGTGACGCGGCGGCCCGGCGACAGGCTGTTTTTCATTCCGGCATTGAAATTGAAGAAACGCATGGTGAGCATGCCGCTGCCATCGCTGATTTGGCACACCAGCATGCGGCGGCGGCCAAAGGTGATTTCGCTGCTCAGCACTTCGCCTTCCACCGTGGCCCAAACGCCCGGCAGCAGGTCATTAATTTTGTAGAGTTGGGTGCGATCTTCGTAGCGCAGTGGCAGATGCAACAGCAAATCCTGAATGGTGAACAAACCGAGTTTGGCCAGTTTCCCCGCCTGACTGGCGCCGACGCCGGTCAGGGTACTGAGCGGGATGGCATCCAGCAGACGGCCTTTCATTTTTTACCCGTCGATTGCATGGTGGTCCACCAATTGGCGTCGGCTTCCACCTCGCCCTGGGCGTTGATGTGCGGATAAGGCAGGCCTTTCTGCTTGGCGACGCGCGCCAATACCGGATAGCCACCTTCAAACAACAAGCGCTGTTGTTCGTCTTCATCCAACAAGCTGTATTTGCGTTGATACATTCCGGCATTCTGCCGTTGGCGTTGTGCTTCATACAGAATCAGCGCCGAAGCGACCGAAACGTTGAGCGACTGCACCATGCCAACCATCGGCACAATGATGTCCTGATCGGCTAACGCCAACGCTTCGGCAGTGATGCCGGTTTTTTCCTGACCCATCAAAATGCAGGTGGGTTTGGTGTAATCGACTGCGCGAAAATCCACCGCTTTGTCTGACAAATTGGTCGCCAACACCTGCATGCCACTCTCTTTGAGATGACGCACCGCGTCGGCAATGTGAGGATGTGTTTTGACCTTCACCCAGCTATTGCTGCCCGCCGAGGCCGCAACCATGGTGCGCATACGCACGCTAGGCCACACGGCATGCACTTCATGGATGCCCACCGCATCGGCGGTACGAATTACTGCCGAAACGTTATGTGGTTTGTGCACTTGTTCCATGCAAACGGTGAGATCATGCTGGCGCAGGGCCAGCATCTCCTGGATTCGAGCAAAGCGTTGGGCATTCATGGACTAGTTACGGTTGCGGTGAACTTTGATAACGTCCGGCATTACGCGAATTTTGCGCATAATATTCGCCAAATGGACGCGATCGTTCGCGGTGAGGCGGATAAAGGCGCTATACACGCGTCCATCACGCTCTTCAGTATTCAGGCTTTGAATATTGGAGCTTGCCGTATTGATCGCCGCCGTCAGGTTCGCCAAAGCACCTTGATGGTTGAACATGTCGACCTTAATCTCGGCAACAAATTCCTGATCGGTCACTTTATCCCATTCAACCGGCATGAATTTTTCAGCTTCTTTCTGGTAGCCGCGAATGTTACGACAGGATTCGTGATGCACCACCAAGCCTTTGCCGGGACTGACATGCGCCACAATTGGATCGCCGGGAATCGGACGGCAGCATTTAGCAAAGGTAATCAACACGCCATCGGCGCCTTTGATTGGCAGCTTTTTGCGTTTGCTGTTGCTTTGCGGCTCTTCGCCACCCGATTGCAGCAGGTTTTTCGCCACCACCACGCTCATGGCGTTACCGAGGCCGATTTCTGCCAGCAAATCGTCGATGGCGGTCAGCTTCATGCGCTCTAGTTCGTGCTGAATGTTCTCGGCAGGAATTTCCGCCAGCTTCTTGCTGCCGCCGAGCGCGTGGCTCAACAGGCGACGGCCAAGGCTAACAGAATCTTCACGCTTGAGGTTTTTCAGCAACTGACGAATCTTGGCGCGCGCTTTGGAGCTGACGACAAAGTTGAGCCATGCAGCGTTCGGGCGAGCGCCCGGCGCGGTAATGATTTCAATAGTTTGGCCGCTGGTCAGCGATTGTGACAGCGGATAAGGCTGACGATCGACGCGAGCGCCGACGCAGGCATGACCGATATCGGTATGCACCGCATAGGCGAAATCCACCGGCGTGGCGCCAGCGGGCAATTCGACAATACGGCCTTCTGGCGTGAATACATAGATCTCGTCCGGGAACAGATCGGATTTCACGCTTTCGATAAATTCAAATGAGCTACCGGCGCTTTGTTGCAGCTCCAGCAGGCTTTGCAACCAGCGTTGAGCGCGAATCTGTGCGGTGGTGCCGCTGACTTCGCCGCTCTCTTTATACGCCCAGTGTGCTGCCACACCCATCTCTGCCATCTGATCCATATCTTCCGTACGGATCTGCACTTCAACCGGCACGCCGTGCGGGCCAATCATTGAAGTATGCAGCGATTGATAGCCGTTAGCCTTGGGAATGGCGATGTAATCTTTCACGCGTCCGGGTCGCGGTTTGTACAAGCTATGCATCTGACCGAGCACGCGATAACAGGTATCCAGATCTTTCACGATGACGCGGAAAGCGTAGATATCCATGATCGAGTGAAAACGCTGCTCTTTCAGGTGCATTTTGCGGTAGATCGAATAGAGATGCTTTTCACGACCACTGACGCGGCAAGGAATGCCCGCTTCCTGTAAGCGCCCGTCGATTTCAGCAAGGATCTTCTGAATCATCTCTTTGCGGTTACCGCGCGCCGCTTTCACCACCTCTTTGATCACGCGGAAACGGTTCGGGTAGAGCGCTTCAAATCCGAGCTCTTCCAGTTCTGTTTTCAGGTGATGAATACCAAGGCGGTGCGCCAGAGGACTGTAAATCTCCAGCGTTTCTAACGCGATACGACGCTTTTTATCCGGTCGTAACGCGCCGAGCGTGCGCATGTTGTGCGTGCGGTCGGCCAGTTTGATCAAGATGACGCGAATGTCTTGCACCATCGCCATGATCATTTTGCGGAAGTTTTCAGCCTGGGCTTCTTTCTTGTCGCGGAACTTCAGCTTATCGAGCTTGGATACGCCTTCCACCAGTTCGGCAACGCTTTTACCAAACAGCTGTTCCATATCCTGGTAAGTGGCGGGCGTATCTTCAATCACGTCATGCAGCAGCGCGGCCATCAGCGTTTCATGGTCGAGTTTCATCTCGGCCAGAATGCAGGCAACGGCTACAGGATGGGTGATATAAGGCTCGCCGCTGGAGCGTGTTTGACCCTCGTGGGCATCACGCGCGACTAGATAAGCTTGCTTGAGGCGCTTGATTTGCTCCTCAGGCAAGTATTTTTCAATCAATTGATTGAGGCTTTCAAACAGATACAAGGGCGACCTGCGAAGTGCTGTTAACGACGACCTTCAGCGATAGCGGTAACGGCTTGTAACTCAGCGGCTTCCTGCTCATGCTGTTCCTGACGATCACGGACATCCAGAATCTGGGTAGTGATCAGACCTTCTTCGATTTCGCGCAGGGCGATAACGGTCGGCTTATCGTTCTCTTCCGGAACCAGCGCATCTTTACCGCCTACCTGCATCTGACGTGCACGACGTGCAGCGACCAACACCAGGTCAAAACGGTTACCAACTTTCTCTACTGCGTCCTGAACGGTTACGCGTGCCATAGGTGTGCTACTCCACAGATGATGAAGAAATGACTGGGCATAATACTGAAAGTGAATTCAGACTGCCAATAGTTTGCTGATTAAAGCATCATGTCGCGATTTTTGGCGACTCATACGCAGACGTTCTGCGCGAATGATGGTTTTCAGATCGGACAGCGCCAGATCGAAATCATCATTAACGATTAAATAATCGTATTCGGCGTAGTGGCTCATTTCCGCCACGGCCTGTTGCATACGACGGGCAATCACCTCTTCGCTGTCCTGACCGCGACCGCGCAGGCGGCGATCCAACTCTTCGGTAGACGGTGGCAGCACAAAGATGCTGCGCGCGGCAGGCATTTTCTTGCGAATTTGCTGCGCGCCTTGCCAGTCGATATCCAGGAAAACATCAACGCCGGTCGCCAGCACCTGCTCAATTGCAGCGCGTGACGTACCGTAATAATTGCCAAACACTTCCGCATGTTCGAGGAAGTCGTCTGCGGCAATCATGGTCTCGAATTCAGTCTTAGAGACGAAGAAATAGTGCTCACCATGAGCTTCACCGGGACGCACGCCACGGGTGGTGTGCGAAATAGACACCTGCGTATCGTACAGCGGTTGTGTCTTTAACAGTGCCTGAATCAGGCTGGATTTACCCGCGCCGCTGGGGGCGGAAACAATATAGAGCGTGCCTTGAGCCATGGTTATCTTGAATTGATTAAGAGCGGAGTCGATTTCCTGCACAGTATACACGGCTTAGGCATGCCACGCAGCGTTTGCCGCTTGGCTGAGGCAATTCTTTTTTCTGTGAGGCCGCGCCAGAAGCCGATGTTGTAGGCTGCAAACGCCACATAAAGGCTGGAATCTGGCTTCAAAGAAGCTATTTCACCGCTGGTATAACGCTGTCCCGCACTCTCCAATAGCGAAAAAAGGAGAGCCAAGATGAAAGGATTTCTGAGTCTACTGTGTTGCCTGTTTAGCGTGAGTTGCTGGGCCGAAGCGCTGTGCCCGAATTGGTCCCCCGTGCGCGCTGGACAAGAGATCACGCAGCTACAAACCCAATTGCGACAATGGGATGACGCTTACTATCGGTTAGGCACCAATCAAGTGACCGATGAGGATTACGACAGTCTGCAACAGCGTTTGCAGCAGTGGCAGCGCTGCTTTATGCCCACGCAATCCACCTACGATGCACAACTCACCACCGATGGCAGTACACATCATCCGGTGGCGCATACCGGCGTACGCAAACTGCGCGATAAATTAGCCGTGGCGTATTGGATGCAGGATAGATCTTCACTGTGGGTGCAGCCAAAAGTCGATGGCGTGGCCGTTACGCTGGTGTATCGGCTCGGTAAGTTAGTTTCACTGATCAGTCGTGGTGATGGTTTACGCGGTGAAGAGTGGCTGGCTAAATCTCCGCATATTCCCGCCATCCCGCAGCAGATTGCTACGTTGCACGAAGAAGTCGTGCTGCAAGGTGAGCTGTTTCTGCAAATGACTGATCATCAACAAGCCCGTGACGGCGGCAAAAATGCGCGCGCTCAGGTGGCGGGTGCCATGATGCGGCATGACAACAGCCCGTTGTTGGAGCATCTTGGCATTTTCATCTGGGCGTGGCCGGATGGCCCGCTATCAATGAATGATCGATTGGCGCAACTCGCGCAGTGGGGATTTGGCCTGGCGCAGAGTTGGAGCCGCCAGGTGAGTAATGAAGAAGAGGTGGCGGTATGGCGCGATCGCTGGTTCCACGAATCACTGCCGTTTGCCACCGATGGCGTGGTGATGCATCAATCGCCGGGCAGCGCAGGGCGCGATTGGCAGCCAGGACAAGGCCGTTGGTCGGCGGCGTGGAAATATCAACCCGCGGAAGTGAGCAGCGAAGTGCTCTCGGTAGACTTCAATGTGGGGCGCACTGGCAAAGTCGCCGTGGTGCTGAATCTTATTCCGGTGCAGTTGGATGATAAAACCGTGCGCCGGGTTAATCTCGGTTCGCTGCGCCGCTGGCGTGAGCTGGATGTGATTGCCGGTGATGAAGTGACGCTAACGCTGGCTGGGTTAGGTATTCCGCGTCTGGAGCGCGTGATCTGGCGTGTGGCACAGCGCGATTATCCCGCCTCGCCACAAGATGGTGAATTTAATGGCTTGAGCTGCCTGCATTTCACTGCCGCTTGCCGCGCGCAGTTTTTATCTCGCCTGAGTTGGTTGAGCCTTAAACCGGTATTGGATATCGCTGGTGTACAGCGCAGCAACTGGCAGCGGCTACTCGACAGTGGCGGAATCACTCATCTCTTTTCCTGGTTAACGCTGACGCCCGATCACATTGCGCAGACGAATGGAATTTCACCCGCGCGCGCTGAGCAAATCTGGCATCGCTTTAACTTAACGCGACAGCAGCCGCTGCGGCGTTGGGTGATTGCGCTGGGATTGCCGCTGCCGAAAACGGCGCTTCAGGCGCTGCCGGACACGCAATGGTCGCAACTACTCGCGCGAAGTGCGGAGAGTTGGCAGCAGTTGCCCGGCATCGGCAATGTTCTGGCACAACGTATCGTGGCGATGCTGCAGGATGCAGACCTGCAGCAGTTGATTCACTTTCTGCAACAGCAGGGAATCCCCGCTGCCAACTCAGTGTTCAGGATGGGGATAGTTGAAGATCGGCAACCCGAGGCGGAAGCGCAGCGCCAGCAAGCGCGCAAAGAAGCCGAACAGCAGCGTAATGATCACCACCGCTTCGTGCGCCAGTGGCGTTTTCAGCAACAGGATGTAGATCCAGCCCGAGGCAAAGGCGATACCAGCATAGAGTTCCTTCTGGAATACCAGCGGAATGCGGTTGCAAAACATATCGCGCAGCACGCCACCGAACACGCCGGTAATCACAGCCGCGATGGCGGCAATAATCGACGCGTGGCCGGTATCTAACGCAACTTGGGCACCAATAATCGAAAACACCACTAAACCCAGCGCATCAAGCACCAGAAACACTTTACGTAGGTGCGTCATCAATGGTGCGACGAAAGTGGTAACGACTGCTGCGGCCGCCACAATCATGATGTATTCGGGATGCTTAACCCAGCCGAGCGGATAGTGGCCAAGTAGGATGTCGCGCACTGAACCGCCGCCAATCGCAGTGACCGAGGCAATGATAATCACACCAAACAAATCCATCTTACGACGCCCTGCCGCCAGCGCGCCGGTCATGGCTTCAGCGGTGATACCTATAATATAGAGAACGGTTAATAACATAGTGCACCCCATTAAAGTGGCGGCAAGGGTAGAAATTTCCCAGAGTGTAGACCACTGATATTTTCTAAAGAAAGTGCCTCCGGATTAGCCATTTTGATGGCAAGCATGCTAGCAGGCTTATTTCACGCGATAAATCTGCATTTCAGAAGTGTTTCGCATAAGTAAAAGTGATGCGAAGTGCCAGAGGCTTGATTCTCAATTTTAAGTTTTGTCTTGCTTGTGTCGTACGTCATTGGTGCCTGAACAAACAGGCTCTCTTTTTATGATGCATCGACTCAGCGGCATTGTAGGGTGCGCATTCATGCGTATCGGCTTAACGAACCGCATCAAGCAACTATTGGACTGGCATGAAAACGCGCAACGACGACATTCTCTTTTTCTCCTCTGACAAACTGGCGGCGCTAGGGCTAAAGAGTTTATTAGCCGGGCTACCTGCCGCCTGCCAGATACATGAGTTGTGGTCGCTCAGCACCGTCATGTCTCAATGTGAGAAGCTCAAACCACGGCTGCTGGTGTGTATCTTTCACGAAAATATGCCGTTATCTGGCACCTTAAAAATACTTTATGCCTTGCAGCAGCAGTTTCCCGCGATGCAAATCGTGGTGCTAACGCGTCGTTTATTGCCGCTGATGCATGCGCTCAGTCGTTATCTGCCTTCACTTAATATTCTGGACTTAAAATCCTCACGCCAGATATTGACCACTCAGCTGCTCACTTGCCTCAACACCAATGCACAAATTCATTTGCCAGAAGGGGCCGACATTCTGTTGCCTGACCGACAACTGCGCGTGCTGTTGATGATGGCGTGGGGTTACAGCATGGAAAGTATCGGTGCACGTTTAGGCATTAGTCATAAAACGGTGAATGCACACAAGTTGAACGCGCTGACGCGACTGCAAGTCAAAAATAAAAATGACATGGCCGATTTATACATGGTGATTGATGAGTTGCGGATGTTGGTGAGTTGGCTGCGCTTGCAGCGTAACGGCAAATTAAGCGAACTGACCTTTGACTCATTGGAAGAGTTGTTGGAAGCCTAAAAAAGAAAAAAGCGTGCTGGCGACCAGCACGCGAACGCATCTTCTCAGATGCCCAGAGCCCACCATACAGACTTGTTTTTATTATCCGTTTCTTGCTCGCACGTTGGCGAAACTTTTCAGGCTAAAACGGTATTCTGGCTGGAACCAGGAACGACCGTAATAGCAGTAGACCAGCATTCTGATGGATACCATGGCGAGGTAACCCCAGATGGCGCATAGCACTGAAGGCATCAGCCACACGGTAAACAGCGTGACGGCCAATCCAGCCAGCACAGAAGAGGTTTCCGTGAAGGCGATGCGCGAAAATTGGTTTTCCCGCTGCAATATGGCGCGATAATGCTGACCTTGTGGAATAATGATGAAAATTACCGAAATCATTTCCAACATTACGGCCATTTCAGGCTGATTAATTATTCGGCTGGAAATATCGCTGCCAATAAATAATACGGCAAAGATAAGTAGTCCAGTTAATACATTACCCCAATATAAGATCGATAACTCGCTATTATTCAGGTTTTTATTTCTGATTATCGAATTACCAAATCCTCGATCAGATAATGTATCAATCACTAATAACATCACGATAGCAATAGCCAATAAGTTTAACTCATTTGCCTGTAGTATTTGTGCCAGAAGTGAAAGTTGTAAAACACCAATGCCGACGATTTTAATCGATGACAAAATTGACCATTTTGCATTAGTCAGATTTTTTTCTCTTATCGCCATACTTTGCTCGTTATGGTACATGTACCAGTGCAATTAAGGGGTTACTCCAGCCGCAGGCTGGAGCACAGCGCATATCAATGCAGCGATTCCTGGCGCAGTCCTGAGATGCCTTTCAGGCTTTGCCACGTAAAGATGCAATCAATTAAATGATGTTCTGAATTTAAAAATATGCCCCTGGCGCTTAATGGTGTTTTTGTCTGCCTGGTATCGCCCCCGGAGCGGAGAAAATCCAACAGATCATTATAAAATCCTTTTGAGTTTATATATTCCCCGGCCAGCATCCGGCTGGCAATCTCAACAAATTCTTTTTCTGATAACAAAGGATAGGTTGAGCGATCCATATTATTTCCCTGCTGTTGTTATTATGGTTACTGCTGTGTGTGAATGAGTTATACCGTGTTTTAATTAAATTAACACCATCAGAAAACTCCTATAAATAGACCGCAGGAATAAATGGTTTCAGAATTTGCATATGAATATATAAGGCGGATGATTTACTATTTATTAGTCTTTTTCGTCATTCAGTACGTCCCACTGATCAGGTGATACTTTTATAACTAAAAAACTTTGATAAATCAGAGCGACTCAGCGTTTTATTGCTCATCCTCACCAGGAATTTTCCCGGAGAGGATGCTTTAGCCGAACTGGTGATTGAGCGGTAAACACCAAATGGTTTCACTAAAACAGTTAAACGCTACTGAGCAAAAAAGAAACCGATTTTTATTGATTGATTCCAGCGCGTGTTCAAGAAGTGATAGCTACATAATGCATTGATTCTAATGCGTTAATAGATGTAAAAGCTGTTCCAGATCGCGTTTTACCCAGGCAATATCCTGTGCAAACTTCTCATCTGACATCAATGGCTGGCGATAAACCACCATCACCACTTCTGCGCCTTGCTCATTAGCAATCACGCGCATCGGCATATAAATCTCTTTACCGGTTCCAGTATCAATCCAGTGATCCATCACGCCGAAAGGGTTGTGCGGGGTAAAGCGAATCTTCACCGTGCCTTCTGGCCCTTTGGCTTTCCAGCTATTCCCTTCCTGAGTCAGCGTGCTGCTGCTCAGCCCGCTTGCCCATTTGGCAAAACACTCAGGTTTCCAAATGGTTTCATATAAATCCAACCAGTTACGTGGAACGGTTAGCGTGACTGTCTGGGATGGCAGCATGGAACCTCCTGATGAGTGGACAAAAAGCCATTAAAGCACGCTAAAACCGGGCTGCAAACGGCCCGGTGATGGAAGTGTGGGGCAACAGTGGTTTCCGTGAAACCGCTGCAATTAAGTAAACAAGCCACGTCCTTCAATACACTTCACGCTGGATGAACTATCCGCTTCACGCAGTACGAAATGGTCTGATTGCGCAACCACCGCACAACTGTGATTAGGGAAGATGCGCAGCAACGCGCCAACCGGCGGAGCCTGATCGTTATATTGCAGGAAGCCATGCTCTTCGGAGAGCTTGAGCACTTCGTACTGATTACCGTGCTCATCCACGGCGATGCCAAACCCGCTGGCATTAGTGCCGTGCGGGCCTTTGTCGGAACTGAGCATCTTGGAACCGGCATCAACAATCGCAAAATGTGGATTCACCGCCACCACGCGCGTCACCACGCTCAACGCCAATGCATCCGGCGAGCACAATCCCAAACGCCATGCCGTGAGATCGAGCAACGCGTAATTACCTGGGCGAATTTCATCGCTGCCTTGCGCCAGGGGTGCGGCTAACGCGGTGGGCGTTGAGCCAACAGAAATTGGGCAGGATGCAAATCCGGCAGCGATGACGCGTTGCTGTACATCGCGCATTAGCGCTACCTCTTGCTGAGCGACTTCCTCGATTGCGGCTGGATTGCCCGCGCCATAAGCATGACCGGCGTGAGAGACCAATCCGGCAAACGGCAGCCCAGCATTTTGGATCTGTTGTGCTAAGGTGATGGCCGCATCGCTATGGGGATCAACGCCAACACGATGCAAGCCAACATCCACTTTGATCGCCACTGCCAGCTGACATTGCGGTTGGCGTTGATGCGCAGCGGCAATCGCCGCCACACCTGCCGCGCAATCGGCGATACAAGTAATGCGTGCATGATGTTTTTCTGCGGTCGCCATCAGCTCTGCCAACGTGTCGGCATGGACAATTGGATAAGCCAGCAGCAAATCGCTTTCGCCACCACGAATAAACGGCTCGCCTTCGCTGGGTTTAGAAACAGTAATACCGCGCGCACCCAAATTGCGTTGCTGCTCGGCTATCCAGACGCTTTTGTGGGTTTTGATATGCGGGCGTAGCGTGACGTCAGCGGCATCGGCTTTTTGCTGCATCTGTTGCAGATTGCGCATCAGGCGCGATTGATCAATTTCGAGGTAAGGCGTGAGGTGATCGGCAAATAAAGGCCGCAACCAGCCAGCCGCAATATTCTGTTCCATCATAATAGTCCGCAGGTGATTACACAGTGCGGACTATGATTCATCAATGCCAGCCGGATTGCCAGCCTCAGCCCTTCGTGACTGGCTCACTCTGCTGGAATCCACCACCCAAATCTTCAATCAATACCACGGCGAGATTAATCTGCTGCGCCTTGAGCGCCACCAGTTTCTGGTCGGAAGCGATGAGCTGGTTCTGAATCGTCAACACATCCAGATACGGACGCAATCCCGCGGTATATTCGCGATTCAAGTCGTTCCAGGCACTGTGAATCAACTGGTTGGCGCTTTCCTGCTGCGCCAGCTGATCCTGGATTGACTGCAATTGTGTGATGGTGTCGCTGATATTGCCCAGCGAGCCAATCAGCAGTTTATTGTATTGCGCCACCGCCAGATCCCAATTGGCATCAGTTTCTGCTAAATCCGCGCGACGTTTGCCGGCATCAAAGATCGGCAGCGACAAACTCGGTCCAACGTTAAAGAACTGGCTTGGGGCACCAAAGAAGGCGTCGCCCAGCAGCGACTTGGTACCCGCTTCCGCCACTAAGTTGATGTTGGGGTAGAACTCGGTTTTAGTCGCAGCAATCTGCTTCGAGGCGGCTTCAACGCGCCAGCGTGCGGCCACCACATCCGGCCGACGCCCTAACAACTCCGCGGGAATCGCATTCGGTAGCATTGCCGCGACTGGCACATTTATTTTCGCGGGCTTCAGTTGATGCCAATAATCCGGGCCTTTGCCAATCAACGTGGAAAGCTGAATACCGGCATCGGTGATGCTCTGTTTGGCCTGCGTCAAATCGGCTTGCGCGGTTTTCTGCTGTGACAGCGCCTGCTTATATTGATAATCCGAGGTCAATCCCGCGCTAACGTACTGCTGCTGGATTTTGGCGATGCCATCGGCGCGATCAACATTCTGCTGCGTCAGTTCTGCGTTGTTCCACGCCAGATTGAGGTTATTCCACGCGCGCGTGACGTTGGCGGCAAGCGTTAACTGGCTGGCCTGACGATCCAGCTCGCTGGCGCGTGCCTGTCCCAACGCGGCTTCAGCGGCATCTTTTTTGCCGCCCCACAAATCGAAGGTGTAGCTCAATCCAACACTGGCGGTGCGCAAGGTGCTGTAGCTTTTGCCTTCCAGCAGCGGATCATCCACTTTCGCCACGCGTGAGCGGGTAATCCCGGCATTGAGATCGACATCAGGATAACGCTCCGCATCGGCAGCAATCACCTGCGCATTGGCTTTATCCGCCTGCGCGTTAACCACCTGCAAATCTGGGCTGGATGCCATCGCGTCGTTAATCAGTTGATTAAGCTGATGATCGTCAAAACTTTGCCACCAAGCGGTTTTAGGCCAGTTGGCCGCACTGAAATGGGCATGTTGCAGGGATTGATTCGCTTGCAGCGTATTGGCATCTAGCAAGGTATTTTGGGTGTGTAAGCCATGCGGATTGGCACAGCCGACCAGCAGCGCGCTGGCAATGGCGATCGCTAGCAGCGCGCGTGGTTTGGCAAAAAAATGCAGAGTCATGGTTTTGGTCAAAGAGAGAGTAAGACCGCTATTACAAGAGGCGGTGCCAATTTTGACAAACCTGTTTTTCGTTAAGAATGGTTGTGAAATGTGTGCGGAGAAAATGAGCAGCAGACGAATGCCTGCTGCATCAGAAGATTAGATATAAAGCGAGGCTTCGCCTGGTGGACGGGTTTTAAAGCGGCGATGCAGCCACAGATATTGATCCGGTGCGCGCAGGATCTCTTTCTCGATCACTCTGTTCATATAAGCCGCCGCTGCAGCTTCATCTTCATACGGATAACCTTCCAGCTCTGGCTGGATAATCAGCTGATAACCGCTTTTGTCCTGATTACGAATCAGCACGATGGTCAACATAGCCGGTTTCGCCAGACGCGATAGCACAAAGGTGCCGTTGGTGGTCGCCGCTTGTTTAACCGCAAACAGCGGGGCAAACACGCTGCCTTTCGGGCCGTAATCTTGATCGGGTGCGAACCAAACGGCTTCACCTTTTTTCAGCGCCTGCACCATGCCACGCAGATCGCGACGATCAATCATCGCTTTGTTAGAACGCATACGACCTTTAGTTTGCGCCCACTCCATCGCCTGATTATTGTGCGGGCGATACATCGCCATCATCGGTTGGCACAAACCCGTGATGCGACCGCCGAGTTCCAGCGACATAAAATGCACGCCGATCACCATCACACCGCGCTGGTGGCTTTGTGCCTGCTGCAAATTGTGCATGCCGCTGACCTGGAAATAGCGGCGCACGCGCGCATCAGACCAGAACCACGCAATGCCGGTTTCCGCCAGCGCCATGCCCAGCGAGGCAAAGTTGCCAGCAATCATCGCTTCTTTCTGTTCTTCATCAATATTAGGGAAGCACAGCTCGATATTGCGGCGCGTGATGCGTTCGCGACGCTTGAGGAAGTGACGAGACAAGGTGCCCGCACCCGCGCCAAGCCGGATCAATACAGGATAAGGAAGTTGCACCAGCAACCACAGCACACCCAGACCAAACCAGGTAAACCAATAGCGGGGATGCAAGAGAATAGAGCTGAACTGCCGGGATTTCGTCATAACGCCTTCATGTCGGGAAAAAATGTATCGCGCAAAGAAGAAGGTCCATGAGTTCCTGGCGGTACAACTGTTCTAATTACGACCAGTAGATTAACAAATAGTGCCGTCAAAGAAACGCAATCTCCACAATCTTTAGGATTCAGTGAACTCATGGATAGGACGACTATTAGCGTGTTAATCACTATTTTTATTAATTTAACCTTAGTAAACAGTGATTTATTTTCGGAATGATCTGAGGTTTTCCTACGGCAACAGCGCGCTTATCTGCGTGATAGAAATGAATTTTTATCATTGCTGACAAAAGATTTACGCTAACGGCGGAAAACACCGGCCATTCCAAAAGAACCAGTTTCGAAATGTTAAAGCGATGTGATCTTTTTAGAGGCGATGAAACCCACTCTATGGTGGGCTTCATTGAGAGTTTTTAGCGATTATCCGCGAAGATTACTCAATATTCTGGATTTGCTCGCGCATCTGCTCGATCAACACTTTCAGCTCAATGGCTGATGTGGTGATCTCAGCATTAATTGATTTCGACGCCAGCGTGTTTGATTCGCGGTTGAACTCTTGCATCATAAAGTCGAGGCGGCGGCCAACGGCTTCTTTCTTCTTCAGGATGTTGTAGGTCTCTTTGACGTGCGCATCGAGGCGATCCAGCTCTTCAGCCACATCGGTGCGCTGCGCCATCATCACCAGCTCTTGCTCAAGGCGATTATTTTCCAGCTGTACTTCGGCTTCTTCCAACTTGGTTAACAGGCGCTCGCGCTGCCATTTGATCACTTCTGGCATCTGCGCACGTACTTTGCTCACTTCTTGCGAGACACCTTCCAGACGCTGTTCGATCATCCCTTTCAGCGCGGTGCCTTCGCTTTCGCGTGCTTCGATGAAGTCATCCAATGCGCCATCCAGCGCGACCAGCAACTCAGCGTTAATCGCGTCGAGATCCTGCTCTTGCGCAGACATCACGCCCGGCCAACGCAGAATATCCAGCGGATTGATCGCGCCCTCATCACTCTGCATCTTCACCCAGTTGGCAGCTTGCACCAGCTGTTTTGCCAGTGATTCGTTCAATTGCAATTCGCCTTGCGCGCTGGCGTCGGCGTCATAACGCAGATAGCACTCGATTTTGCCGCGCGTCAGGCGATTACGAATGCGCTCGCGGATGACTGGCTCCAGGCCACGAAATTGTTCCGGCAGACGGATGTAGGTTTCCAGATAGCGTTGGTTCACCGAGCGGATTTCCCAGGCGGCGCTGCCCCAGTGGCCTTTGGCTTCGCGGCGGGCGTAAGCGGTCATACTGCGGATCATAGTCGTCTTCTCATTTTCAGAAATGTTGGGTGAAGTATAGCGAGGCAGACTCTACGCTAACAGGCATAAGCGCAATAACAAAAAATTACCGCTTTTAGCAGCAGGCACTTATGCTTAGCGCTGGTTCACTCTTGAGGATGATAGTGATGTTCCGCT
This sequence comes from Pantoea sp. CFCC18179, assembly GCF_059412405.1. Classification (NCBI taxonomy): domain Bacteria; kingdom Pseudomonadati; phylum Pseudomonadota; class Gammaproteobacteria; order Enterobacterales; family Erwiniaceae; genus Pantoea; species Pantoea sp. CFCC18179. Next base: position 88,802 of record NZ_JBNBPM010000011.1, on the reverse strand, counting down.
CTGTGGCTTTACCGATTTTACTGACGTTCTTGCTGGCTGGATGCCAGGCACCTTCTACATCGCTGGAACACATTCCACCCAACACGGCGCCGGTGGCGGTGTGCGGCTCTGGCGATATCATGATGCAAACCACCTTATGGTTTGGCATGAACAAGCCGAAAGGCGGCACGGTAAGCAGCCAGGAATGGCAGCAATTTGTCGATAACGATGTGACGCTGCGCTTCAAAGAAGGCTTGTCAGTTTATGACGCCAAAGGTCAGTGGCTAGGTGATAACGGCAAATTGGCGCGCGAAAACAGCAAAGCGCTGATGCTGATTCATAATCCCGATCGCAGCAGTTCAGATAGCATCAACGCATTGCGTGATATCTACAAAAAGCGCTTCGAGCAGGAGTCGGTCATGCGAGTGGATTCGTTGGTGTGCGTGGCATTTTAATCATTCATGGCGCCATGCTCGTCAGCTAAGCGTTTTTTCGGTCACCATAAATGGCGACCCTACAACGCACCGGCGCGTTTTTCGTAGGGTCGCCATTTATGGTGACCCATCTCGACATCAGATAAACAACCCAGCAAATGCCGCCGACAGCAAACTCACCAGCGTGGAGCCGTAAACCAGTTTCCAGCCGTAGCGCGACACCACATTGCCTTGCTTTTCATTCAGCCCTTTAATAGCTCCGGCAACGATGCCAATCGATGCGAAGTTAGCGAATGAAACCAGGAACACCGAAAGAATGCCGAGTCCGCGTGGTGTCATTTCTGCTGCAACTTTCTTCAGCTCAATCATCGCGACAAACTCATTCGCCACCAATTTGGTCGCCATAATGCTGGCGGCTTGGAACGCATCCGCCGAAGGAATACCAACCAGCCACGCAAACGGATAGAACACGTAACCGAGCAGATGCTGGAAGCTGTAGCCAAACACCAGTTCGAACAAGGCGTTGATTGCGGCAATCAGCGCGATAAAGCCAATCAGCATCGCCAGAATGATCATCGCCACTTTGAAACCGGCGAGAATGTATTCGCCCAACATCTCAAAGAAGCTCTGGTCTTCATGCAACTTATCCAGCGCAATGTGTTCTTCATTCTCTGGGCGCGTTGGGTTGATGATCGACAGGATAATAAAGGTGCTGAACATGTTAAGCAGCAGCGCCGCGACTACAAATTTGGCGTCAATCATCGACATGTAAGCGCCAACAATCGACAGCGAAACTGTCGACATCGCGGTCGCTGCCATGGTGTAAATGCGCGGCGCAGAGATATCACCCAGAATGCCTTTATAGGCGATGAAGTTCTCAGATTGACCGAGAATCAAGGTGCTGACGGCGTTAAATGACTCCAGCTTGCCCATGCCATTCACTTTTGACAGCAGCGTGCCGACCGCGCGAATCAGCAGCGGCAAGATGCGCCAATGCTGCAAAATGCCGATCAGTGCGGAGATGAACACAATCGGGCACAACACGCCGAGGAAAATAAACGCGTAACCTTGTTCAGCCATATTGCCAAAAACAAAGTTGGTGCCTTGCGTGGCGTAGGTTAATAACACTTCAAAGAAGCCGCCCACCGCCGTTACCACCGATTGGCCACCTGCCGAATGCAGGAAGAACCAACCTAATGCGGCTTCGACAATCAATAACTGAATAATAAAGCGCGGACGAATGCGTTTGCGGTCATGGCTGACCAACAGCGCAAGGGCAAAGATCACCACTAGCGCCAGCAGGAAATGGAGTATCGCTGTCATCATTTATCTTTTTAAGTGAGGAAAGGCGCATTTAGCCACAGCCGCCACAGAATTTCATCCGCGATTGTGCCGCACGCAGGCAGGACAGCCGCTGCCGAAGTCCGTATAATGCGCAGCCAAACCTAAGCAAGCCGGAGAGAAACCATGCGTCCAGCAGGCCGTAGTGCATCTGATACACGTCCCGTCACCATCACGCGTCACTACACCAAACATGCAGAAGGCTCTGTCCTCATCGAGTTCGGTGAAACTAAAGTGCTGTGCACCGCAACCGTCGAAGAAGGCGTGCCGCGTTTCCTCAAAGGCAAAGGTCAAGGCTGGATCACCGCAGAATACGGCATGCTGCCGCGTTCTACCCACAGTCGCATGGCGCGTGAAGCCGCCAAAGGTAAGCAAGGCGGACGTACGCTGGAGATTCAACGTCTGATCGCCCGTTCACTGCGCGCCGCGGTAGATTTGGATGCGTTGGGTGAATTTACCATCACGCTGGATTGCGACGTGATTCAGGCAGATGGTGGCACGCGTACCGCATCGATTACCGGTGCTTGCGTGGCGTTGGCCGATGCGCTGAATGCGTTAGTTGCGGCCGGTAAATTGAAAGCCAGCCCGTTGAAAGGCATGGTGGCGGCGATTTCTGTCGGCATCGTTGGCGGTGAAGCGCTGTGCGATCTGGAATATGTCGAAGATTCCACCGCGGAAACCGACATGAATGTGGTGATGACCGAAGATGGTCGCATGATTGAAGTGCAGGGCACCGCAGAAGGCGAGCCGTTCAGCCACGAAGAGTTATTGCAGCTGCTGGCGCTAGCGCGAGGCGGCATTGAGCAGTTGATTCAGGCGCAGAAAGCGGCGCTAACTAATTGATGTAACAGGCGACCATAGAGTCGCCTTTTCTTTATTCGAGGAGCAAGAAATGAAAGCCTGGCAGCGTCAGTTTATTGAATTCGCCCTGAACAAAGGGGTGCTGAAGTTTGGTGAGTTCACCCTGAAATCGGGTCGTAAAAGCCCGTATTTCTTCAACGCAGGTTTATTTAATAGCGGTCGCGATTTAGCGCTGTTAGGTCGTTTCTACGCGCAAGCGCTGGTGGATGGCGGCGTTGATTTCGATCTGCTGTTTGGCCCGGCGTACAAAGGTATTCCAATTGCCACCACCACCGCCGTAGCGCTGGCCGATCATCACGAGCGCGATGTGCCTTACTGCTTCAACCGTAAAGAAGCCAAAGATCACGGCGAGGGTGGATTGCTGGTGGGTAGCCCGCTGCAAGGCAAAGTGATGCTGGTGGATGACGTGATCACCGCGGGCACCGCGATTCGTGAATCAATGGATATCATCAGTGCACACAACGCGACGTTAGCGGGCGTGTTGATTTCGTTGGATCGCCAGGAACGTGGTCGCAGCGATATTTCCGCGATTCAGGAAGTGGAGCGCGACTATAAATGCAAAGTCACCGCGATCATCACTTTGGCTGAGCTGATTGATTATCTGGAAGAGAAGCCGGAGATGGCCGATCACCTGGCGAAAGTACGCGCTTATCGTAAAGAGTACGGGATTTAAATTCTTCAGAGCGCGATGTGGTCACCATGAATGGCGACCCTACGGCGGAATATGTAGGGTCGGCATTTATGCTGACCCGGCTTACACCAGTTGCGCAGCCATCAGCGGCCAGCGGCTGTCGAAATCCGCGGTGGGACGATAACGGAATTCCGAGCGCACATAGCGCGACAATAATCCTTCGCAGAACGCCAACAGTTGGCTCGCTAGCAAGGTTTCATCCGTCTGGAAACCTTCACCATCACGCATTTTCTTCTCACGCATCACCTGACGCAGCTGCACTTCAATGCGTTCGAACAGTTGGTTGATACGTCCTTGCAAACGATCCTGTTCAAACATCAGCGCGTGGCCGGTCAAAATACGTGTCAGCCCCGGATTACGCTCACCAAATCCCAGCAGCAGCTGCACGATTAAACGTAAACGTGCCAGCGTCTCTTTTTCATCTTTCAGGATTAGATTGATGCGGGTAATCAGACTGTCTTCAATAAACTCGATCAGGCTGTCGAACATGCGGGTTTTGCTTGGGAAATGGCGATAAAGCGCCGCTTCCGATACGCCCACATTGGCGGCCAGCTTCGCGGTGGTGATGCGCTGACTGCCATCGCTCGACTCCAGCATTTGCGCTAGTGCCTGCAAAATCTCTTCGCGACGATTCCGTTTCGCGACTTTTTTTTCTGCCATGACCTTCAACACCCCTGAAATTCACCAAAAACAGGCAATACCGCCTCATCTGCCACAGACATAGCGGCCTGTGGCGACAAGAAATAAAAAGATGGCTAAGCGAAAAGTGTTGCGTGTTACTGACGGCCTGAATGGCCGAAGCCGCCCGCGCCGCGATCGCTGGTGTCAAAGTCTTCCACCAGATTGAACTCGGCCTGTACCACCGGTACGAAGACCAGTTGCGCCAAACGATCGCCAGGTTGCAGCGTGAAGTTGTCCTGACCACGGTTCCATACTGAAACCATCAATTGGCCCTGGTAATCAGAGTCGATCAAACCCACCAGGTTACCCAGCACGATGCCATGTTTATGGCCCAGGCCGGAGCGCGGCAGAATCACCGCGGCAAGGCTTGGATCGGCAATGTGAATCGCCAGGCCAGTTGGCACCAGCGTGGTCATGCCCGGTGCGATTTCCAGAGCGTCATCCAGGCAAGCGCGCAAATCTAGGCCGGCTGAACCAGAGGTTGCATAGGTTGGCAGCGGGAATTCGTTGCCAACACGTGCATCAAGAATTTTAACGTCGATTTTTTTCATCATAACGGCTGACAATCTCGTCTATTAATTGTTGGCCAAGGAGCGTCTTATCACTGAGCGGTAAGACTTTTTCCCCTTCCTGCCAAAAAAGGTGAAGAGCATTGGTGTCGCTATTGAATCCCTGTCCGGCTTGCGCCACATCGTTGGCGCAAATCAGATCCAGGTTTTTTCGCACCCGTTTTTGCCGCGCGTATTCTTCCACATTCTGGGTTTCGGCAGCAAATCCGACAACGTAGGGGCGATTTTTTTGCAACGCCGCCACGCCTGCGACAATGTCAGGGTTCTTCACCAACTGAAGTGTGACGCTATCGTCGCCACCCTGTTTTTTAATTTTCTCTGCGGCAATCGTGGCCGCCCGGTAGTCTGCCACGGCTGCGCTGGCAATGAAAATATGTTGTTGCCCGATTTGCGCCATCACGGCGGCTTCCATATCCAGTGCACTATCAACATCAATACGTTGCACGCCAGCCGGTGTTGGCAGCGTGACCGGACCCGCCACTAACGTCACCTTGGCACCGCGCTTGGCCGCGGCCGCCGCAATCGCAAAGCCCATTTTACCGGAGCTGTGATTGCTGATATAGCGCACCGGGTCCAGCGCTTCGCGGGTTGGACCGGCGGTGATCATAATGTTGAGATGTTGCAGATCGTTGACGGGCGCGGCCCATTCCAGCGCATGCGCGACAATCGCCAGCGGATCAAGCATACGGCCAGGTCCGATATCGCCGCACGCCTGGCTGCCGCTGTCTGGGCCCCAAATCAGCACGCCACGCTGGTGCAGGCGCTGCAAATTCTCTTGCGTGATGGCGGCGCGATACATTTGCTGATTCATCGCCGGCACGATAGCTAAGGGGGCGTCACTGGCGAGGCAAGCTGTGGTTACCAGGTCGTTTGCCATGCCTGCGGTAACGCGTGCAATCAGATCGGCGGTGGCGGGCGCCAGCACAATTAAATCAGCCCATTTTGCTAGCTCGATATGGCCCATCGCCGCTTCGGCCGCCGGGTCGAGCAGATCATCAAACACCGGATAACCGGAAACCGCTTGCAGGCTCAATGGCGTAATAAACGCTTTGGCGGCTTCCGTCATCATTACGCGGACATCGGCACCGCGATCGCGCAGTCGGCGCACCAGTTCTGGCGCTTTATAGGCGGCAATGCCACCGCTTACGCCCAGCAGAATTTTATTTCCGGCTAATCCCGTCATGTTCTTTGCCTCAACTCAAAGCAGATTGCCGCGTCAGGAGCGGCAGATGCAGGCAACTTTATCACAAAATCCGCATGTCGCCTTTTCACTGCCTGCGCCCTTTGCGAGGCGTCTCTGAAATCCTGCTCAACAGGCTGGCGCGGATTGAAACAGACGCGCAGTATCGCCGCAACGCAGGGAGGAGAAGCCGATGACGGAACTGGCACCACGGGAAAAGTTGATGTTAATGGGCGCAGAAATGCTCAGTGATGCAGAATTGCTGGCGATTTTTTTACGCACCGGTATTCGCGGCACCAGCGTGATGTTGCTGGCTCAGCAAATGCTGAATGAGTTTGGCTCGTTATATCGCATCATGACCGCGAATAAAGAGGAGCTTGGGCAAGTGAAAGGTGTGGGCGGTGCCAAAATGACGCAGCTTTATGCCATTGCTGAATTGGGGCGGCGCTTCTTTGCCAGCCAGCTGGCACGCGAAAACGTGATGGAGAATCCGCAGGTGACGCGTCAATATCTGCAAAGCGTGCTGGCACATCAGGAACGAGAAGTGTTTATGGCGCTGTTTCTGGATAATCAACATCGCGTATTACAGGCGCAGAAGATGTTTTCGGGATCGATTGCCAGCGTGGAAGTACATCCGCGAGAAATTGTGCGTGAAGCGTTGAAACTCAACGCGGCTGCGGTAATCCTCGCGCACAATCATCCTTCAGGAATTGCCGAGCCCAGCCGCGCCGATCGCGATATTACCGGCAAAGTTGGCCAGGCTTGTGCGTTGCTGAATATTCGTTTACTTGATCATTTGGTGATCGGTCACGGCGAGTTTACCTCTTTCGCCGAGCGCGGTTGGCTGTAAATCAGCGGTGCGATTGAACAGAAATAGGCCACTTTTGCGCGATCCAGAGGGATCTTTATCTGTTCGGGACTTGAGCACACCGGCTGAGCGGCGTATACTACGCCACCTTTGAGAATCTCGGGTTTGGCGTTTGGGTCAGCTTAGCGGGTTCACATGGAACTCGCCTGGCGGGCTAAGGCCTGACGAGGCGGCCAAAACCTAGTTTTTAAAGCTCGAGCTTATTTGATTTTTGGAGAATAGAAATGTCACGAGTCTGCCAGGTAACTGGAAAGCGTCCGGTGACGGGTAACAACCGTTCCCACGCAATGAACGCGACGAAACGCCGTTTCCTGCCGAACCTGCACTCTCACCGTTTCTGGGTTGAGAGCGAAAAGCGCTTCGTTACTCTGCGTGTATCTGCTAAAGGTATGCGTGTTATTGATAAAAAGGGCATCGATACGGTCTTGACCGAAATCCGCGCCCGTGGTGAGAAGTACTAAGAGTACTAAGGAACTGAATCATGGCTAAAGGTATTCGTGAGAAGATCAAGCTGGTTTCCTCTGCTGGTACAGGTCACTTCTATACCACCACGAAGAACAAACGTACTAAACCAGAGAAATTAGAACTGAAAAAGTTCGATCCGGTTGTACGTCAGCACGTGATCTACAAAGAAGCTAAAATTAAGTAATTTTAGTGTTCTTAGAAAAACCCGGCTCCGGCCGGGTTTTTTGTTTCTGCGATTCGTTGAGGAGATGAGATGCCTGAATTACCTGAGGTAGAAACCAGTCGACGCGGTATCGAACCCCACCTGGTGGGCGCGACGATTTTGCACGCGATTGTGCGCAATCCCCGTTTGCGCTGGCCGGTATCGCATGAAATCCACGCGTTAAGTGATCAGCCGGTATTAAGCGTGCAGCGTCGCGCCAAATATCTGCTGCTGGAGCTGCCGCATGGCTGGATCATCATTCACCTCGGCATGTCCGGCAGCTTACGCGTGCTGCCTGGCGAACAACCAGCAGCCAAACATGACCACGTCGATTTGGTGATGAGCAACGGCAAAGTGCTGCGCTATACCGACCCGCGCCGCTTTGGTGCCTGGCTGTGGAGCAATGACCTCGACGGCAGCAGCGTATTGGCGCATCTCGGCCCTGAACCATTAAGTGAAGAATTTGATGGCGCTTATCTGTTTGAAAAATCACGCGGCAAACGCACGGTGATTAAACAGTGGCTGATGGATAACAAAGTGGTGGTCGGCGTCGGCAATATCTACGCCAGCGAATCGCTGTTTACCGCCGGGATCTTGCCCGATCGATCGGCGATGAGTTTGAGCAAGGAAGACGCGGAATTGTTGGTCAACACCATCAAAGCGGTGCTACTACGTTCGATAGAGCAGGGTGGCACCACGTTACGTGATTTCTTACAAACTGATGGCAAGCCGGGCTACTTCGCGCAGGAGTTGCAGGTTTATGGTCGTGCTGGCGAACCTTGCCGCGCGTGCGGCACGCCGATTATCAGCGGCAAACATGGTCAGCGCAGCACTTTCTGGTGTCCACGCTGCCAGCATTAATTACGGTTGCGCCAGTCGCGCCAGCAATGCTTGATGCACCACGGCAGGCAGAAATGCCTGCACATCACCGGCATGGCGCGCCACTTCTTTGACCAATGAAGAAGAGACGAACGAGAAACCTTCGGATGGCATCAGGAACACGCTTTCGAGGGTTGGCAGCAAATGACGATTCATCTGCGCCAGTTGCAATTCATATTCAAAATCTGAAACTGCGCGCAAACCGCGCACCAGCACATTGGCGTTTTGCGCTTTGGCAAAGTTCGCCATCAAATCGCTAAATCCCACCACTTCAACATTCGGCAGATGCGCAATAACCTGACGCGCCATATCCACGCGCTCATCAAGGCTGAACAGCGGCTTTTTGCTTGGGCTGGCAGCAATGGCCACCACAATGCGGTCAAACATTTGCGCCGCGCGCGTCACAATATCCAGATGACCCAAAGTGAAGGGATCAAAGGTGCCGGGATAAATCGCTTTCGTGCTCATACGCGACCTTGTGTTGAGGTGTGATTTAGCGCCCACAGCGCCGAGTATTTGTTGAAAGTGTACTGCGCGTTAACTACCGCCAGAATCCAGCCCTGTTTCCCATCGAGAAAACCGGCGCGCAGCAGCAGCGTTTTTACAAACGCCCCAATCGTGTGGCTAAAAACAGAGAACACGCCACAGCGTTTACCGCGCTGGAAACGCTCTTGCGCCCAGGCTTCGGCATAGTTCATCTGCTTGCGTTGGAAGGCAATCAAATCACGGCAGGTGAGATGTTGCAGATCGCCCGGCAACTTCACCACCGGCGCGCCTTGCGTCTCCAGTGATTCATGTACCAGGTTATCGTTGTAGTTGAGCTGGCGCGGATAAAGACGCATCACGCGATCGGGATACCAGCCACTGTGGCGCATAAAGCGACCAAGAAACAGATTACTGCGACCCAGGCTATAAACGGTATTGGAGGCCGGTTGCAGCAAAACCTGCTCAATGGCCTGGCGCAATTCTGGCGTAACGCGCTCGTCGGCGTCGATCATCAAAATCATATCGCCAGTCGCGAACGCCTGAGCACGCTGGCGCTGCTTGCCAAATCCGTCCCAACTTTCCGCCTGATAAACCTGCGCGCCATGCTCGCGGGCAACGCTAATGGTGTTATCGCTGCTGCCGGAATCCAGCAGCACAATTTCATCGGCCCAGCTTACGGAAGCCAGTGCCTCGGGTAGCAGTTCAGCTTCGTTTTTGGCGATCATCACCACGGAGAGACGTTGGCGTTGCGACATGAATTAGTGTGCTCGTGGCGGTAAATGCGGTTCGAGTAACTGTAGCAGACGCTGCAAAGCGCCCTGATTTTGATGCAGCACTTCAACGGCGTGACGGCCGTAATAGCGGCGATAATCATCATCTTGCAGCAAGTTGGCGACTTCTTTTTGCAGCGAAACCACGTCGGTGACGGTGATTAAGCCTTCAGCCTGCTGCAACTTGGCGCAGATATCTTTGAAGTTCCAGATGTGCGGCCCCATTAATACCGGAATGGCGTGAGCGGCGGGCTCCAGCGGATTATGTCCGCCGCGCTCGACCAAACTGCCGCCGACAAAGGCAATATCTGCGATGCCATACAGCATCATCAATTCGCCCATGGTGTCGCCGATCACCACTTGCGTGGAACTCGATGGGATTTCGCCGCTGCTGCGTAGCGTGAAACTGAAACCACGTTTTTTCGTTAAATCGCAGGCATCTTTAAAACGTTCCGGATGACGTGGCACCAGAATCAGCAGCAGATCGGGGAACTGCTGCAACAGACGGCGATGCGCATCGAGCACAATCGCTTCTTCGCCTTCGTGTGTGCTGGTGGCAATCCATACCGGACGACGTGAAGCCCATTGACGGCGCAGCGTCACCGCTTTCGCTGCCAGTTCTGGCGTCACTGAAATATCGAATTTGAGGCTGCCGGTCACGGTGAGATGCGAACGTTTCAGGCCAAGGCTGAGGAAACGCTCACCATCTTCATCATTCTGCGCGGCGATGAGCGTAATGCGTTGCAGTAAATCTCGCATAAAGCCGCCGAGTTTTTTGTAGCCTTTCGCCGAGCGCTCAGACAGGCGCGCGTTGGCAATCACCAGCGGAATCTTACGCTGATGCAAAATACGAATGATGTTTGGCCACAACTCGGTTTCCATGATGATCACCAGTCGCGGATCGACGGTATCGAGGAAACGGTTGATGGAGCCAGGCAAATCGTAAGGCAGATAAACGTGGTGCACGTCTTTGCCAAACGCCGATTGCGCACGCTCGGAGCCGGTTGGCGTCATGGTGGTGACGGTGATCGGCAAAGTGGGATAGCGATGGCGCAGCGCGCGCACCAGTGGCACTGCTGCCAGCGTTTCGCCGACCGAAACCGAATGCAGCACGATGCCGTGCGGTTCCACTTTGCCAGTGCAGTAACCATAGCGTTCCGCCCAGCGTTTACGATAGGCCGGTGCTTTTCGACCGCGCAGCCACAGGCGCAGCCAGATCAATGGCTGAATCAGATAGAGCAGGGCTGTGTAGAGAGTCGTCATAGTTACCGTTACGACATAATCGCGTCAAAAAACACATGAAAGGCGGCATGTTATCAGAAACTGACCGCCTGCTCATACTGCTAAGTCAGCTGGTTTGCAGCACTTGCTGATACAGCGAGGTCAACGCCTGCGCCAGTCTTTGCGGACCATAAGGTTCGATTTTGCGTCGTGCAGCGTCGCCCATGGACGAATTTTGTGAAAGTGCCGGTGTTGCCATTACCGCTTCGTTTAATGCATTGATATCCAATGCATCACAGACGAAGCCTTGTTGTCCGGCAGTGATAAATTCCGCGCCGCCGCAACCGGTGCTGGTGATTACCGCCAAGCCACAAGCCATCGCTTCCAACACCACATTCGGGAACGGGTCATACAGCGTTGGCAGTAGCAATGCATCGGCAGCGTGGTAAAACGGCTGTACATCTTGCTGCACGCCGACAAAGCGTAGTCGATCTAAGCAGTTAAGTTGATTGGCTAACTGCTGATAACGCGATAGTTGCTTATCCTGGCCGACCACCACCAAATAACGATCGCTTTTGGCGACCGCTTCAATCGCCGCTTTCAGACCTTTGCGCTCAAAACCAGAACCGACGTAAATCATCACAGTGGCATCTTGCGGCAGCTTAAGTTGCTGACGCGCGGCATGACGCGATGCTTCGCTGGCGGGCTGAAAACGTTGGCTATCAATCGCGTTGTGAATAACGTGGATCTTGTTGGCATCCAGCGAGAAGTTGCGCAAAATATCCTGCTTCACCATCTCTGAATTGCAGATCACCGCTTTCAACGATGTTGCATTGAACATCTCGGCTTCCGCCTGCAATACATAGCGATGATAAGGACTAACGCTGGCGGTGAAACGTTGCCACGGCGAGACAATGCGCGCGCGCTGTTCCAGCCACACGCGATGTACGCCATCACCGGCGCGGAAGATATCGCAACCGGCAATACGTTCATGGCTTTGCACGATATCGAACTTCTCACGTTCCCAGCATTCACGCGCCGCGCGAGCAAAACCGCGTTCACGTGAGATGCGGCCAAATTTGGCGGGATTGCAGATGTGCAGATGCCATGCCGGATTCGGCGTGCCCTGCCAACTGCGAGTGATGATATTGAGATCAAGTTGTTCGCTATCCAACGCTTCCAGTGCGCGTGAAATAAAACGTTCGGCACCGCCGTCCGGGCGGTATTTCTGCCGGACAATCGCCAGGCGTAACTTACTCATGCAAAAAACTCCTGGCGGCAGCCAATACATCTTCGACCGGAATGGCGGAGAGATAACGCTGATCGGTTTTGGTATCGATCGCGTCTGGTGAAGGCAGCGGACCGTAATCGCCAGCCCAGATCACACGATTGTTGTCACCCCACGGACGCCAATGTTGCAGTTTGGTCGGGCCAAACAACGCGATGCACGGTGTTTCCAGCGCAGCGGCCATGTGCATCGGTGCAGAATCGACACCGATAAACAGTTGCGCCGCATCAATCAGCGCTGCCAGTTGCGGCAATGATAATTGACCCGCCAGCGACACTACATTGGGCGCTTGATTGGGCGCTTGGCATAGCGACTGAATATTGGCGATCATCGCCAGCTCTTTTTGGTCTGGCGCGGCGGTAAGCACCACGGTGCGGCCATCGGCGGTTAGCGCATTAATCAGCTGCGCCACCTTCTCATCCTCCCAGCATTTAAACTGCCAGCGTGAGGTCGGTTGCAGCACAATAAACGGCGTATTGACCGCATGTTCAGCCAGCACCTGTTGTACTTTTTGCTGATCGGCGGTGCTGAAATGCATCGATGCTTTCGCACCCTCTGCGCTGATGCCTAACGGTTGCAGCGCCACCATATTCTGTTCAACGGTGTGCAGCTGATTATGGTTGGCGGTGCTGACTAACTGATTGTGCATCCAGCGCCAGAAAGCGTTATCGCGTTTATTGAAGGCAAAACCAATGCGCACCGGGGCACCCGAAAGACCAGTAATGATGGCGCTGCGCCACTGATCGGCGAGGTTAATGACCAGATCATAATGGCTGCTGCGTACCGCCGAAATCAGTGCCATTTCGTGACGGAATTTCTGCCAGCCGCCCTGTTTTTTCCAGTTGCGATCGATGAAATGTATCTGACGAATCGCCGGATGGGCTTCCAGCATGGGACGCGTTTCTTTATACAGCAGCACGTCGATATTGGCTTGGGGATAGCGCTGGCGAAGCGCATTGATCGCGGGCGTGGTCAGCAGCATGTCACCGTGATGGCGCAGCTTGATCAGTAGAATATTTTTCGCTGCAAATTGGTCTGGAATCGGGCTTGCCATACTCAAATGATCTCAAAATTCAGTCAGCTGATTGTAAGGCAAACCCCAAGGGCGTGAAAGACGCTTATTTCTTGCGCCAGCGATAAATCCGGCTGAGCCACAACAGCAATTGGTACCATTGCTGCACACCACGCGCGTTACGCAACATGCGTTTGTGGGTTTGTGTGGCAAACAGGTCGGCGATCATCGCCTGACGCGCGCTCTCTTCCGGTTCACGGCGAATACAATGGCATACGCTTAGCGCTTCATACGTAATCTGCTGGTGAAACGCCGGGTAGATGGTCACTTTTTGCCGATAGCGTGCGTTGATCTCTTCCAGCAATTGCGCGATTTTAAGGTAATGGCGTTGATATTCCACGTTGCGCTGCCCGGTGCGTTTGCGATTGCTGATTGAAGCATCATGCATGTAATAGCGATACAGCACGCGATCGGTGTAACGCACGCGTTGGGCGTTGAGCATGAACTCGGTAGTCCAGGGAATGTCCTGATGATGCAGGCCAGGCTCAAAGTAGAGTTTTAACTGTTCAATCAATTCGCGGCGGTAAATGCCCAGCCACACCACATGCATATAGCGCCGTGTTTTCAGGGCTTTATTAAGCCACTCCGCGCCGCCCAATACTTCGGTGCTGGTTAAGCGATCGGTTGGAATCAGCGGTTTGACTTGTTGACTGGCTTTGAAAAACCACTCCGCGTTGCATTGCGCGGCGTCGAGGTTATCTCTTTCGGCCATTTCAACCAGCGTTTGATACATCGCCGCATCCATGGTGTCGTCGGCATCCGGGAACGAAACATATTTGCCGCGCGCCACCGCCAGCCCAGCATTGCGCGCGCGTGAAACGCCGCCATTTTCTTGATGAACCACGCGCACATGCGAGTGTTGCTGCGCGTAAGCGTCAGCGCGTTCGCCAGAACCGTCAGTTGAGCCATCATCAACAATGATGATTTCCAGTTCGTTCAGCGTTTGCGCCAGCAATGACTGCATGAATGTGGCAAACATCTCGCCAGCATTGAACATCGGCGTGATGATGGAGAGTAAAGGAGGATTCTCTGGCTGCATGGTCATGCTGTTTTAATGTTTTTCCGTCGCGCCCGGCGTTGTTGTTGCCGTGTGCTAATAAATTCATGAATATCGTTTAGCTTCCGCTGATCGAGTTCAAACAGTTGCTCAGTCGGATGCATAAATTTGTACTGCGCCGCGAAAACAAACGACGACGGTGCAATATGGTTGGGACCAATCAGCAGTACATCACCGAGCGGGCGTTGCTCTTCAACGCAGCAAGGACCATAAATTAAAATGATCGGCACTTGCTGCGCATCAGCAATGTAGACGTTGCCGGAATCAGACGCGATGTAAAAATCCATCTCGCTGATCGCCGCAGGCACATCTTCCAATGGCACTTTGCCCACCATACTAATCACGTTTTCACGCGCGCCGACAACTTTATACAGCTCTTGTAAGCGTGATTGTTCATTCGGTGCGCCAAATGCATAAAACTGGCAGGGTAAGTCGGTTAAATGGTCAAAAAGACGCTGCCAAATAAGTGGCGGAATGGTTTTTGCCTGATTACCTGCGGTGATGCTGATACCAATGAGAATGCCATCAAATTGCGTAATTTCACTGGGCAGCGTGGCCGGTTGCCAAAGAGGCTGCGTGGCATGTTTGGGATAACTCTCTTTTGTGAAAGAGCGATCGGCCAGCTTGAGATAGTTTTCCAGCGTCAGGGTGTTTTTTTCATGCTGTACCGTGCCCGAAGCCGTGGCGTAAAACAGGGCTTGATAGCTTTTACGGCGATAGCTGGAGAGGAACTGTTTATTGCTGGCGTTGCAGCATGCGGCGATAAACAGATTCAGATTGGTTGGGTGCAACAGGTAAATGTTGTCGTAGCGATTGAGCAGCTGCCAAACCAATTTGAATTTTTTCAGTAAGCCAGAACGATGATCTTCGATATACCAGATGTTTTCGATGGTGTTATCACGCGTAGCGAGCGGCGCAACACATTGGCTTAATAAAGCATCGCTTTTACCCAAATGGGTCAACAGCGGGGTGATATTAATGAAATCGCCAATCTTGGCGGTTTGAATAATGAGATTTTTACCGGTCCTGCCATGGACGATTTTCATCACCCATTTAACCGGTAGAAATATGATGAACAGAATGACGTAAGCCAATAATTTATCCCCATGAGGCGGTCACACCATCATGGGGACCTATTAACTCGGAATGTGCTGAGGGCTTGAGTATGCAGGCTCTACAGTTTCAACGAGTTGCAAATATTGCTGACAAATAACGTTGAGACTATAAATGCTTAAGTCCAATTTTTGCAACTCAGGTGGGTTGGTATAAATTTCGCGCATTTTCTGCGCCAGCGACTCTGCATTCATCTCGGCCAGCCCACGCGCCAGATCGCCAGACAAAATTGCCGCAGGTGCACCGGGGCAGCGAGTGCTGACCACTGGAGTGCCGCTGCTCAGGGCTTCGACCAGCACATTGCCGAATCCTTCACTGTCTGAACTGACCACTAACAGCCGCGCATGGCGAATCCACGGATAAGGATTGGCATGAAAACCTTCAAAACGTACGCGGGCAGAAATGCCTAAATCCTCGGCTTGCTGGCGTAATCTTTCCGTCTTTTTTTCATTTCCCTGACCTAATAAAACCAGCGGGGCAGAAATACCGCTTTGCGCATACGCTTGCAGTAGTCGATCGTGACGTTTTGCTTCATGAAAGCGCCCAACATGCAGAATGAAATCATTGCCCGCCAATGGGCAAGGTTCGGCGGCCTTGCGGGAAATAAGATCGAAATCGAACGGGTTAAATATCACTCGGGCTTTGCTGGGTTTCACGCCGATATTCTGCATCACATCGTCAATGACATATTGTGAAACGCCAATCAGCTGTCGGCCTTGATAGGTTTGACGGATTTTCTGCTGCTTCATCCATAATGAAAAGCCTGATTTACGCGCGAGGTAAGAAGCGGAAAATACACCGTGCAGGCAATACCAGGTTTTATGCAAATCCAATGATTTTGCGCGTCGAACAATGCGGTCTGTTTTGTGTAAGTTTGAAAGGATCAAATCAAACTTGCCATGCAGCGCTTCGCTTTGGCGCACCGCTACATCCAACTGACGAGCACGACGATAGGTTTCAGTTAATTTACGCCATGGACGAGAGCAGTGATCAATCACTGTTTGATAATCCACACCTGCGGGAATGGGGTATTCGCATACCTTGCGCAATGAGAAAAGCGACACTCGATGCCCCTGGCGGAGAAAACCTTCTGCCAGCGTCAGAACGACTTTTTCGGCACCGCCGCCTGGCAGGCCATCGATAACCATCAGAATGCGCTTCGACAAATTCTTTTGCTCCTAATCGCCAGCCTGTTTTGTATGACAACGTGGTTATCATCCCCTGAGAAAACAGTGCTGAATATAAGAAAAATCAATTTATTAGGTACGTTTAGCTTCAAAGAATACGCTTTGCCATTACGGTAAGCATTCGACGTAGTCGCAGCCATGTGCAGTTTAATTCACTCTAGTTTAACCGACCATATACTGCTACCAACATCTGTGGCGGCGCGACGGATGAAATGTTTGCCCTGATTGGTTGGCTTGCGTACCATAACGACGAGAAATTGCTCATTTTATCGGATAAGTTATGGATAAGCCTGCGTTTTTAATCACTCTCGATACGGAAGGGGATAACCTGTGGCGCAATCGCAGCGGCAAGGTTACCACGCACAATGTTCGCTTCCTGCCGCGCTTCCAGTCGTTGTGTGAGAAGTACGGTTTTAAACCGACCTGGCTGACCAACTATGAAATGGCGAGCGATCCGGCTTATGTTGAATTTGGCCGGGATTTGCTGGCACGCAAACAGGGTGAAATCGGCATGCATCTTCACGCCTGGTTTAGCCCGCCAGAGCATGCTTTAACCGATGACGATTGGCGCTATCAGCCTTATTTGATTGAGTATCCAGAAAACATTCTGCGTGAGAAGGTCGCTTTCATGACTGACTTACTGGAAAGCGCGTTTCAACAGAAAATGACCAGCCATCGTGCTGGACGCTGGGCGTTTGATGAGATCTATGCGCGCGCGCTGATCGACAACGGTTATTTGGTCGATTGCTCCGTTACGCCGCGCGTGGATTGGCGCAACGCTTCCGGGGCACCTCAAGGCAACGGTGGTACGGATTATCGTCATTTCCCCGATCATGCTTATTACCTTGATGCGAACGACATTTCCAAAGCAGGGAATAGCCCGCTACTCGAGCTGCCAATGAGCATTCAGTACCGTTACGGCGCGTTAACCAATCAATTGAAAAAAGTGTGGAATGATGTGCGCGGTAAAAAACGTGGCGCGTCAGTGAATTGGTTGCGTCCGGTTGGCGGCAATGTGGCGCAGATGAAGCAGGTAGTTGAACAGACGATTAATCAGGGGAACGATTACGTGGAGTTTATGCTGCATTCATCAGAATTCATGCCAGATGGCAGCCCCACATTCAAAAATGAGGCTGACATTGAGCGGCTGTACGACGATTTAGAGCAGCTTTTCAGTTGGTTGCAGCCGCGTACTCAAGGCATGACATTAACGGAATATGCGCAGCAAAAGATGAGCGCAGCATCCCGTTAAATCGCCATCTCCTGCATCATCGCGGCGACATCGCTGGCTTGAATATCCGCCATGTTGTGCCCTTGTGCCGGGCGCAGCACATATTGGTTCTGGCCATAGCCGCCAATCAAACCAGGATCGGTGGGACCGTATAACGTGATATTCGGCCGATCCAGCGCCGCAGTCAGATGGCTCAAACCGGTATCCACCGAAACCACCGCACGCGCGCCGGCAAGCTGTTGCGCCACCTGCTCCAGCGTGAGTTTTGGCAACACTTCAACATGGTCGAAACCTTCCGCCAGTCGCTGAGCGCGCTGATGTTCATGTTCGGCACCCCACGGCAATTTCACGCGCATGCCTGTCGGCTGCACCAGACCGATCAACTCACGCCAGTGGGATTCTGGCCAATGTTTGTTGTCACGCGTGGTGGCGTGCAAAAACACTAAATAAGGCTGCGCTTCAGTGGAGAGCGTTGAGAGGAAATGTCCGGCGATGGCGTAATCGCCCTGCGTGCTGGGCTTTTCGTAGCCGAGACTCTTGGCAAACAACTCACGCGTACGTTCAACCGCGTGCTGCTGCTTATCGATTTCATGGCGTTTGTCATACCACCAGCTGGCGAAAGGTTCGCGCGCGCTGCGGCTGTCCTGACCGTGCTTAACGCCTTTTGCCAGGCGCGTCACCAGCGCGGCGCTTTTGATCAGGCCCTGCGCATCCAGCACCACATCATATTGGCGTGATTGCAGATCGCGTTTGAAACGCACGCGTTCTTCACGCTGCTGGCTGCCAAACCAATGTTTGCGCCAGCGGCGAATCGCCACCGGCAACACTTTATCCACCGCCGGATGCCAGGCAGGGATTTGCGCGAAGTTTTCTTCAACCACCCAATCAAATTTGATGCCAGGGATCGCCTGCATCGCATCGGTGAGCGCAGGCAACGTGTGCAGCACGTCTCCCATTGAGGAGGTTTTAACAATTAAAACGTGCATTTCTACTCCTGCACCGGATGCAGCAACGCGTGCAACTCTTGATGAACTCGCGCTGGTTGAATATCAATCAGGCTTTGATGATAGCCCTGCTCGGCATCACCTTTGCGCACTTTGTGGTAGCCGGTAATCAGGCGAATGACGCGGGCATGCTGCGAAAGCGGCGGCGTGAAATCTGGGCTGCTTGGGCCATAGAGCGCCACCAGCGGACGATTGAGCGCCGCGGCGATGTGCATCAAGCCTGAGTCATTGCTGACCACGGCCACGCAGTTTGCCAGCAGAATCACCGCTTGCTCTAACTGCGTATCGCCAGCCAGATTTTTGCAGTGCGCGCTTGCGTCATCTGATAACGACTGAATAATGGTGTCGCCGGTTTCGCGATCTTTTGCCGAACCAAACAACACCACTTGATAGCCTTCACCAATCAGTTGCTCGGCCAGGGCGGCGTAATGATAGTGCGGCCAGCGTTTCGCCGGACCAAACTCTGCGCCGGGGCAGAAGCCAATCACCGGACGATCGGCCGACAGCGCAAACTGTGCCGCGGTCATGCGTTTTTCATCTTCTTCGACGCGCAATTGTGGCCACAACAGCGGTTGCGGCAGTTGCTGCGCCGAGGCAATCGGCTGGTCATAGCCAAGCGCCACATAGCGCTCAACCATCAGCGGAAACGCCGCTTTATCCAGCACGCGCACATCGTTCAACACGCCGTAACGCATTTCGCCGCGCCAGCCGGTGCGACGTTTAATGCCGGCGAAGAAAGGCACCAGCGCCGATTTGAAAGAGTTCGGCAGCACATAAGCGCGGTCGTAACCGCTGGCTTGCAGGGTTTTCCCTAAACGACGACGTTCGCCGAGCGCTAATGCACCGTGGCCGAGCGGCATCGCCAGTGCCTGATTCACTTCCGGCATGCGCGATAGCAAAGGGCGGCACCAGGCGGGTGCCATCACATCAATCACTGCATCAGGATGCTCAGCCTTGAGCGTGCGATAGAGACTTTGCGACATCATCATATCGCCGACCCACGACGGGCCAATAACCAGAATTTTCATCGCTGGTGCCGGTTTCCTTATGCTTTACGGTTCAGCCAGACCATATATTCGCCCACGCCTTGCGCGACGGTTTTGAACGGCTTGTCATAGCCAGCGGCACGCAGATTGGTGAGATCGGCTTGAGTGAATGCCTGATAGCGACCTTTCAGCTTCTCCGGGAACGGAATGTACTCAATTTCGCCTTGCTGATGGAAATTCAGCACCGCATCCGCCACTTCCTGGAAGGATTCCGCACGGCCCGTGCCGCAGTTGTAGATGCCCGAAACGCCGTTTTCCCAGCACCACAGATTCACGGCAACCACATCATCAACGTGGATGAAGTCGCGGCGGAAATCATCACTACCTTCAAACAGTTTTGGATTTTCACCGTTGCTGATCTGGGTATTTAGATGGAATGCCACGCTGGCCATGCCGCCTTTATGACCTTCGCGCGGGCCATACACGTTGAAGTAACGGAAACCGCACACCGGTGATTCGACTTCTGGCAGAATCTGGCGTACGTAGTGATCGAACAGCATTTTGGAGTAGCCGTAGACGTTCAGCGGCTGCTCGTATTGGCGCTTTTCGATAAAGTTCTCATTGCGGCCGCCGTAGGTTGCCGCGGAAGAGGCGTACAGGAATGGGATTTCGCGCTCCAGACAGAAGTGCAACAGATCTTTGGAGTACTGATAGTTGTTGTCCATCATGTACTTGCCGTCCCACTCGGTGGTGGCTGAACACGCGCCTTCGTGGAATACCGCTTCGATTGGGCCGAGATCTTCACCAGACATGATGTAGGAGAGGAATTCCTCTTTATCCATGTAATCAGCGATGTCCAAATCCGCCAGATTCACGAATTTGGTGCCATCCTTCAGATTATCCACCACCAAAATGTCGGTCAGACCACGGTCGTTCAACGCTTTAACAATGTTGCTGCCAATCATGCCAGCGCCACCGGTTACGATAATCATATGCTTTGCCTTTAAAGAGTTGGGGGGAAACAGGAGGTTTCACCCACGAATACTTCACATCATAACATTTCAGCCCAGCGCAGGCAGCCAGATGACTCCGTAAGCGTTGCACAAATCCTGTTCGCAGCGTGAACTATGCTGCAAAACCGAGATATTGATGGCGGAAATGTCGGAACGATGCGATTCGATCAGTAATATGTGCCAAATATTTGCTATCTGAGGAGCAGAATCATGTCCAATCAGTTTTATTCGCAAATCCGTCAACAGCTTGAGACAACGCGCCAGGACGGATTGTTCAAACAAGAACGCACCATTACCTCGGCGCAACAAGCGGAAATCAATGTCGCCAACAGCCCGCCAGTGATCAACTTCTGCGCCAATAACTATTTGGGTTTAGCCAACCATCCGGCATTAATCCAGGCAGCAAAAGATGGTATGGATTCACACGGTTTTGGCATGGCGTCGGTGCGCTTTATCTGCGGCACACAAGACATCCACCAACAGCTTGAACATAAATTGGCCGAATTCCTTGGCATGGAAGACGCCATTCTGTTCTCCTCCTGTTTTGATGCCAACGGCGGCCTGTTTGAAACACTGCTCAGCGCGGAAGATGCGATTATCTCGGACGCCCTCAATCATGCGTCAATTATTGATGGCGTGCGCCTGTGCAAAGCGCAGCGTTATCGCTATGCCAACAACGACATGAATGAACTGCGCGCACGCTTACAGGAAGCGCGTGATAAAGGGGCGCGCCACATTCTGATTGCCACCGACGGCGTGTTCTCGATGGACGGCGTGATCGCCAACCTGCAAGGCATTTGCGATTTGGCGGATGAATTTGATGCGCTGGTGATGGTTGATGATTCACACGCGGTCGGCTTTGTCGGCGCGGCCGGGCGCGGTACGCACGAATATTGTGGCGTGATGGATCGCGTCGATATTCTTACCGGCACGCTGGGTAAAGCGTTGGGCGGCGCATCGGGCGGCTACGTGGCGGCGAAAAAAGAAGTGGTGGAATGGCTGCGCCAGCGTTCGCGTCCTTATCTGTTCTCCAACTCACTGGCTCCGGCGATTGTCACTGCCTCGCTGCGCGTACTGGAATTGCTGAGTGAAGGCGATGGGTTGCGCCAGCGTCTGTGGGAAAACGCCCGTTTCTTCCGCGAGAAAATGACCGCCGCCGGCTTTACCTTGGCCGGTGCCGATCACGCCATCATTCCAGTGATGCTGGGTGATGCCAAAGTGGCGCAGCAGTTCGCCAGTTTATTGCAGCAAGAAGGAATTTACGTCACCGGCTTCTTCTATCCGGTGGTGCCGCAAGGTCAGGCGCGCATTCGCACGCAAATCTCTGCCGGACACACCCAGGCACAGCTGGAACACGCAGTCGCCGCCTTTACCCGCATTGGTCAGCAGTTGAGCGTCATTGCAGGAGCAGCGAAATGAAAGCACTTGCCAAATTAAAAGCTGAAGAAGGCATCTGGATGGTCAAGGACGCGCCGATTCCTGAACCTGGCCATAACGACTTGCTGATTAAGATCCGTAAAACCGCGATTTGCGGCACCGATGTGCACATCTATAACTGGGATGATTGGTCGCGAAAAACCATTCCGGTACCAATGATTACCGGCCACGAATATGTCGGTGAAGTGGTTGGCATGGGCGAGGAAGTGAAAGGTTTTGCCGTGGGCGATCGCGTTTCCGGTGAAGGGCACATCACCTGCGGACATTGCCGCAATTGCCGCGCAGGGCGCACGCACTTATGTCGCAATACGGTCGGCGTGGGCGTCAATCGTCAGGGCTGTTTCGCCGAATATCTGGTGATTCCGGCCTTCAACGCTTTCAAAATCCCTGACAATATCTCTGACGAACTGGCGGCGATTTTTGATCCATTCGGCAACGCGGTGCATACCGCACTGTCGTTTGATTTGGTGGGTGAAGATGTGCTGATTTCGGGTGCCGGCCCGATTGGCATTATGGCGGCGGCAGTGTGTAAGCACGTTGGTGCGCGTCATGTGGTGATCACCGACATCAATGAATACCGCCTCGATTTGGCACGCAAAATGGGCGTAACGCGTGCGGTTAACGTGGCGCAGGAGAATCTGCGTGACGTAATGGCTGAACTGGGCATGACTGAAGGCTTTGATGTCGGCCTGGAAATGTCCGGCGCACCACCCGCTTTCCGCACCTTGCTGGAAGTGATGAACCACGGCGGACGCATCGCGCTGTTGGGCATTCCACCGGGCGAAATGTCTATCGACTGGAATCAGGTGATTTTCAAAGGCTTGTTCATCAAAGGCATTTATGGTCGTGAGATGTTCGAAACCTGGTACAAGATGGCGGCGCTGATTCAATCTGGCCTCGATCTCACGCCGATAATCACCCATCGCTATCACATTGATGAATTCCAACAAGGCTTCGATGAGATGCGATCGGGCCGTTCGGGCAAAGTGGTGTTGAACTGGGATTAATGATGATGCTCCGGCCACTTGGCCGGAGAATGTCAAGATTGCTTCTTCTCTGCATCCGTCAGGTAGCGCACTTTGCGCGTGTAATCCTGACCTTTGAAAGTGAGTGGCTGAGTGGGATCTTGCAAATACTTCTGCCATTCACTCAATGGAAAACCGCCGTGTGCGCCAATCACCTCGGTGGGAATGACCGCTGAAGTCCCGCCAATTTTCTTAGAAACCGGCCAGTTCGCCCATTCGCCTAAATTAATGGTGCGAATATCGAGCATATCCAATAACGCTGAAAGCGGAAGTTGATCTGTCGGCGGTTGGCTGTCGTTCATCAATTCCCAGGTATCCTGAAATAGCGTTAACCACAATGGGCAAATACGCTTCCAGGTTTGTCGCGTTGCCGCTAAATAAGCGCCATTCACGTGGTCTTCAAAATAGGGCCGAATTGCAGGCTTGTAGTAAGCTGGAATCGCACTTTCCTCTGCACCGGCTAATTTGGCGATCATCTTTCCCTGGCGAAAGCTCGAATAAAGATGTCCAGCATGCATGTTGATATTGGGGGCGTTAAGCAGATTGAGATCGGAATCGATCATCAAAATACCTTCACCTTTGGCCTGCAGCGGTGCTTGTATTTTGATCAGTCGGCTGCGATAGATTTGCTTATAGCGATAACTTTCCTCGCGCAGAGGAACGTCCAACGTAACCACGCGTGTTTTCGCTGGCAATGGGCCAAAAGCCTGTTCAGGTTGGTCGCTAACAATGACAATTTCTTCAATGTCTTGCGTAAAGCGAGCGGCAAACTCTGCGCTCAACAAGGCTTCTTCAATATAGTCAGCACCGGTACAAGGAATCACAATTGACGTTACCGGTGTATTGCCTTGCGCACTTCCCGACGAATAGGGAATGTTGTGGCGTGAGCGAATATGACGGTAGTTTTTATTGAAGAATTCAAACATGTGTTTTCCTTTCAATGCAGTTTCCCAGAATCATTTCGACACCGGTAACATAATTCTCTATAGCGTAATTTTCGCGCACGCGCGCTTCCGCAGTATCGATTAACCGCTGGCGTAAGTTTGCGTCTTGCCAAACAGTCGTAAGGAAACGACTTAATTGATCAACATCGCCATACTCGAAAAGCAATCCGGTTTCGTCATGATTGATTAATTCTGCGGTACCTACCACCTTCGAGCCAATAACCGCGGTTTTTACCAGCATCGATTCCAGTACCACGCGCGGTAAACCTTCGCTGCTTGAAGCCAGAATAAACGTGTCGAAAGCCGACAAATAATCTAGCGGATTATTTTGAAAGCCGGTAAATATGACGTGTGTTTCGATCTGCTCATTTTGCGCCAGCACAACCAGCTTTTCCTGCTCTGGCCCTGAACCCACAACCACCATTTTCCAATTGGCCTCAGGATGTGCGCGTTTAAATTTTCCTAAAGCCTGCAAAATATGGTGGTTCGCTTTACGTGTAATAAGAGAACCGATCGAGCCAAATACGAACGTTTCCGTGGCATAGCCCAAACGTTCGCGCACTTGCGCGCGACTTGGTAATGTTTGGTGGATATCGATAGCGTTGGAGACGGTGAAACAACGCTGCGCATCAATCCCGCTTTGGCGTAATGTCTGATTCACTCCGTGTGAGACGGCAATAATCGCATCCACACGCTGATTGACCATCTTAACTAAGCGATCGTTCAATTGCGGCTCAATGCGGCAATGCTGAATTAACGCGATGTCTAAATCCCTGGCAGCGCGATAACCTTCTACATTGGTGCTGGGTTGATTGTTCATATACAACGCGTCGAACTGCCCGGTTTGTAATATCGAGGCGATCTGTTGTGCATTCGGCCGCACACGCCACTTCTCATCAACGCGATCGACCATCTCTTTCTTTAATGAACGGTTGAACATAAATAGCGTGCGTAACAACTCTTTGCTTATTTTCGCCCATTTAGGCTGGCGTTGCTGCGCAATAAAAATCACCGGAATAGCAATCGAATTTAAAATCGATTCAATGGTTTCGCTGTTTCCGCGCGCATAGTTGTTATAGAAACAGCAGGTCACATCGAATTTCTGCCGATCAATGCGCTTCAGCAACTCCAGCATGCTGTTGGTGCCGCCACCCCATTCGCGCCCGGTATCCAACAGCAGAATTTTCTTTCTCATGGATCTCATTTCTCCTGATATCAGAAGAGTTGCTTTATCGACTGAACCAAGCGGCTTTGCACAATGCTGTCGCCTATCAGCTCAATAGCGCGACTCTGCGGCACCGGTGGCACAGGCTTGTTTGCCTTACACGTGCCAGGCGCGCGGAAGTGTGGCGCTGACGGTTTGGCGGGCGGCGGCGTAGTGCCTTGATGCAGCGGTTCATTTAGCAACTGGCTTGGGCGCACCAAGGTGATATCGGCGGGTAAGGTCGGAAGCATCTGTTGCAGCACGCGAACCGTGGTGGGATGCGGGTGGCCGATGGCAATCGCATAGCCGTCACGCTGCGCCAGTTTAACTGCACGGGTAAACTGGGTGCGGATCGAGGCTTCATTCTGGCTATCGTCAAGGAATACGCGACGTTTCAGTACCTTAACTTTGGTGCCTTGCGCCGCTGGAACGGATTGGCTGTTGCCGATGGTCATGCTATCGAGAAAGTAATAATTATAGTGATTCAGCACCTGCATCACTTTCTGCATGCCGGGCAGGCTGGAAGTCATCTTGCTGCCCATATGATTATTCAAACCGACCGCATAAGGCACTTTTCCGGAAGCTTCGCGAATAATGCGCTCAATTTCCGCGCTGCTCATTTCCGGAGTCAGTGTGTCTTTTTCCAGCGGTTGTTTGCTGAGCGGAGCCATGGGCAAGTGAATCAGCACTTCGCGACCGCCCTGATGGGCTTTGGTTGCCATCTCTCGCGCATGTGGCGCATTAGGTAACACGGCAACCGAAATCGCCGTGGGCATTTGCAGCACTTTATTCTCTTCGACCGGGCGATAACCAAAGTCGTCGATCACGATGGAGAGCTTTCCAGCATGCGCGGAAAGTGTGAAAAACAGGCCGCACACGGCGGCCGAGAGCTTAGAGGGTCGAAACAAAACTTATCTTCCTAACCACGGGAGTGGATTGACGGCCTGTCCTTGACGTCGGATTTCAAAGTAGAGCGAGGGCGTGCCGCGGCCGCCGCTGGTGCCCACAAGGGCGATAGGCTGTCCTGCCTTCACCTGAGCACCGACGCTCACCAGTGCGCTTTGGTTATAGCCATAAAGGCTCATGTCGCCTTTACCGTGCTCCAGTACCACAACCAGACCGTAGCCTTGCAGCCAGTCGGCCATCAATACGCGACCATCAGCGATGGCTTTCACTTCGGTGCCTTCTGGCGCATCAACCACCAGACCTTTCCAGCGCAGTTCGCCCTGCATGGATTCACCGAAGCGGTGTTCGATACGTCCTCGTACCGGCCAGACGGCTTGCCCGCCGGGCTTACCTAATCCGCCGGTACGCGCCATCAACTCACGCTCACTTTGCGTGGGCTGATAGCTAGAACCTTTGGCTTTTGCCTGTGCCTGACGCTGACGCACTTTTTCTGCTTCGCGCGCTTCACGTTCAGCACGTTCACGCGCTTCACGTTCCGCCTTGGCAATTTTGTCTTGCAAGCGGCTTTCGTTGGCGCGCATTTCGACCAGATCGGCTTGATCTTTTTGCAGTGAGCTTTCCAGCACGTTAAGCGTCTTTTTGCGCGCCGCGCTGGCGGTTTCTAATTTGCTTTGTTGTGTCTGCTGCTGGGCAAGTAAAGATTTTTGCTGATCTTGTTTGGCGCGCTGCGACTGGCGCTGTTCCGCGAGCTGTTGCTGCGTTAGCTTAAGATCGTCGATGTTTTTCTGACGTGCGGCGTTGAGATAGCCGAAATAGGCAAGGATGCGCTCACTACGCTGCGCTTCTTCACCGCCCAGCAGCAGTTGTACGCCATTGTGTTGGCCTTGACGGAAAGCAGCATCCAATTGTTCCGCAAGCAGTTTCTCCTGCTGCGCTTGCTGCTTTTCCAGACGAGAAATTGACGCGCTAAGCTGCGCGATTTCTGCGTCAAGCGTGCTTAGGCTGTTGCGTGTTTCACGCAGTTGCCGACTGGCCTGCGCAATCACTTTTTCCTGACTTTGCAGTTGATCCAATAGTTTACTGCGTTGAATTTTTTGCGCTTTAACGCTTTTTTCTTTCTCAGCGATATCTTGCTGGATCGACTTTAACTGCGTTTTATTGTCATCCGCGCTGCGTGCGGCAACAGGCATTAACAGTGCGCCCGCTACCAGCAGACTGAGGGATATTTCAGACCAGCGAAATGCCAACGGATGCGTGGGGCCGTTGAAACGGGTCCTTGTATGTGTAACGGTCGCTTTTCCCTTCATAGTCGATAATTATTCCACGATGAACAGCCGCTTACCAGTTAGCCCGGCCGGGTTTTACTTTGCTAAAAATGTCTGTACCGAGCTTAACGGCATAAACTTTGTCTTAATTTTGCGATTAGAACACTTTTTTTGGAAAATGACGCACAAATCGTAACTCTGGCCCGTTAGCGACTGTACATGCGAAGTGGCGCAGGTATACTCAGAACCCTTGTTTTAGCTTATCAGCCCGGTTTGGAGTCGTTACCCCTCATGCAAGAAATTATGCAGTTTGCAAGCAATCACCCCATCCTCAGTCTGGCATGGGTTGCTTTACTCGTCCTCGTGATTGTGACCACCGTTAAAGGTATGTTCTCTAAAGTAAAAACCATCAGTCGTGGTGAAGCAACCCACCTGATCAATAAAGAGGACGCGGTGGTGGTAGACGTTCGTTCACGTGACGATTACCGCAAAGGACACATTTCAGGGGCAATTAACGTAGCGGCAGCAGACATTAAAAAAGAGAGCTTTGGCGAGCTGGAAAAGCACAAGTCACAGCACATAATTGTAGTTTGCGCCACCGGTCAAAGTGCGGGTGAATCTGCAGCGAAATTGAGCGCAGCAGGTTTTGAAAAAGTCTCCGTATTGAAAGATGGCGTGAGCGGCTGGAGCGGCGAAAATCTGCCGCTGGTGCGCGGTAAATAATTTCTTAGAGGTAACCAAATGGCGAACGTAGAGATTTACACCAAAGTCACTTGTCCTTATTGCCACCGTGCCAAGGCGTTATTAGATCAAAAAGGCGTGTCGTTCCAGGAGATTCCCATTGACGGGAACGCGGCGAAACGTGAAGAGATGATCCAACGCAGCGGCCGTACCACGGTGCCTCAGATTTTTATTGATGCGCAGCACATTGGCGGCTGCGACGATCTTTACGCGCTGGATGGGCGTCAAGGACTTGATCCTTTACTCCAGGCATAACTTTTCGATCAGACAATTTTAACTCACAGGATTTAGTCTCATGTCAGAACAAAGCAACAGCGAAATGCAGTTCCAGATTCAACGTGTTTACACCAAAGACGTCTCTTACGAAGCGCCAAACGCGCCGCAGGTTTTCCAGAAAGAGTGGGAACCTGAAGTTAAACTGGATCTGGATACCGCCTCTTCTCAGCTGGCTGATGGCGTTTTTGAAGTGGTTCTGCGCGTTACCGTTACCGCTACCGTTGGTGAAGACACTGCCTTCCTGTGTGAAGTCCAGCAGGCTGGTATCTTCACCATCAGCGGTATCGAAGGCACGCAAATGGCGCATTGCCTTGGTGCGTATTGCCCGAACATTCTGTTCCCGTATGCGCGTGAGTGCGTTACTAGCCTGGTTTCTCGCGGCACCTTCCCGCAGCTCAACCTCGCGCCAGTTAACTTTGATGCGCTGTTCATGAACTATCTGCAGCAGCAAGGTGAAGGCGAAGCGCCACATCAGGATGCCTGATGACTACACTCAACGCTTCAATTAGCGTCATCGGTGCCGGCTCGTACGGCACCGCATTGGCCATCACGCTGGCCCGCAATGGCCATCCGGTTCTGCTTTGGGGCCACAATCCACAAAGCGTAGCGCAGCTGCAAGCTGACCGCTGCAATGCCGCTTTCCTGCCCGATGTCCCTTTCCCTGACAATCTTGTTCCTGAAGCCGATCTAGCTACTGTGGTTAGCGCCAGCCGCGATCTGCTGGTTGTGGTGCCGAGCCACGTATTTGGCGATGTGCTGACGCAGCTTAAACCGCATTTGCGTGCTGATTCACGTATCGTCTGGGCGACCAAAGGATTGGAGAAAGAGACAGGACGATTGTTGCAGGATGTCGCGCGCGAGATTCTCGGTGATGCGATTCCTCTGGCGGTGATTTCCGGGCCAACCTTTGCAAAAGAGCTGGCAGCAGGTATGCCAACCGCTATTGCCTTGGCGGCGACAAATGCGCAGTTCGCTGAAGATCTGCAACAAAAGCTGCACTGCGGCAAAAGTTTCCGCGTCTACAACAATCAGGACTTCATCGGCGTGCAGTTAGGTGGCGCAGTGAAGAACGTGATTGCGATTGGTGCGGGGATTTCTGACGGTATTGGTTTTGGTGCTAATGCGCGTACCGCATTGATCACCCGTGGCCTGACCGAAATGAGTCGCTTGGGTGCTGCATTAGGTGCCGATGCCACCACCTTTATGGGCATGGCAGGATTAGGCGATTTGGTGCTGACGTGTACCGATAATCAGTCGCGCAACCGTCGTTTCGGCATGATGTTGGGACAAGGCGAGAGCGTTGATGAGGCGCAACGCATTATCGGACAAGTTGTAGAAGGTTACAGAAACACCAAAGAAGTCAAAGCATTGGCGGCGCGCGTAGGCGTAGAAATGCCAATCACTGAGCAGATTTATCAGGTGCTCTATTGCGGAAAATCAGCGCGAGAGGCAGCATTGACGTTACTTGGCCGTGCACGGAAGGACGAGAACAGCCAAAGCTGAAGCAGGATGCGACAGCGTCATCACCTGTAGCGCCCTATCAGGCGCTTTTTTTATCGGGAGCAAACAGCAATGTCGTCTGAAGAGTTAGAGCTGGTCTGGAACCATATCAAAGCCGAAGCCAGAGCGCTGGCCGACTGTGAACCAATGCTGGCCAGTTTTTACCATGCGACATTACTCAAGCACGAAAATCTCGGCAGCGCGCTCAGCTACATGCTGGCGAACAAGCTGGCGAACCCGATCATGCCCGCCATCGCCATTCGCGAAATCGTGGAAGAAGCTTATCGCGAAGACCCGGAAATGATTGTTTCTGCGGCCTACGATATTCAGGCGGTCCGCCAGCGCGATCCCGCCGTCGATAAGTACTCGACGCCGTTGCTGTATCTAAAAGGTTTCCACGCGTTGCAGGCGTATCGCATTGGCAATTGGTTATGGCGAGAAGGCCGCCGCGCCTTGGCGGTATATCTGCAAAACGAAATATCCGTCTCTTTTGCCGTCGATATTCACCCGGCAGCACGCATTGGTCGCGGCATCATGTTAGATCACGCCACTGGCATTGTTATTGGTGAAACGGCAATTATCGAAAACGATGTTTCCATCCTGCAATCGGTGACGCTCGGCGGTACCGGTAAAACCAGCGGCGATCGTCATCCGAAGATCCGTGAAGGCGTGATGATTGGTGCGGGAGCCAAGATCCTTGGCAACATTGAAGTAGGACGCGGCGCGAAAATCGGTGCCGGTTCTGTGGTGTTGCAGCCTGTGCCACCGCATACTACGGCGGCCGGTGTGCCAGCACGTATCGTTGGCAAACCGACCAGTGATAAACCGTCAATGGATATGGATCAGCTGTTTAACGGCGCAGGTTTTGAGTACGGCGACGGCATCTAGCCTTTGATCAGCGCGCCAGCATAATCGAGTTGGCGCCACGCTTCATACACCACCACCGACACCGCATTCGACAGATTCATGCTACGGCTTTCTGCCATCATCGGAATACGGATTTTCTGCTCCGCGGGTAACGCGTTGAGAATCTCTGCTGGCAAGCCACGGCTCTCTGGACCAAACAGCAAATAATCACCTTTCTGATAACTTACCGCGCTGTGCGCTGGCGTGCCTTTGGTCGTGAGCGCGAACAGACGTTGTGGTGCTTCAGCCGCCAAAAATGCCGCGTAATTCGCGTGCTTTTTCAAAGCGGTATATTCGTGATAATCCAATCCGGCGCGGCGCAGACGCTTATCATCCCAGGCGAAGCCCAGCGGTTCAATCAGGTGTAATTGGAAACCGGTATTTGCACACAGGCGGATGATGTTGCCAGTATTTGGCGGGATTTCAGGTTCAAATAAGACAATGTTCAGCATAAATCGGCCCCCGGAAAACAGGGGCCGAAGCATACCAAATTATTGGCGAGCGGAGTACAGCGGCAACCACAACGTCAGGCGCAAACCGCCCAACGGGCTGTCATCGGCTTTCACCCAACCGCGATGTTGCTGAATGGCGGTTTCAACAATCGCTAAGCCCAAACCGGTTCCGCCAGATTCGCGATCGCGTGCTTCATCGGTGCGGTAGAACGGACGGAAAATCTGCTCACGATCTTCAGGGCTGACGCCTGGGCCATCGTCATCGACATGGATGGTGATACCTTCGATATCTACCGAGAAGCTGACGCTGATGTGTGAATTTGAATAGCGCAGCGCGTTACGCACGATATTCTCCAGCGCACTCTCCAGCGCATGCGGATTACCGTACAGCGGCCAAGGCCCCGGCGGATAAGGCACATCCATCAGTTTACCCATCTGCTCGGCTTCAAACTTGGCGTCTTCCAGCACCCCATTCCACAGCTGATTGGCTTTCATCGCTTCGCTAACCAGCGCGTTGTTGTGCTGCGTTCGTGACAACACCAGCAAATCGTTGATCATGCCATCCAGACGCTGCGCTTCTGTTTCGATGCGCTGTAGCTCTTTGCCTTCACCATTACGACGACGTAGTAAAGCTGTTGCCAGCTGCAAACGGGTTAATGGCGTACGCAATTCATGACTGATATCGGATAGCAGGCGCTGTTGCGCTGTCATCATGCGTTCGAGCGCGCTCACCATTTGGTTGAAACTCGAACCCGCAGCGAGGAATTCCTGCGGACCTGATTCCAGTTCTGGATGTTGGCGCAAGTTGCCGCTCGCCACTTCATCCGCCGCATGTTTTAGTTTGCGAGCGGGGCGCGCCAGGCTCCACGCCAGCCACAACAGTAGGGGAGAACTGATCAACATGGTGACAATCAGCAACAACAAAGGCCGATCGAACAGCAAATTGACGAAGTCGAGCTGCGAACTGGTTGCGGGTCGAATCAGGTAGAGTTGATAGTTATCTTCACCATCGCGTACCGCGAAAGGGCCAACCATTTCAACGCGACCATACTTTTTCTTCTGCGGATGATCAGCATTATCAGACTGGCCGATAAAATTGCGGATGATCTGCATTTCATTGTGCTGTGCGCCAATCACGCGGCCTTCGCTAGTCACCAGTAACAAGCGTTGACCCGGCGGCGCCCATTTGTCGATGGAGCGGAACAAACGGCGCCACCACATCAGGTCGTTCGGCGGATCCTGCGATAATTCCGCTTCAACATGCTGTTCAATCATGGTGCCTTGACGCTGTTCACTTTCCAGCAACGCGGTCATCTGGCGTGAATCGAGTTTCGGCACCATTAAAACAAGCATCAACACCAACGCTAGCGTAAGCCAGAAGATGGCGAAGATGCGGGTGGTTAAACTTCCAATCATGATGCCGAAACCATCAGATAGCCGCGTCCGCGCAGGGTTTTAAACCACGGATGACCATCACGACGTTCCGGCAATTTACGACGCAGGTTAGAAATGTGCATATCAATAGCGCGGTCAAACGGCGTTAAACGCTTGCCCAACACTTCCTGGCTGAGATGCTCACGCGAAACCACCTGACCGAGATGCTGAGCCAGCAAATAGAGCAGGGTGAATTCGGTGCCGGTGAGATCCAGCGTTTCACTGTCAAAACTGGCTTCCTGACGACCTGGATTCAGGCGCAGGCAATCCACTTCCAGCGTTGGTGAGCTATTGTCGTGCTGTTGTTGCTGCTCGCTCCAGTTGGAACGGCGCAAAATGGCACGAATACGCGCCACCAGTTCGCGATCGTTAAAAGGTTTAGGCAGATAGTCGTCCGCGCCCAGTTCAAGGCCCAAAACGCGATCCAGTTCGCTGCCGCGCGCGGTTAGCATAATGACCGGAGTTTGATGCTGTTGGCGTAGTTCTTTCAAAGTATCGATACCGTTCTTCTTCGGCATCATCACATCAAGCAATAACAAGTCTACGGTGTTGTCCAGCAGGTTAAGCGCTTGCTCACCATCGCTTGCCACAATCACCTCAAAACCTTCCATCTCAAGCAGTTCTTTAAGCAGCGAAGTTAATTCGCGGTCGTCATCAACCAACAGGATTTTATTCATTTTTTATTGCCCTCCGCAGGCAAAATACCGTGTTCCTTGACTTGCAATCCAACGCTTTACGTAGTTTTACACCCCCTGACGGATGTTTGCAGCCACCGCCGTACACTGGCTCTCGTTGAATCGCAAACGGAACGAACTGGGAGTTAACGATGCGCTACTTAACCGCCGTCGTCATTGCCTCAGCGATGGTTCTCAGTCAGGCCAACGCCGAAGCAGCTGACAAGACGACGATTGACGAGATGCATCCGAACAGCGGATTGACGACAGGCAGTATGACGCAAAATCCGCAAAGCTACATGTTCGATGGTATTGAGCTCACTGAGCAACAGCGGCAACAGATGCGAGACCTGATGCAGCAAGCGCGACACGAGCGTCCAACCATCAGCGTTCAAGATATAGAAACTATGCATGACCTTGTCATTGCAGACAAATTTAACGAATCGGCTATTCGACAGCAGGCAGAAAAGCAAGCCCGCGCAGCGATAGAACAGCAAGTCGAAATGGCTCGGGTTCGTAACCAGATGTACCACCTGCTAACGCCTGCACAGCAAGCGACATTGCAGAAGAATTATGAGCGCCGAATCGCTGAAGTTCGTCGCCTCTCAGGATTGCAGCCATCATCACCGCTGCAAGCAGTGAGTAGTACCAGCAGTAACCAGTAACATAGTATCCCTGTTTTCCTTGCCATAGACACCATCCCTGTCTTCCCCCGCATGATGCGGGGGTTTTTTTTGCCTGTCATTTCTCTCTCACATCATTACCTTAGAATTCAATCACGCAGCGCACATTAGCCGGTGATAAACTTTAGCCATTCTGCAAATCATAAGGCCGCATCTAAGAGGTGCGAGAGCCGACGAGGCAAGGCATGGATTCTTCCTATGCAAAATTAGTTAACCGGGCGGCATTGTCGGCCACCACGCTGGCGACTTCATTGTTAATCGTCAAGATTTTCGCTTGGTGGCATACCGGATCGGTTAGTATGTTGGCGGCGTTAGTGGATTCTTTGGTGGATATCGCCGCATCGCTCACTAACTTGTTAGTGGTGCGTTATTCGCTGCAGCCAGCCGATGACGATCACACCTTTGGACATGGCAAAGCCGAGTCGCTAGCGGCGCTGGCGCAGAGCATGTTTATCTCGGGTTCGGCGCTGTTTCTGTTTCTCACCGGTTTTCAACATCTGGCCTCACCCAACACGCTGCATGCGCCATTGGTCGGCATCGTCGTCACGGTGATTGCCTTGTTTTCAACGCTGATTTTGGTGGCATTCCAGCGCTGGGTGGTGCGTCGCACGCGTAGCCAGGCGATTCGTGCCGACATGCTGCACTATCAATCCGATGTGGTGATGAACGGGGCAATATTAGTCGCGCTGGGCTTAAGCAGCTATGGTTTTGTACGAGCGGATGCGTTATTCGCGTTGGGCATTGGCGTGTACATCCTCTACAACGCGTTGCGCATGGGTTATGAGGCGGTACAGTCGCTGCTGGATCGCGCGTTACCGGAAGCGGAAAAGCAGGCGATTATCGATGTGGTAACCCATTGGCCCGGCGTACGCGGTGCACATGCGTTACGCACGCGTCAATCTGGCCCAACGCGCTTTATCCAATTGCATTTAGAGATGGACGATCACTTGCCGTTGGTGCAGGCGCATCAGGTGGCCGATCAAATAGAACAGGCGATCCTGCAAAAGTTTCCCGGCTCGGACGTGATCATCCATCAGGATCCCTGTTCTGTTGTACCAGGAAATCAACAAGGTTTTTCCAGTTTTAGCGTATAAAAATCATGTTGTTGCACATAAAAAATGACGGAACGCTAACAACTCTGTAAAAAAATAGCGAAAACTTGTCTGACCTGAATCAATTCAGCAGCATGCCTTTGATATACTATTCTGCAACTATTAAGCCATGCGATCGCGAGCGGGTCCCTAGCCGGGCACATGGCAGGAATAATCCTTAGTTTTGAACAATCCAGAGGTTGTCATGATCAAAAAAATCGGAGTACTGACCAGCGGCGGCGACGCCCCAGGCATGAACGCAGCCATTCGCGGAGTTGTACGTTCCGCGCTGAGTGAAGGACTTGAAGTTTTTGGTATCTACGACGGCTATCTGGGCTTGTACGAAGATCGCATGATCAACCTCGACCGCTACAGCGTGTCAGACATGATCAACCGTGGCGGCACCTTCCTCGGTTCCGCGCGTTTCCCAGAATTCCGTAACGATGAGGTGCGTCAAACCGCGATTGATAACATGAAAAAGCGCGGCATTGATGCGCTGGTGGTCATCGGCGGTGACGGTTCTTACATGGGTGCCAAGCGCCTGACTGAAATGGGTTTCCCGTGCATCGGCTTACCGGGCACCATCGATAACGACGTGGCGGGCACCGATTACACCATCGGTTATTTCACCGCGCTGGAAACTGTGGTTG
This sequence comes from Pantoea sp. CFCC18179, assembly GCF_059412405.1. Classification (NCBI taxonomy): domain Bacteria; kingdom Pseudomonadati; phylum Pseudomonadota; class Gammaproteobacteria; order Enterobacterales; family Erwiniaceae; genus Pantoea; species Pantoea sp. CFCC18179. Next base: position 53,036 of record NZ_JBNBPM010000011.1, on the reverse strand, counting down.
AAGCGATTGACCGCCTGCGTGACACCTCATCTTCCCACCAACGTATCTCCATTGTTGAAGTGATGGGCCGTTACTGCGGCGATTTAACCCTGGCGGCGGCGATTGCTGGTGGATGTGAGTTCATCGTATTGCCAGAGATTCCATATACCCGCGAAGAGCTGGTGGCTGAAATCAAAGCGGGCATCGCCAAAGGTAAAAAGCACGCTATCGTGGCGATCACTGAGCACATCTGTGATATCGACGATCTGGCGCACTTTATCGAAGCCGAAACCAAACGCGAAACACGCGCGACCGTACTTGGCCATATTCAGCGTGGCGGCGCGCCTTGCGCTTATGACCGTATTCTGGCGTCACGCATGGGTTCTTACTCAATCGAGCTGCTGCTGCAAGGTTACGGCGGTCGTTGCGTCGGTATTCAGAATGAGAAGATGGTGCATCACGACATCATCGATGCGATTGAAAACATGAAGCGTCCATTCAAACGCGATTGGTTGGATACCGCGAAAAAACTCTACTAATCCTGCCACATCAAGGCGCGACGCAAATCGCGCCTTTTTCATCTCTGTATATATTCCACCAAGTTATAACAGCTTATTTTTAATTCTTTAATTCATGGATAAGTTTGTGTCAGTCTTGTTCTATAACGACCTCGGGAGAGCAAGCAATGAACAAGTGGAGTATTGGTGTCACCCTGTTACTGGCTTCAACCAGTGTTCTGGCAAAGGATATTCAGCTGCTAAACGTCTCTTACGATCCTACTCGTGAGCTGTACGAGCAGTACAACAAAGCGTTTAGCGCCCACTACAAACAAGAAACCGGCGACAACGTGGTGATTCGCCAGTCGCACGGCGGTTCAGGTAAACAAGCGACCTCAGTGATCAATGGCATTCGTGCTGATGTGGTTACGCTGGCGCTGCAATCCGATGTGGATGCTATTGCTGACCGAGGTCGTATCAATAAAGATTGGATCAAACGCCTGCCGGATAACTCTGCGCCGTACACGTCGACCATCGTATTCCTGGTGCGCAAAGGCAACCCGAAAGGCATTCATGATTGGCCGGATCTGATTAAACCGGGCGTTTCTGTTATCACGCCAAACCCAAAAACCTCAGGCGGAGCACGCTGGAACTATCTGGCGGCATGGGGTTGGGCGCTGGATCAAAACGGTGGCGATCAGGCCAAAGCGCAGGCTTACGTCAAATCGCTGTTTAAAAACGTCGAAGTGCAGGATTCCGGTGCACGCGGCGCCACCAATACTTTCGTTGAACGCGGCATTGGCGACGTGCTGATTGCGTGGGAAAACGAAGCCTATCTGGCGGTTGATAAGCTGGGTAAAGACAAGTTTGAAATCGTCACGCCAAGCGAGTCGATTTTGGCGGAGCCAACGGTTTCCGTGGTGGATAAAGTGGTGGATGAGCAGGGCACGCGGAAAGTGGCCGAAGATTATCTCAAGTACCTTTATTCACCTGAAGGTCAAACCATCGCCGCCGAGAACTTCTACCGTCCGCGTGACGAAGCGGTAGCGAAGAAATTCGCCAGCACCTTCGCGCCAGTGAAGCTGTTCACCATCGACAGCAAGTTTGGTGGCTGGACGCAAGCGCAGAAAACCCACTTCGCTGATGGCGGCAGCTATGACCAGGTGATGAAGCCGTAATCACTTTAATGCTGGCGGTCCCTTTGGACCGCCTCTAGAACCGTAGGGTCGCCATTCATGGTGACCTTTTTTATTCCTGCGTTGCCAACCGTCGCCCTGCGCGCTGTGCCACCAATGGCAGCAGCGCTTGCCGCACCAGATAACCATCCGGATCGAGTCCCCAACCTAACTCCGCGGCAGCATCGACAATCGCTTTATCCCACTCAATTCTTTTGCGTCCGTCGCCAGCCGTGGTGATCACCACTTCGCATTCACCATTCTGCGCCTGATAACGCCGCCAGCTATTTGCAGGTACGGAAACCACCGAGCGTTCCGGCGCGTTAATCGTCACTTCCTCGCCATCACGATTAAACGTCACTTGCAGCGAGCCTTTGAACACCATCAATACCTGAACCTGCTCGCAGCGATGCGCGCCCATTTCGCCGTTGGCGGGCAGCGCCAGCCATTCCACTGAGAAGCCATGGGGTACAATGATCGGCGGATTGACCTGGCGATCCTGACTGATGCCATAGCCAATCACCGGCGCCATACGCGCGCCGTGTCCCGGCAACATCCCATCCAGCAAAGCATGATCGCACCACGCACGCTGCTCGCCGGTTACGGCAAATTGCGCCATTTGCTCTGGCGTGTAATGTGCCAGTTTCGCCATTTCTGCTTGCGGCAACGGCAGCATGCGCTCCGCAACTGGCGGAATCGCGGCACCGGCTGAGGTATCGATCAGCATGTTATTCGGGCTGAGATAGAGTCCATACTCTGCTGCCGCCGCCATCACTTCTGGATGCCAGATAATGCCGCCGGTGTTATCGCCGCCGAGCACGGTAAATACCCAGCCATCGGTATTGGTAGCGGAGACATTGGTGAAGCCACGGAAAATCCACGTTGGCAGGCTGACAATCGCGGGTGCTTCCAGCTCCAGCGCATTTTCGCCTTGGTTGCCCCAACGAAAACGCCAGCGACCTTCGTGGATCAGGAACACTTCGGCAGTGAAATGCAGATGCAGATTGTTGGTCACGCCTTTCGGCATCGCCGCCGCGCCAATATTGAAGCCGTGCGCTTCAGGAATGTTGATCACCTGCTCAGACGATTGCGTCACACCCGGCCCGATAAACGAGTAGTTTTGCTTGAGATGCGATCCCGGCAGTTTGCAGTCGATAAACGCCAGATTGCACGAAACCATATCTTCTGGCGCGATCAGGCGGGTGCGTGCCGCAGCGGCAGTTAACGTTTGCTGTTTCATTTTCTTCTCCTTAATAACCCGAACCGGAACGCGCAGGCAGCGCTTCGCCGCGCGCGCTGGCAACGGCGTGGCGTGCGGCATGAGTTAATTGCATGACATCATTGGCGGGTGTGACCAATTGGAAACCTTGCGCCACACGTTGCGCGGCGGCTTCTCCGCTGGTGCAGAAAATCCCCGCCAGCTTGTGGCAGGCGCGCGTGCGGCTCAGCACGCGTTCAATGGCATTGAGCATTTCAGGATGCTGCGATTCGGCGCTGGCCTGGCCGGTCAGCGTTAAAGACAGATCATTGGGGCCGATAAATACGCCGTCCAGGCCATCGACATCAAGAATCGCATCCAGATTGGCTAACCCGGCGCGGGTTTCAATCATCGCCAGCGTCAAGATTTGTTGATTGGCATGCTGCGGATAATCTTTGCCGCCATACAACAAGGCGCGCGCCGGGCCGAACGATCGCGAACCTTGCGGCGCATAGCGACAAGCATCCACAAAACGCTGCGCTTCTTCGGCGTCGTTGATCATCGGGCAGATAATGCCGTACGCCCCGGCATCCAGCATGCGCATGATCTGTGCCGGTTCATTGTGCGAGACACGCACCAGCGGCGTAGCGGGTGTTGATGATAGCGCCTGCAACATGCTCAACGCGGCAGCAAAATCAATCAGGCCGTGTTGCAAATCTACGGTTACTGCGTCGTAACCTTGGTGACCGGCAATCTCAGCGCTGTAGCTGCTGGGAATCGCCAGCCAGCCGTTAATGATCGGTTCACGGCGTTGTTTCAGTGGGTTGATACGCATTGTTCGCTCTCCTTTATCCAGGTTTGCAGCGCGCTGGCGCAGGCTTGCGGCTGTTCCAGCGGCAGAAAGTGTCCGCATTGCTCAAGCGTGATGTGGCGTGCAGTCGGCGCTGCTTTCGCCAGCAGGTGATGATGTTCGGGGGTACAAATGACGTCGCTGTCGCCGTTGAGAATCAGCAGCGGCGCATGCAGCGCGGGTAAGGTGTGGCGCAGATCGCGACGTTGAATGGCGATGGCGGTTTGCTGACGAAAGCGTTCAAGGCTGTTGCGCATCGCCATCGCGCACAACGTATGAAACAGGTCGCTGTCCGCCAGCCGCGATGCATGCACATAGCGCGGCCACAGCTGCTCAATGACGGGCGTCATGCCGTGTTCTTCGGCTTGTGCCAGCAACGCAATGCGTCCGGCGGCATTGGTCGGCGCATCGGCCAGAGGATTGACCGCCATCAGCGTCAATCCCGCTATACGCTGCGGCGCTTGGGCTTGCATCTCCAGCGTCACCAAGGCGCCGAGCGAAAATCCAGCCAGTAAAAAGCGCGGAGGCAGCTTGTTTAGCAACTGCGCCGCCAGCTGCTCAGCGCTCTCCGCACCGCCGATTTCTGGAATGATGACGGGTTGCTGCGGCAGCAAACGACAAATCGGTTGCCACAGCGCGGCATCACACAGCGTGCCGCCGAGCAGGACTAATGGAATCGACATACTTAGCCCTCCGCCGCCGGACGCGCATTGACCATCTGCATCACATGCCGCACCAGCAGCAGCGACAGCAGCGAAATCACGCCAATCACCATGAAACCTTGCTGCATCGCGAAGTAATACTTGATGTAGCCAACCAGCACCGGGCCAAAGAAAATCCCGGCAGAGTAGATGCTTTGATACAAGCCAACGCGGGTGGATTGTTGCCAGGCGGGTGTGCGGGTCACGATTAGCGAATTGAGCACCGTGGAGATCATGCCGAAGGCGCAGCCCGCTAGCGCTTGCAAGCCGTACAATAGCCAGATGTTCGGCGCGTAAGGCATGGCAATTGCCACCGCACCTTGCAGCAAGCCGCCAATAATCGCGGTATTACGCAAGCCGAGTACGCGATAGAAGAAGGGCGCACACAGCGCGGTGGCTAGCGCATAAAAAAACAGATGAATGCCGCTCAAGGTCGCCAATGATGCCGCCGCCATGCCGAAACCTTCCGCCAGCAGCGGCGTTAAGGTATCGCGGGTGGCAAACGGCACCATCATCACCAACGCGCACAGCCCGCCGAGATACCACACCGACGGATCGCGCAGTTGCACGCGCACCGCCGAAAGCCGCTGTTCGGTTGGCATCGCTTGCGGACGTTCTTCGCGGATGAAAAAGGTCAGCAGCAGCGCCAACAGTGCGGCGCTGGAGGCGACTAAAAAGCTCGATTCCGCCCCAAAATGACGGGCGATAAATCCCGCCACTGAAATGCCAATAAAGGTGCCAACCGGCGAAGTGACACTCAGCATCGCCACCGCAGCGGCGGCTTCCAGTGGTGGGAAATAGGCCACGAACATCACGTTGTAAACCACCCACGTCGCGCTGGTCACGCCATCGGCCAGTTTGGCGATAAACAGCGTTTCCGGCGTCGGCCATACATACACCACCGGCCAGGCCAGCAGGGTAAACAGCAAACCAATCTGGATAATGCGTTTCCGGCTGCGAAAGCGATCCGACAAGATGCCGGTGGGAAAACGCAGCAACATGGAGGCCAAACCGGTGGCACCGATGATGATACCCATCACGCGCGCTTCCACATTCAGCGAAGTAATGTAGGGCGCAAGAAACGGATCAAAGGCGTGAATGCTGATAAAAAACAGCAGGCTAATAATGAAAAACAACAGCACATCGCGACGCAGTAATGCTTTCATGGTTATTCCTCAATAAGCCGTCCAACCGCCATCGACTTTCAGCGCGCTGCCGGTAATTAACGCGGCGGCGGGCGACGCCAGAAACACCACTGGCCCCATCACATCCTCCAACGTGCCAAGGCGGCCAAGCTGAATGCGGCGCAGCGTTTGCTGGCGGAAGGCTTCATCCGCCAGCGAAGCTTGCGACAGTTCGGTTTCGATAAATGTCGGACATAGCGTGTTAACGCGGATGCCATCGCGCCCCAGTTCCAGCGCCATGGCACGCGTTAACCCTTCCAGTGCCGCTTTTGATGCGCAATAGACGCTGCGCTGCGGGCCACCGACGTGTGCCATCTGCGAGGAGAGATGAATGATGCTGCCGCCGTGCTGCGCGGCTTGCATGCCCGCCACAACCAGCTGCGACAGAAAGAAGGTGGCACGCAGATTCACCTCCATCACCGCATCGAAATTGGCTTCACTCACTTGCGAAAACGGCTGGTGGCGCGCCAATCCCGCGCTGTTAACCAGCACATGAAAGCTCGGCAACTCGTCTAAGGTTTGACGCACCAGCGCGGTGTTACACACGTCGAGCGGCAGTGGATGCAGCGTTAATCCAGCTTCGGCGGCTTGCTGCACCGCGCTGGCGAGGCGATCGCCATCGCGCGCGGCAATCCACACTTGCGCACCGGCTTGTGCCAGCGCGACAGCGGCAGCAAAGCCGATGCCGCGCGAACCGCCGGTCACCAGCGCGCGATGTCCATCCAGGCGGAAAGAGGGCGTATTCGGCACCATATGCACCTCCTTATTTCGCACCAACTGGCGCGGGCGCGGCGTACGGCACCGTTTGCTGCCCGTAGCGACGCACGCGAATGTTGGCTTGTTCGGCATGACCGGCAAAGCCTTCCAACAGCGCGAGGCGTGAACAGTAGGCACCGATTTCCGCTGAGGCGACGTCGCTGGTCACGCGTTGGAAGGTGCAGGTTTTCATGAATTTCCCCACCCACAAACCGCCGGTATAGCGTGATGCGCCCAGCGTCGGCAGCGTGTGATTGGTGCCGATCACCTTGTCGCCAAACGCCACATTGGTACGCGGGCCGAGGAACAGCGCGCCGTAATTACGCATGTTTTGCTGATACCAATCATCACGATCGGTCATCACCTGCACATGCTCAGAGGCGATACGGTTGGCTTCCGCCAGCATTTCTTCGTGATTGGCACACAGAATGATTTCGCCGTAATCGTGCCAGGCTTTTTGCGCCACGTCGGCGGTTGGCAGTTGCAGCAGAAGCTGGTGGATAAAGCGTTCGGTATCGGCGGCAAGCTGGCGCGAACAGGTGAGTAAAATCGCCGGAGATGTTGGGCCATGTTCCGCCTGGCCGAGCAGATCGGTGGCGCACAGTTCGCCATCCACGCTGTCATCGGCGATCACCAGCGTTTCAGTTGGGCCAGCAAACAGGTCAATGCCAACGCGGCCAAACAGCTGGCGTTTCGCTTCGGCCACCCACGCGTTGCCCGGCCCAACCAGCATATCGACCGGTGCAATGCGTTCGGTACCCATCGCCATCGCACCGACCGCTTGAATGCCGCCCAACGCATAGATCTCGTGCGCACCCGCCATGGATTGTGCTGCGACAATCGCCGCCGCCGGTTGGCCGTGGAACGGCGGTGCGCAGCTGACGATACGATCGCAACCGGCCACTTTGGCGGTGATGATCGACATATGCGCCGACGCCAGCAGCGGATATTTGCCGCCCGGCACATAGCAACCGACGTTGCTGATGGGAATGTTGCGATGGCCGAGAATCACGCCTGGGCGGGTTTCGATTTCCAGATCGCTAAGGCAGCTTTTCTGTGCTTGCGCAAAGTTATAAACCTGCTCTTGCGCGAACTCGATGTCGCGAACGTCCTGCTTGCTCAGCTGCTGCAAACAGGCGTTGATCTCCTGCGGCGATAAGCGGAAATCATCGCGGGCGAAGCCATCGAATTTGATTGAGAGTTCGCGTACGGCTTCGTCACCACGCGCTTCGATCTGTGCCAGCACCGCTTCCACATCGCTGCGTACGCGCTGTTGCTGCTGTTGACGTTCGGCTTTTGCTGCCGCCTGTTTTAACCAGATTGCCATGTTCTTTTCCTCGTAATTGCATCCCGAGAAATAGGTTTGCATACGTATGCAAAAGACGTAAAGCGGCAAAAAAAGAAAAGGTGAAAAGTGAGAAATTACGCAGTTTTTTCAAGTGACAGGCAGCAAAAAGCCCCCGTGAAACGGGGGTTTAGGACTTCGTCGGGTCGCCATTTAAGGTGACCGTTATTAACTCACGCGTTCAGCAACTTCTTCATGGTTTTCAGTGGCACGACGCATATGACGCATCTGCACCCGCTTCGCGGCCAGCGGCGTCAGCAATCCGGCGATCAGACACAATCCGCCAATCACCCAATATCCGGCCGACAAATTCACGTGCTGCAACAGCACGCCCATCAGCACCGGGCCGAAAAACATGCCGCATGAGTAAATGGTTTGGAACAGCCCCATGCGCGTGGTTTGTTCGTTCTCCGTGGTATTCACCACGCTGAGTGACATAAACACCGCGAACGCCATGCCGAAGGAAAATCCAGCTAGACCTTGCCACAGATAAATCAGCCACAGGTTGCTGGTGAACGGCATGAAAACCGACGAGATGATTTGCAGACCAATGCCAACCAGCGCGGTGTTCACTAAGCCAAGTCGCTTATAAAACACCGAACTGCACATCGCCACGGCTATGCCATAAAACAACAAATGGATATTGCTCAGCACCGCCAGCGTGCCCGCTTTGGCACCCAACTGCTGCGCGTAAATCGGTGTGAGCGTGTCGCGCGTGGCGAACGGCACCAGAATCACTACCGTCGCCAGCAAACCAATAAACCAGATGGTGCTGTCGCCAAGCTGACGTTTGGCACTTTCCACGCAGGCTTTGAGATGGGGCGCACGGTGAATATCTTCCCCTTCACGAATGCGCAGGCTGAGCAGCAACGCCAGACAACCGGCGGCCGCAGGGACAAAAAACGCATGCGTATCGCCGAACCACAGCGCGACTGCGCCGCAAATCGCGTTACTGATAAACACGCCAATCGGCCCAGCCAGCGCCAGCAAGGCCACGGCGGCAGGTGCTTCATCACGACGAAAATAGCGAATGAAAATAATGTTGTAGAGCACCCAACTGGCGGCAGCGATGCCACATGCCAGCTTGGCCAGCCAGAACGTCAGCGCAGCGGGGAACATCCACGCCAGCGGCCAGGCGATCACCGGCAACAACAACGCGAACTGCATAAACACTTTGCGATTTTTCATCACGTCGGAGATGACGCTGAGTGGAAAACGGATGCATAACGAGGCCAAACCAGAAGCGCCCATGATCATGCCGATGGTTTGCGGTTCAATGCCCAAGCGCACCATGTACGGTGCCATGAACGCATCGAAGCCGTGAATACAGATAAAAAACATCACGCTCATTAAAAAAAACGCCAACAACTCGGGACGGCTAAACAGTGCTCGAAACATAGTGTTGAACCTCTTTTCAAGCCAGATATGTGACTAAAAACGCGGGTTTCTTCCTGAGTCCGGGTCGATTATTTGGTTTTCTTTGAATACGTATTCAACGGCCGAAGTTACGAAATGATTTCAGGTTTGTAAAGTGCGTGCTTGGCATTGTGAAAAAAAAGTTATTGTCTGTTGCATACGCATGCAAAACTGGTGTAAGAGTAAAAAACACACACCGAAGCAGGTGAGTCTGGCCGGTGAAATTGGCTACAATGCCCGGCAGTCACCCGCGCATCAGTGTGCTAAACAGGAAGATAACGCCATGAAACGTAAGACCTTCGGTCCAGTGACCTCACAACAAGTTGCGCAGCACGCTGGCGTTTCGCAGTCGGCGGTGTCGCGCACCTTCACGCCCGGAGCCAGCATTGCCCCGGCAACGCGTGAAAAGGTGCTGCAATCTGCCCGCGAGTTAGGTTATCGCCCCAACGCGCTGGCACGTTCGCTGAACACCGCACGCTCACGCATTGTCGGCGTGGTGATCTCCTGTTTCGATAACCCGTTCTATCCGCATGTGCTGGAAGCGCTGGGACGTGAGTTGGATGCGCTTAACTACCATTTGCTGCTGTTCGTCAGCGATCGCGACAGCAATGTTGATCGCATCTTCGACCAGATCATGCAGTACCGTGTCGATGGCATTGTGTTGGCATCCGGCGCGTTATCCGATGAATTGTCGGAAGAGTGCCACGGCGCAGGCATCCCAGTGGTGCTGTTCAATCGCACCGCCGAAAGCGGCATGGCATCCAGCGTCAATACCGACAACCGTGCCGCCGCACGACAAATCGCCGAGTTTTTATTGGCAGGCGAACATCAACGTTTTGCCTGTGTAACCGGCGCCGATAACGCTTCGGTGAATCAGTTGCGCTTAGAGGGTTTCCGCGATGCGCTTCAGTCGTGCCAGCATGAGGTTATTGTTGTGTCTGGCGAGAACAGCAGCGAACACACCGCGCAGGTGGCGCGCCAATTGTTCAGTAGTGCTGCGCCACCGGATGCAGTATTTGCGGTTAACGATCACATGGCGCTGACGGTGATGGATGTGGCGCGTTACGAATTCGGCCTGCGCATCCCCCAGGATGTTTCCGTGGTGGGCTATGACGATGTCGGCCCGGCGGGTTGGCCTTCGTATGCGCTGACTTCAATCAGCCAGCCGGTTGAAGTAATGGTACAGCGCACCATTGGATTGCTGATGCAACAAATCGACAGCGCGGTGATGGCGCCGGAGCAAATTGTGATTCCCGGCACCTTGGTGGTGCGGCACTCCGCGCGACGTCCGCGTCATGGCGTAGTGGAAGAGAACGGCCAACTGCTATTTCGTTCTGAGGAGGTTGAGTAATGCGATTGCCGGGTTTCAGTCCCCAGTTTGATTCTATTCAGCAGTTCATCCTGACGCTCACGCATGTGGTGTGGGAGCAAAAGGATATCGGACAACTGGCCGATTTCTACGCCACGCCGGTAGTGTTTCATACACCGGAAAAGCGCCTGACCGAACTGAATGATTTCATGCGTTTAACGCTGGAAGCGTTGCATTGCTTCCCGCAGCGACAAGTGCTGACCGAAGATATTCTCACCGCGCGTGAAGGCGATACCTGTTGGTATGCGTCGCAACGTACGCAAGCGCGCATCCAGCATCTGGGCGACGGCTTCTTTGGCGTGCCGAGCGGTAAAACCGTGTGGGTGCGCACCTTCGCGGATCGCATCTGTCGTGATGGGCTGGTTGAACAAGAGTGGTTGTTGCAGGATCGTGCCGGGATTTTGGCGCAGATTGGCACCAACGTGGCGGATTTTGCGCAACATTTGACGCAAATGCGCCAGCAGCAAAATTTGGAGATGCCTACGCCGGAAGAATTGGAAGCGCGTTGGGCTGGCGGCCCGGATGGCGATGATGCCGAAGGCGCGCTCGCCGGATTAATTGAGCGCTATCTCAGCATGTGGGCGGGCGGCAACAGCGGCGTGGTGCCGGGCGTTTATCATCCCGCCGCTACCTTGCACGGGCCGGGCCACAGCAGCTTTACTGGCGAACAGGAAATTGGCAGCTTCCTGTCGGGTTATCGTGCGTCGTTTGCTGACAGCGAAACTCAATTGCATCACTTAGTGGTGCGCCGCGATGCCAACGAACCGGTGCGCATCAGCCTGCGCTGGTCGTTATTAAGCTGGCACGACGGCTACGGCAAATTTGGTCCGCCATCGCGTAAGCCGGTGTGTATTTCGGGAATTACCCATTTGGAATTACGCGATGGTGTGATTATTCGCGAATATCTTGGTATCGATGAACTCTCTATTCGGCTTCAGCTACTGAGCTGATTAATCAGCACTTTTAAATAACGCATTACGTCACGGTTATTAATTCCCTTAATAACCGACGGCGTTTTGCACCCTAAATTCAGCCGGGTGAATCGGCAGCGCTTCATTGCGGGGACCGCGCTCACCCTAAATTCGTCAAAAGCAGGAGTGTTTATGTCTACAACCGACACGGCTAATAAAGCCACCGCCAGTGAAAAGAGCGCAGAAAAAACCTCAGCCCGCAGCCACGCCGAACCGGTTTTACAGGTTGAGCGTCGTGATTTTGTCGATCTGGTGCCGGAGAATCGGGCGCGGGTGCAGCCAATGCGCGGTTTCGATCCTTGCTATACCGATATCGTCGATTACATCGTGCGTTGTACCCACAAAATTTGGGACGAGCGCGATGTCGGGCTGATCTACAGCCATTACACCCACAACTGCGTGCTGTATAACGCGCTCGGCACCATATACACCCGCGAGCAAGTGGTGCTGGATACGCTGCAACGTTTGGTGGCGTTCCCGGAACGTCGTGGCATGGCGACGCAAGTAATCTGGAACGGTAATGACGTGGACGGTTTCTATACCTCGCATCTGGTCACCGGCAGCGGCCGCCACACACAATCAAGCCAATATGGCAAACCGACCAATCGCACTTTCACCACGCGCACCGTGGCGGACTGCATGATTTTGGAAAACAAGATTTACCGCGAATGGGTGGTGAGCGACAACATGTCGCTGATGCGCCAGTTGGGGCTGGATACCGACCAAATCGCCTACAACATGGCGAAAGAGCAATTTGATAAAGGTTTCCGCCTGACCGAGATTGGCGAAAACCGTCGTCTGCTGGGGCAATATCCACCGGAAAGCGATCCGGATTACACGCTGGCGCACAGCGATACCGAAGCACAGGTGTTGGGCTGGCTGCATGAGATCTACAACAAGCGCATGCTGGGCAAAGTGAAAGAGGTGTACGCCAGCAACGTGCAGTGGCATGGCCCGCTGATGAAAGAGTTGTACGGCCAGGCTTCGGTGATCCATCAAACCCTGGCGCTGATCGGCATGATCCCCGATGGTGCGTGGATGCCGCAGCATATCTGCTCCAACCCGTGTGAAGAGGGCGGCACCAAAGTGGCGGTGCGCTGGGTGATGGAAGGACATCATCTTGGTTATGGCGAGTTGGGCAAACCGACCGGCCAGCGTTTGTTGGTGATGGGCATGAGCCACTATCACGTGGTGAACGGCAAAATCGTTGATGAGTGGGTGGTTTACGATCATCTGGCGATGCTGGCGCAAATCAAGCTGGGCCAGTTGGCGGAGAGCGAAGCATGAGCAAGCAACGCGTGCAGTTTATCAAGCAAGCAGCAGGGGAAGATGCGCAGGCCGATGCCAGTTTGATCGCCACGGTAAGTGAGATTATCAGCAATGTGCGCCAGCACGGTGATGCGGCGTTACGCGATTACTCGAGCAAATTTGATGGCGTGGTGCCGGAACAGTTGGAAGTGTCGGCGGCGGAAATTGAGCAGGCGCTGGCGCAGTTGGCCGATCAAACCCGGCGCGATAGCGAGTTTGCTATTGAGCAGGTGCGTCGCTTTGCTGAAGCGCAACGCGCCACCTTGCAACCGCTGGAAATTGAAACGCTGCCGGGCGTGCACCTTGGACATCGCATCATCCCGATTGAAACCGTGGGCTGTTATGTACCGGGCGGACGCTATCCGATTCTCTCCGCGCCGGTGATGTCGATTGTGCCGGCGGTGGTGGCGGGCTGCGACAACATCATCGCTTGCCTGCCGCCGGGCGCACATCCGGCAATGATCGCCATCTGCCATTTGGCCGGCGCACACCGCATCTTCAAAGTCGGCGGCGCGCAGGCGATTGCGGCGATGGCGTACGGTACCGCGTCGTTACCGGCGGTGGATAAGATTGTTGGGCCGGGCAACGCCTTTGTAAATGAAGCCAAACGTCAGGTGTTTGGCAAAGTGGGTATTGATGCGCTGGCCGGACCGAGTGAGATCTTTATCGTCGCCGATGACAGCGCCGATCCGCGCGTGTTGGCGGCTGATTTGCTGGCACAAGCCGAGCATGATGTGCGCACTCGCGTCGGGCTGGCGACCACCAGTGAGCGCGTGGCCCACGCAACGTTGCATGCCATTGAGGCGCAATTGGCGTCCTTGCCAACGGCGAAAACCGCCGGTGAAGCGTGGCTGCGACAAGGCGAGATTGTGCTGTGCGCCGATGAAGATGCGATGGTGGCGTATACCGATGAAATCGCCACTGAGCATTTGCAGATCCATGCGCGTGATGCGCACGCGTTGGCGGCACGCATCCGCAATTATGGCTCGCTGTTTATCGGGCAAAACGCCAGCGTGGTGTTCTCGGATAAGTGCTGCGGCACCAACCACACGCTGCCCACCATGGCGGCGGCGCGTTATACCGGCGGTTTGTGGGTGGGCGCGTATCTAAAAACCTGCACGCATCAATGGATTGACGATCACGGTATTGCGGCGATTGCTGCGCCTGCGGTGCGGCAAAGTCGTACCGAGGGCATGCAAGCGCATCGCCGTGCGGCGCAGATTCGTTTGCAGCCGGAAAAACTCGACGCCATTCTGCGCGGCGCTGAGGATTAGTCCGTGACTTTCATCACCTGCCAGGCGAGGATGCTGGCAGGTGATGAACAGAGGAAGCTGGCTATGCAGGGCAAGCGTCGTACCCTGAAGTTACTGACCGCATTATTGGTGCTGCTGATTGTCGGATTGATCGCTGGCGCTATCCATTTACAAAAGAATTCCAATGCCTTGTGGCAAATCATCAATGAAAAATGCCTGCCGAATATGGCGGCCAATGGCAAACCCGCGCCTTGTCAGCAGGTCAACCGCGCGCAGGGTTTCGTCACGTTGAAAGATCTCAACGGTCCGTTGCAATATCTGTTGATGCCGATCGAAAAAATCACCGGCATGGAAAGTCCGATTATCCTTGAACCCACCACGCCAAATCTGTTTGCCGATGCCTGGCAGCAGCGTGCTTTGTTGGCACAAAAGCGCGGCGCACCGATTGCGGATAGCGCGCTGTCGCTGGCAATTAATGCGCAATATGGCCGCACACAGAATCAGCTGCATATTCATATCTCCTGCTTACGGCCCGATGTGCGGCAACAATTGGATGCGTTGTCGCCCAAGCTGAATGCGCAGTGGCAGAGCGCAACGCTGCGTAAGCATCGTTATCAGGTGCGCACGCTTTCGGTTGCCGAACTGGCGCAGCAAAGCGCGTTTATCCGCTTGGCGGATGAAATACCGCATGCACGTTCGGAAATGGGAAAATACGGTTTGGCGCTGGCGCAGCTGCCCGATGGACGTTTAGCGCTGTTGGCGCTGGAGCGTAATTGGTTGAAATTGAACAGCGGTTCGGCAGAAGAGTTGCAGGATCATAAATGCGCGATTTTGGCGCAATAAACACTGTGCGTTCATCGAATGTTTCGTAGGGTCGCCATTTATGGTGACCAATAAAAAAGGCGGCTAATCAGCCGCCTTTTCTGCATCTAAAACGCTAACTTACGCGTTTTTCGCTGCTGCTGCCGCTTTAACGATCACAGCGAAAGCGTCGGCTTTCAATGATGCACCGCCAACCAGCGCGCCATCGATATCTGGCTGGGTGAACAGCTCAGCGGCGTTTTTGTCGTTCACAGAACCGCCGTACTGAATGATCACTTGCTGCGCGATAGCCGCATCTTTCTTCGCGATGTGGTCACGAATGAATTTGTGCACCGCTTGTGCCTGTGCTGGAGTGGCTGATTTGCCGGTACCGATCGCCCAAACTGGCTCGTAAGCGATTACCGCGCCTTCGAACGCCGCTGCGCCTTGAGTTTCCAGCACGGCGTCGATCTGACGTGCGCACACTTCTTCGGTTTTGCCTGCTTCGTTTTCTGCGTCGGTTTCACCGATGCACAGCACTGGCACCAAGCCCGCTTCTTTCACTACCGCGAATTTCTTCGCGATGAACTCGTCGCTCTCTTTGTGGTAAGTACGACGCTCAGAGTGGCCGATGATGATGTATTTCGCGCCGACGTCTTTCAGCATGTCTGCGGAAGTTTCGCCAGTGAATGCGCCAGACAGATTAACGTCAACGTTCTGAGCACCCAGAATAATGTGGCTACCGGAAATGGCGTGTTTTGCCTGATCAAGATAGATCGCTGGCGGTGCAATCGCGACGCCGCAACCATCAACACCAGACAGCTCTTTGCGCAGGCCTTCAATCAGCTCTTTAGTGAGCTTTTGGCTGCCATTCAGTTTCCAGTTACCCATAACCAGTGGATGTCGCATTCTTTCCTCCGCATAACGCGATTCATGAAATAGCGCTGCCATCGGGCAGCGATGTCTGCGAGACAGTATA
Source organism: Pantoea sp. CFCC18179 (assembly GCF_059412405.1). Taxonomy (NCBI): domain Bacteria; kingdom Pseudomonadati; phylum Pseudomonadota; class Gammaproteobacteria; order Enterobacterales; family Erwiniaceae; genus Pantoea; species Pantoea sp. CFCC18179. The sequence goes on along the minus strand of NZ_JBNBPM010000011.1, from coordinate 37,254 downwards.
GAGATCAAATCTGTTGCTGGCTTTGCTTTTCGTCATTTTTGCCGGTGCGATCAGGGTGTCGCCAGCGCCAGTTTTATCGGCTCAACCGCGAAGGTTAACCCCTTGTCACCGTTGTCGGCGACCACGAAACGCAGGGCACCTTCGGTGCGGGCAAAATAACGTGCGCCTTTGCCAGCGCTGAGCAGTGAATCGAGCTTTTTACGCCCATCTTCGGCGGATAAGCCAGGAATGAAGAAGCGCAGCAAGGCTGTCATATAATCCATGGCGCGCGCCTGTGCGGCTTTCATATCGGGGCCGGGAACCGGCAGCCAGGTGATTTGCAGCGTTTTGATTTTACCGGTGCCTTGCTCCAGCGCGGTGGAGGCGTACAGCGTTTCGCTGATTTTGCTGGCGGCACGCGTCAGATTGCTTTTATCGTCGCGATTATCAATGGCGCGATATTCCTGCAACGGCGCATCGGGATTGGCGGCATTGTACTTTTCACGGAACTGAGCCACGGTCATATCGAAGGTTGGCGCACCGGCCAGCAGATAGGGCGCAGCGGGCAGATGATCGCTACGATCTAATGCAGGTGCATCCTCCGCCCAGGCGGGAAATGTCAGCGCGAGGCCAAGCAGCAGCGCGGCTGGCAGGTTCTTCATTGCTTCGGCCCTAAATCATTCACTTAGCCCACGATTAGAACGGTTTTTACCGGGGAAAGTCAAAACCCGCACTGGGAAAAATCCCACATTGTCGGTTCCACTCGGTTTACCAGTAATGTTCGCTGGTCATGTGGCCGGGTTTACGTTTGAAATGCTTACGCATCTCACGCGTGTCTTTCAGCAGTTGCTGGGTATCGCGCACCATTTGTGGGTTGCCGCACAGCATGACGTGACTGGTTTCCGCCGTCATCGGTAAACCTACCGCGCGCTCCAGCTCACCGCTTTCAATTAATTGTGGCACACGACCATGCAGCGACCCGGCGATCTCTTCGCGGCTCACCACGGTTTGAATGTGCAACTTACCGGCGTAGCGTTGCTGCAACTGCTGCATTAAGGGCAGAAAACTCAGGTCATCGGCGAAACGCGCGGCATGCACCAGCACGATGTTATCGAAACGCTCCAGATCTTTGCCTTGTTGCAGAATCGATAAATATGGCCCGATGGCGGTGCCGGTTGCCAACATCCACAACGTTTTGCAGTCGGGGATTTCGTCGAGCACAAAGAATCCAGCTGCCTCTTTGGTCACCATCACTTGTTCGCCGGGCTGCAACGCCTGCAAGCGTGGGCTGAGTTTGCCTTCCGGTACGGTGACCAGATAAAACTCCAGCAGCGAATCCTGCGGCGCGTTGACGTAGGAGTAAGCGCGCTGCACGCGTTCGCCATCAATTTCCAGCGCCAGCTTGGCAAATTGGCCGGCGGTAAAGGTATCAATTGGCGCTTCCACGCGCAGGCTGAACAGCGCATCGGTCCAGTTTTTGACTTCTTTTACTTCCGCATTGATCCACTCAGCCATGTCAGCTCCTCAAGTTAATAACTCATCTATATCATTATCATTGCGATCGCTTAAACGGATTACCAGCCTTGCGTCCGGTAAAGGGCTCTCAGCGACAAACCCAGCGCACAGATCAGCAACTGTAGCTTGCGGTTTACAATCTGGTGTCACAGCTTGACGGCTAAGCTTTGACAGCTTTCGCACCGCCTCTCGATTTGTCACGCAATCCTGATATTTTTGCCGCCATAAATCCGAGGTGGCCTTTTTTGTGCTGCTTATTCTTTGTTTCTCAGGCAGACATTTTGTTCCATGTTGATAAGTAAAACGCAAAATCGCTTTCTATTATTCATGCTGATCGTGCTGGTGGCGGTCGGGCAGATGGCACAAACCATCTACGTCCCGGCGATGGCCAATATGGCGGAAACGCTCAACGTGCGCAGCGGCGCGATCCAGCAGGTGATGGCTGCATACTTGATGACTTACGGCGGATCGCAGCTGATCTACGGCCCGCTCTCGGACAGCTTTGGCCGTCGTCCGGTGATTCTTATCGGCATGACGATCTTTACTGTTGGCGCGTTGATCGCCATGTTCGCGCCATCGCTGGATATATTGGTGCTCGGCAGCGCGGTTCAAGGTTTAGGCACCGGCGTGGCGGGCGTGATGGCGCGCACCATGCCACGTGATCTCTACTCTGGCATTGCGTTGCGTCAGGCCAACAGTTTGCTCAACATGGGCATTTTAGTCAGCCCGCTGCTGGCGCCGGTGATTGGCGCGCTGCTGACGCATCTGTTTGGCTGGCACGCCTGTTTCGCCTTCTTGCTGCTGCTGTGCGTTGGCGTTACCGCTTCGATGGCGCGCTGGCTGCCAGAAACGCGCCCGACAGATACTCCTGCCACGCCGTTTCTGCGTCGTTACGCCACGTTATTAAGTGATGGCAACTTCGTGCGCTACTTGCTGCTGCTGATTGGTGCGCTGGCGGGCATTGCGGTATTCGAAGCCAGCTGTGGCGTGCTAATGGGCGGCGTGTTGGGGTTGGATGGGTTAACCGTCAGCATTCTGTTCATCTTGCCGATTCCGGCGGCGTTCTTTGGCGCGTGGTTTGCCGGACGCGAGCAGAAATCCTGGCACACGCTGATGTGGTATGGCGTGAACAGTTGTTTGCTGGCGGGATTGTTGATGTGGGTTCCGGCGTGGTTTGGCGTGATGAACATCTGGACTTTGCTGGTGCCCGCCGCGCTGTTCTTCTTCGGCGCAGGCATGTTGTTCCCGCTGGCAACGTCTGGCGCGATGGAGCCGTATGCGTGGCTGGCCGGTAGCGCCGGTGCGCTGATTGGTGGTTTGCAGAATCTCGGTTCGGGCGTGGTGGCGTGGCTATCTGCGCTGTTGCCGCAGCATGATCAATCCAGCCTGGGCATGTTGATGTTTGTTACTTCGCTGGTGATGTTGCTGTGCTGGTGGCCGCTCTCACGTCATCCGGAGAGCGGCAAGCAGGCGATTACAGGATAAATTGATGCAACGCCGCGTCTTTGCGATCCAGATAGTGGATTGACTGGATGCGGCGAATGGTGCGCGATTTGCCGCGCACCAGCAGCGTTTCCGTCGTTGCGATATTGCCGTTGCGCGTGATGCCTTTCAGCAAATCACCGGTGGTAATGCCAGTGGCAGCAAAGATCACGTTATCGTTGCGCGCCATTTGTTCCAGCTTCAGCACCTGCCCGGCTTCAATGCCCATTTCAGCGCAGCGTTGCAGTTCATTCTCGCCTAAACGACGATTCTCTTCCGTATCACCTTTAACGTGATGACGTGCCAGTAAACGAGCTTGCATGTCGCCGTCCATTGCACGAATCACCGCCGCTGACACCACGCCTTCCGGCGCGCCGCCAATGCCGTACATCACATCCACTTCGCTATCCGGCATGCAGGTCAGAATCGAGGCCGCGACATCGCCATCCGGGAAGCTGAACACGCGCACGCCGAGCTGTTGCAGTTGCGCAATCACCGCATCGTGACGCGGCTTAGCGAGGATTGAAACCGTCAGCTGGCTGAGCGGTTTGCCCAGCGCCAGCGCGATGTTTTTTAGATTGATGTCGAGCGGCAGATTGAGATCGATAGCACCGCGTGCGCCGGGACCAACAATCAGCTTTTCCATATACATATCAGGTGCGTGCAGGAAACTGCCTTTATCACCAACCGCCAGCACCGCCAGCGCATTGGCCTGGCCCATCGCCGTCATGCGCGTGCCTTCAATCGGATCCACGGCGATATCCACCGCATCGCCTTGGCCGGTTCCGACTTTCTCACCGATATACAGCATCGGCGCTTCGTCGATTTCGCCTTCGCCGATCACAATCTGGCCGTCGATATCGATGGTGTTGAGCATAATGCGCATGGCGTGAACGGCAGCGCCGTCGGCCGCATTTTTATCGCCGCGTCCTAACCAGTGATAGCCCGCTAATGCAGCGGCTTCGGTCACACGGGAAAATTCAATCGCGAGTTCTCGTTTCATGGTGGCACCTGATAAAAAACAGGCAGGCAGTTTAACACAGCGGGGGAGAGTGGCAGGGGAAAAACCCGCGGCAGGGCGCCGCGGGTCAGCAGGATGTTACTCTTCGTCTTCCCACGCTTTGGCGCGAGCAACCGCTTTCTTCCAGCCAGCGTAACGCACGTTACGTTCGGTGGTTTCGATGCTTGGACGGAACTCGCGTTCAATCACTGCTTTGGCGCGCACTTCATCCAAATCGCTCCAGAAACCAACCGCCAGACCCGCCAGATACGCGGCACCCAACGCGGTGACTTCACGCACTTCCGGACGCTCAACGCGCGTGCCGAGAATGTCAGACTGGAACTGCATCAGGAAGTTGTTGGCAACCGCACCGCCATCCACGCGCAGTGATTGCAGGCGCGTACCCGCATCGTTCTGCATCGCTTCCAGCACGTCGCGCGTCTGGTATGCGATTGATTCCAGCGTGGCACGGATGATGTGGTTAGCATTGGCACCGCGCGTCAGGCCGAAGATGGCGCCACGTGCATACGGATCCCAATATGGCGCACCCAAACCGGTGAAGGCTGGCACCATGTAGACGCCGTTGGTGTCTTTCACTTTCAGCGCGAAGTACTCAGAATCAGTGGAATCGCTGATCAGCTTCATCTCATCACGCAGCCACTGAATCGACGCACCACCGATGAATACCGCACCTTCCAGCGCATAGTTCACTTCACCGCGTGGACCGCAAGCGATGGTGGTCAGCAGGCCGTGGGTTGAGGTGACCGCTTCGGTACCGGTGTTCATCAGCATGAAGCAGCCGGTGCCGTAGGTGTTTTTCGCCATGCCAGGTTGTACGCACAGCTGGCCATACAGCGCCGCTTGCTGGTCACCGGCGATACCGGCGATGGGAATACGCGTACCGCCTTTACCACCAATGTTGGTTTGGCCGTACACTTCTGAAGAACCTTTCACTTCCGGCAGCATTTCGCGCGGAATATCCAGGATCTCCAGCATGCGATCGTCCCACTCCAGCTTGTGGATGTTGTACATCATGGTACGTGAGGCGTTGGTGTGATCGGTAACATGTACACGTCCTTGCGTCATTTTCCAAATCAGCCAGGTATCAACAGTACCGAACAGCAGCTCGCCGCGTTTTGCACGCTCACGCGCGCCTTCCACGTTGTCGAGAATCCACTTCACTTTGGTACCGGAGAAGTACGGGTTAATCACCAAACCGGTGGTGTGCTGGATGTACTCTTCCAGACCTTCTTTCTTCAGCTTGTTGCAGTAATCGGCGGTGCGTGGATCTTGCCAAACGATGGCGTTGTAAACCGGCTTGCCGGTCTCTTTATCCCACACGATGGCGGTTTCACGCTGGTTGGTGATACCAATCGCCGCGATTTGATCCGAGTTAATGTCGGCATGGGCCAGCACTTCAACTAACGTTGAGCTTTGTGACGCCCAAATATCCATTGGATCATGTTCAACCCAACCCGCTTTCGGGTAGATCTGGGTAAATTCGCGCTGAGAAACCGCAACGATGTTGGCATCATGATCAAGCACGACGGCGCGTGAGCTGGTGGTACCTTGATCGAGTGCAACTATATATTTTTTATCAGTAGTCATTGTGCTTTCCTGATGTGGTATCGATGAAACTTAGGCTTTACGCTGCTGCTGTGCACGCGCAACCGGTTTTTCTGCTGTGTTGGTTTCCGCTACGACATTAACTGGCAGATGGCGGCCAATCAGTGAACGGTAACCGAAGGCTCCGAGGCAAGCACCGACCAGCGGGCCAAAAATCGGAACCAGGAAGTAAGGAATATCTTTGCCGCCGGTGAAGGCTACGTTGCCCCAACCTGCAAGGAACGCGAACAGTTTTGGACCGAAGTCACGCGCCGGGTTAAGGGCGAAGCCGGTCAGTGGACCCATTGAGCCACCAATAATCGCCACCAGCAGACCAATTAACAGCGGTGCTAACGGACCACGCGGTACGCCGTTGCCGTCGTCGGTCAGCGCCATGATTACTGCCATCAGCACTGCGGTAATCACCATCTCAACCAGGAACGCCTGCGGAACGCTGATGTGTGGGTTCGGGTAGGTAGAGAAGATACCGGCCAGATCGATGCTTTCCACACTGCCGCGCACCATCTGGTGAGCTGCTTCATAATCAAAGAACAAATTGTAGTAGAGACCGTAGACCAGCGCGGCAGCGCAGAACGCGCCGGCAACCTGCGCCAGAATATAAGGAATAACTTTACGACCTTCAAAATTGGCGAACAGGCACAGCGCGACGGTGACTGCTGGGTTAAGATGCGCGCCTGAAACACCGGCACTGAGATAGACAGCCATGGATACTGCTAAACCCCAGATGATACAAATTTCCCACTGACCGAATGCCGCACCGGCCAGTTTCAGTGCAGCCACGCAGCCTGCACCAAAAAAGATGATCAAACCGGTGCCGAGGAATTCGGCGATGCATTGACCTTTAAGTGTGTTCGTTGTCTGACTCATAATGGAATTCCTGAAGCGAGGTTAAATTTTATCAGTTGTTGTTCTCATCCATGAGTCGCCCAGCCTTCATTGTAGGGTTGATGTGAATTTATCGTTAACGAGCATAAACGAGAAATAGCGAAATTGAAAATTGTGTGCTGCGTCATAAAAATGCGCGTTTTCGCGTATTTTGCGTTTCTTTAGCTCCGATTTGTCTCGCTACGACCGCTTCAGTTTCGTGAGCGCAGCCACAAATGCGCGAAGGTGCGCATTTTTTTAGGCATAAGCTGAAAAGTGTTACAGACTGACCGCTCAAGCCTTGTGCCGCTGGACTTGCTGGGTTTGGCTACATACAATCGAGTCATCGTGGCTGAGCGCACCATATTAAGGCAAGCGCTCGCCCTATCAACGCCTTGCAAGATTTAGGAGAGGTCAGAAAGATGTCATTTGAAGTGTTCGAGAAACTGGAAGCGAAAGTACAGCAGGCGATTGATACCATCACGCTGCTGCAGATGGAAATTGAAGAGCTGAAAGAGCAAAACAATACGCTGAAGAACGAAGTCAGCCAGGCTTCCGGCAACCAGGATGCGCTGGTGCGTGAAAATCAGCATCTGAAAGAAGAGCAGCACGTTTGGCAGGATCGTCTGCGTGCACTGCTGGGAAAAATGGAAGAGGTTTAAGCGTAATAGCTTGAACCGACGGGTGCCGCGGCACCCGTTTTTGTTGCGGCTTACTCGATGTCGAGTGCGTCTTCAGACAGGATGATGCCAGTATTATCGGCATACAGATGGTCACCAGAGAAGAAGGTTACGCCGCCAAAGTTAACGCGCACGTCACTTTCGCCAATCCCTTCGCCTGCTGCGCCTACCGGAATCGCCGCAATCGCCTGAATGCCGATTTCCAGTTCTTCAAGGTCGTCAACTTGACGCACCGAACCGTAAATCACCAAACCTTCCCACTCATTTTGCGCTGCCAGACTCGCCAGCTGCGCATCGACTAATGCACGACGTACTGAGCCGCCGCCATCAACCAGCAACACGCGACCGCGACCGTTCTCTTCCAGCAAATCGTAGAGTAAGCCGTTGTCTTCGAAACATTTCACTGTGGTGATTTGACCACCGAATGAGCTGCGCCCACCAAAGTTCGAAAAAAGCGGTTCAACAACGTTCACAGCTTCGTGGTAGATGTCACAGAGTTCAGATGTATCGTATTTCATGAGGGTATCGTCTGTTTGCCACAGGAGCGCTAAGTATATCGCTTTCTGGCGATTGTTGGCAAAATCATCAACCGGCAAAAAAAGCGCTGCATCAATATCCTGCGTAAAAAAAAGCCCAGCACAAAGGCTGGGCAGATATTTTGCAGCAGTGCTTACAGAATGAAGCGGCTGAGATCTTCGTCGGCCACCAACTCATCCAGATGCTTACCAACGTACTCGGCGTCGATGGTGATCGACTCGCCGTTACGATCGCTGGCGTCGTAGGAGATATCTTCCATCAGGCGCTCCAGCACGGTATGCAGACGACGCGCACCGATGTTCTCGGTGGTTTCGTTAACCTGCCACGCGGCTTCCGCGATACGGCGCACCGCATCTTCGGTGAACTCGATATTCACGCCTTCAGTGCCCATCAGCGCCTTGTACTGCACGGTAACCGACGCATTTGGCTCAGTTAGGATGCGCTCGAAATCGTTAACGGTTAGCGCTTGCAGCTCAACGCGGATCGGCAGACGACCTTGCAGTTCTGGAATCAGATCGGAAGGGCTGGCAACCTGGAACGCACCGGAAGCGATAAACAGAATGTGGTCAGTTTTCACCATGCCGTGCTTGGTGGAAACCGTGCAACCTTCAACCAGTGGCAGAAGGTCGCGCTGTACGCCTTCGCGTGACACATCTGGGCCGCCGGCATTTTGGCCGCCGCGCTTACAGATTTTGTCGATCTCATCGATGAACACGATGCCGTGTTGCTCAACCGCATCAATCGCGTCCTGCTTCAGCTCTTCAGGATTCACCAGCTTAGCGGCTTCTTCTTCAATCAGCAGCTTCATAGCTTCTTTGATTTTCAGCTTACGCGGCTTCTGCTTCTGTCCACCGAGGTTCTGGAACATCGATTGCAACTGGCTGGTCATCTCTTCCATGCCCGGAGGCGCCATGATTTCAACGCCCGCCGAGGTTGCCGCCAGATCGATCTCAATTTCTTTATCGTCTAGCTGGCCTTCGCGCAGCTTCTTACGGAATGACTGGCGTGCCGCTGAAGGTTCAGCGTTGTGCTCAGCCTGGCCCCAGTTATTTTTCGCCGGTGGGATCAGCACATCGAGAATGCGCTCTTCCGCCATCTCTTCAGCGCGGTATTTGTTCTTCTCGATTGCCTGGCTGCGAACCATTTTGATCGCAGAATCGGTCAGATCGCGAATGATGGAATCGACCTCTTTACCGACGTAACCGACTTCGGTGAATTTGGTCGCTTCCACTTTGATGAATGGCGCATTTGCCAGCTTCGCCAGACGACGGGCGATTTCGGTTTTACCGACGCCGGTTGGGCCAATCATCAGGATGTTTTTCGGCGTGACTTCGTGACGCAGCTCTTCGTCGAGCTGCATGCGGCGCCAGCGGTTACGCAGAGCGATCGCGACCGCCTTCTTTGCGCCGTCTTGGCCGATAATAAAGCGGTTAAGCTCGCTGACAATCTCGCGGGGAGTCATCTCAGACATGATGTTTAGTCCTTAGCCTTAGACGGTAATGCTTCGAAGTTAATATTGTGGTTGGTGTAGATACAGATATCGCCGGCGATGTTCAGCGCCTTCTCAACGATATCGTGCGCACCAATGTCGGTGTTTTCCAGCAACGCGCGTGCCGCTGCCTGGGCGTAAGGCCCACCAGAACCGATAGCAATCAGGTCATTTTCCGGCTGGATAACATCGCCGTTGCCGCTGATGATTAATGAGGAGTTTTCGTCAGCCACCGCCAACAGCGCTTCAAGGCGACGTAGCATGCGATCGGTACGCCAATCTTTGGCCAGTTCGACCGCCGCTTTCACCAGGTGACCTTGGTGCATTTCCAGCTTGCGCTCGAACAATTCAAACAGGGTGAAGGCATCTGCGGTGCCGCCAGCAAAACCGGCGATCACTTTATCGTTGTAAAGACGACGGACTTTTTTAACGTTGCCTTTCATTACGGTATTGCCGAGCGTAGCCTGGCCATCACCGCCAATCACTACCTGGCCGTTGCGTCGTACACTTACTATTGTTGTCACGGGCAGACCCCTTGTTGCAGTAGAAAAGGAACTCCGCGCACTCGGCGCGGAGTATCATGCAACCAGATATGGGGTGGGATTGAGGAGTTTCAACCCCTAATTATTTAAGGTAAGGCGAGAGGAATGCAGCTGCCGTGGCCGGAGCTGTGCAAACGTTTGACGGTGCTATCCGCGCTGCTGCGATCTTTGAACGGCCCAATCACCACGCGATTCCAGCCTCCGCCGGTGGTAATGCGGCTCTCAAATCCTTCAAATGCCAGACCTGCACGCACAGATTCTGCCTGATCGGTGCCTTTAAACGAACCACACTGCACCATCCAGCGTTGCGAAGCAGCTTTCTCTTCAGGCTTCGCTTTGGCCGTTTCCTGCGGTTTTGGCTGCGGCGTCGGTTCACGGGTGATCGGCGCAGCTTGCTGCTGTTGTTGCTGGCGAGCGGCTTGCTGTTGCTGCAACTGCTGTTGGCGCTGCTGCTGTTGCTGACGTTGCAACTGCTGCTGCTGAAGTTGTTGCTGCTGTTGTTGCACCTGCTGACGCTGCAACGTGACCTGACGCTGCGCCGGCGTTTGTTCGTTCCACGGCACTTCATTCAATTGCGTTGGCTGCTGGCGCATATCGGCCTGCATCTGCTCCAGCAACTGGCGCTGTTCATCGGTCAACTGGGTTTGTGACTGCACGTTACCACCCGCGGAAGGTTCGGTCGGCGACGGCACGGTAATTTGGCGATTTTCCAGCTCTTTGATGTACTTCCAGCGCTCTTCCGGCTTCGGCGGCAAGCCGTTTCCGGTGGCTTTATGATTGGGAACCACTTCAATCTCTTCTTTTTTATGGTGCGAGATGAACCATAAACCACCGGCAAAGGTGACCAGCACGGCGACGGCCAATACCATCATGAGTTTTGAAGTGCCTGAGCCGCCTTTGCTTTTCTTGCTGCGGCTGGCCGGTTTTTTGCGACGCGTCCCTGTTGAACGCCCGCGGCCTACATAATCTTTCTGTGCCACTTTCGTTCTGCTACCCTTCAAAAAAATGCCAATGGGCATGTAAATGTGCTGTTAATCGCCCGGCAATGAGTGCGCCATGTTACGCAAGGGCTGGAACTTTGACCAGCAGAGTCTGCCTTCAGAATCCGCTGAAAAAGATGACAGCGAAGGTTATTTTTCGCGTTTTGCTGCCGGTGCAGTGCTGCCGCGCACGCGTAATTCGGCGTCCAGTAGGCGCGAACCGTTGTTAACGCGTTTGCCCTGCAACTCATCCAGCAGCAACAGCATCGCTTCACGACCAATGGCAAAACGCGGCTGCGCCACGGTGGTCAGCGGCGGATCGTAGTATTGCGCCAGTTCGATATCATCAAAGCCGACAACCGACAAATCCTGCGGAATACGCATGCCGAGTTTGCGCGCCTGATTCATCGCACCCAGCGCCATCAAATCGCTGTGGCAGAAAATCGCTTTCGGCGGCTGCGGCAAACTCATCAACTGTTTCAACGCATTAGCGCCCGCTTCAAAGGTAAAATCGCCGTGCACAATCATTGTAGGATCAATGGCGATATTGCTGCGGCGTAGCGCCTGAATATAGCCCTGCAAGCGATATTGGCTCAGCGGGATGTGTTCCGGCCCGGTGATGCAGGCGATTTGGCGATGGCCGAGTTGCAGCAAATGATTCACGGCTTCAAACGCGGCGGTCAGATTATCGATGTGCACGGTTGGCAACGCCATTTCCGGTGCAAATTCGTTGCCCATCACCATTGGCGGCAGATTGCGTTGATCTTCAATCCCGGCTTCAAACGGCAGTTGCGAACCCAACAGCACCATGCCGTCAATTTGGCGTGTCAGCATTAAATTAAGGAAGGTTTTTTCCTGTTGGTTCTGATGCGCGCAATCGCCAATTAACACCAAATAACCTTCACGCGCCGCGGTAACTTCCACGCCACGAATGATCTCACTGAAGAACGGATCGCAGATGTCCGGCACAATCACCAGAATGGTTTGCGTTTCGCCGCGCTTAGCGTTGCGCGCCAAACCGTGCGGTGCGTAACCGACGTCAATGACCGCTTTTTCTACTTTGAGCCGGGTAGCGGCTGAGACTTTTTCTGGATTCATCAACGCACGTGAAACCGTCGCGGTGGAAACGCCGGCTTGCTCGGCCACATCTTTCATGGTGGCGGTGGTTGAGGGTTGCTTCTGGTCCAACGTATAACTCCTGACGCGGTACAGCGCATTGATTTTCAGACATTGCCGGGCTTCAACCGGGACGGCACTATTGTTAACCCAAGGTAGCGCCGGGTTGTTACTTAATTTGCATAAAAATTGTGACTTGTGCGACTTTTTTCGATCTGCCTCGCAGATGTGGCGCGGCTTAGCTCTCGGTGGGATCGATATCCAGCGTCCATTTCACTTTGCGCGCGGCGGGCAAGGTGGAAATCAGCGGCAGCGATCCGCTCAGCAACTGTTGCAGACGTTTGCGCGACGGATGCTGCAATAACAGTTGCCAACGCCAGCGCCCGCTGCGTTTTGGTGCCAACGCCGGAACCGGCCCCATCAACCACATCGCTTCATCTTTTAATGGGCTCGCTTCCAGCAAATTACGCAGTTGAGTCAGGAACTCGGCGGCTTGCTGATTATCCATATCCTCGGCGCGGAACAGCGCGTGGCTGGTCCACGGCGGCAACTGCACCGATTGGCGCTCTAATAAGGTCTGATCGGCAAAGGCGAAATAGCCGCGATGCAGCAAAGTTTGCAGCAGCGGATGTTCGGGATGATGGGTTTGCAGCAACACCTCACCTTGTTTGCCTGCGCGACCGGCGCGGCCCGCGACTTGCGTATACAACTGCGCAAAACGCTCGGCAGCGCGGAAATCAGCCGAGAACAACGCGCCATCGACATCTAATAGCGAGACCAGCGTGACATCCGGGAAATGGTGGCCTTTCGCCAGCATCTGCGTGCCGACCAAAATGCGCGCGCCGCCGCGATGCACATCAGCCAGATGTGCTTCCAGCGCGCCTTTGCGGCTGGTGGTATCACGATCGATGCGTGAAATCGGCACGCCGGGGAATAGCGTGCCGAGCTGCTGCTCCAACTGCTCGGTGCCGACGCCAACCGGCATCAAATGTGTCGAGCCGCAGCTCGGACATTGATTAGGTAGTGGGCGCTGGCTATCGCAATGGTGGCAGCGCAACTGGCGATGATTCTGGTGCAGCGTGTAATAGCTGTCGCAGCGCTGACACTCCGCCAGCCAGCCGCAATCGTGGCACATCAACGCCGGAGAGAAGCCGCGCCGATTGAGGAACAGCAATACCTGATTATCGGCCTGCAAATGCTGGCGCATTTTGCCGAGTAGTGCGGGTGCTAATCCGCCTTTCAGCTGTTGGCCTTTGAGATCGATCAGCTGCTGCAACGCCGGTTTGGCATTACCGGCGCGTTTGGTGAGATTGAGTTGACGATATTTGCCGACGCGCACGTTGTGCAGGGTTTCCAGCGCAGGCGTTGCAGAACCCATCACAATCGGAATGTCCTCTTCGTGGGCGCGAAACACCGCCAGATCGCGCGCCTGATAGCGCCAGCCTTCCTGCTGTTTATAGGAGCTGTCGTGCTCTTCATCAATAATGATCACGCCCGGACGCGCTAATGGCGTGAATAACGCCGAACGCGTGCCGATGACAATCGCGGTTTCGCCACTGCGCGCGCGCAGCCAAACGGCGAGGCGTTCGCTGTCATTTAAGGCTGAATGCAGCACATCGATCGGTGCATCGAAACGTTCGCGAAAGCGGGCGATGGTTTGTGGCGTTAGGCCGATTTCCGGCACCAACACCAACGCTTGTTTGCCGCGCGCCAGCACATTCTCTAGCACGCTAAGATAGACTTCGGTTTTACCTGAACCGGTAATGCCTGCCAGCAGCCACGCAGCATAATGATCGTCTTCGCTGCGCATCGCGCCAACTGCCATCGCCTGATCGGTATTCAAGCGCAGGCGATCACCTTTCACCGCAAAAGTGCTGCGCCAGTCGTGCATCTGCGGCGCATGTTCACGCAAATCGCACAAGCCTTTGGCACGCAATGCTTGCAGCGCGGCGTCAGTAAAATCGTGCTCGCTGACTTGATGACGATACAACGGCCGCTGACGTAGCATCGCCAGCGCTTGCTGTTGTTTTGGCGCACGCTTTAGGCTTTCCATCGCCACTTCGCGGCCCGCTTCATTAATCACCCATTGCCAAAGCGGGGCTTCCTGCGCCGGTTTACCTTGACGCAACAGCACCGGCAGCGCATGACTCAGCACTTCACCCAACGGTGAATGATAATAGTTGGCCGCCCAATGCAGAATGCGCCACAGCGCAGGTGAGAACAGACTTTGCTCGTCGAGCACACTGTCAATTTGCTTGAGCTGGGTGAGCGGCAGATCGCTGGTTTCGCGCGTGCCAACCACAATGCCAATCATTTTACGATTGCCGAACGGCACATTCACGCGCGCACCCGCCACCGGCTGCGGCCCATCAGCGGGCAACAGATAGTCAAACAGGCGAGGCAGCGGAACGGGCAGGGCAACCTGAACAACGGGCATGTGAATCTCTATCCGGTTCTGAATTAAGGAGAAGTAGTGTACACGCTGCTGCGATGAGCGGGTATACACGCGAGCTATTTGCGGGATCTGGTTAATTTCTGTATACTATGCCGCCTTCGATGAGATCGCTCGTCGGAGCATACACTTAATGTTCAACCGCGTGTGGTGCTGTGCAGGCTGAGCCTGGCACGGAGAGCGACACGGCCTTTTATGAGGTTCTCCCATGAAACAAGGTATTCACCCTAAGTACGAAGCAGTAACCATGACTTGCTCTTGCGGTAACGTGATCAACACCCGTTCAACCATGACTTCTGGTCTGAACCTGGACGTGTGCGGCAAATGCCACCCGTTCTACACTGGTAAGCAACGTGTTGCTGATACCGGTGGCCGTGTAGATCGCTTCAACAAGCGTTTCAGCGTGCCAGCAAGCAAGAAATAAGATTTTTAGCGGCTGGATCACTATGATTCGGTAGCAAAAAAAACCCAGCTTCGGCTGGGTTTTTTTGTTTCTGGCTTCAGTATTCCCAGGTATCGGGATCGATGCCCATTTCACGCATTATCTGTTTCGCTTCTTCCGGAATCTCATCGCTACGTTCTTTACGCAGATCGACATCGTTCGGCAGAGGCTGCCCGGTGAAAGCATGCAAAAAGGCTTCACACAGCAGTTCGCTGTTGGTGGCGTGACGCAGATTATTGACCTGACGGCGGGTGCGCTCATCCGTTAAAATCTTCAGCACTTTCAGCGGGATAGAAACTGTGATTTTCTTAACCTGCTCGCTCTTCTTGCCATGTTCAGCGTAAGGGCTGATATATTCGCCGTTCCATTCAGCCATGGGTTACCTTAATCAATAAAAGTTGAATATGGGGAAATCCGTTGATTATGCCCGATTTTTCGATGCCTGACCCCTGAAACTGTAGGTTTTATGCTTGCGCATCGCTTCTTATTGAAAAGCGCGCTGAACACCAGGCGATGACGGACAATTTTAGCGGTTATTGACAGTTTGCTCAATCTATACGCAAAGACATTTAGATGTCCAGATGTATTGACGTCTATGAACTGAATGCTATTCTGTTGCCTCTTATTTATTCTTCAGGAACAGTAAGCACCATGACGCGCAAACAGGCAACCATCGCAGTACGCAGCGGTTTGAATGATGACGAGCAATATGGCTGCGTTGTCCCGCCGATTCATCTCTCCAGTACCTATAACTTCCTCGACTTCAATGAACCGCGTGCGCATGACTATTCGCGTCGCGGCAATCCGACGCGTGATGTAGTGCAACGCGCGCTGGCTGAGCTGGAAGGCGGTGCTGGCGCGGTATTAACCAATACCGGGATGTCGGCGATTCACCTGGTGACCACCGTGTTCCTGAAGCCGGGCGATTTGCTGGTCGCGCCGCACGATTGTTACGGCGGCAGCTATCGCCTGTTCGACAGCCTGAGCAAGCGCGGCGCGTATCGCGTTAAGTTTGTGGATCAAGGTGATAAAGCGGCGCTGGATGCCGCATTAGCCGAGAAACCGAAACTGGTGCTGGTAGAAAGCCCAAGCAATCCTTTACTGCGTGTGGTGGATATCGCCAGCATTTGTGCCGCCGCACGTGCGGCCGGGGCGATTAGCGTGGTGGACAACACCTTCCTCAGCCCGGCATTGCAAAACCCGCTGGCGCTGGGCGCTGATCTGGTGGTGCACTCCTGCACCAAATACCTCAATGGTCACTCCGATGTGGTGGCAGGCGCGGTGATTTCGAAAGATGCGGCGATGGCGACTGAGATGGCATGGTGGGCGAATAATATTGGTGTAACCGGCGCAGCGTTTGATAGCTACCTGCTGCTGCGCGGTTTACGCACGCTGTCACCGCGTATTGCCGCCGCACAACGCAATGCATTGGCGATTGTTGATTACCTGAAGCAACAACCGCTGGTGAAAAAACTGTATCATCCTTCTCTGCCGGAAAACGCCGGTCATGAGTTTGCGAAACGCCAACAGCGCGGCTTTGGCGCAATGCTGAGTTTCGAGATCGATGCCGATGAAGCGCGTCTGCGCCGCTTCCTGAAAGCATTGCAACTGTTCACGCTGGCCGAATCACTCGGCGGCGTTGAGAGTTTGATTTCGCATACCGCAACCATGACGCATGCCGGCATGTCTGCGGAAGCTCGCGCGGCAGCGGGAATTTCGGAAACACTGCTGCGTATTTCTGTTGGGATTGAAGATCACGAAGATTTAATCGCCGATCTGGATAATGCATTCCGGATCGCAGCCGAGGAGTAAGCATGACGAGTTCAGTGGGCGCGGGAACGCCGATTAAGCAGTTGCATAAATTTGGTGGCAGTAGCCTGGCCGACGCACGTTGCTATCAGCGCGTGGCCAGCATCATGGCGGATTACAGTCAGCCAGGCGACTTAATGGTGGTCTCTGCCGCAGGCAGCACCACTAACCAGTTGATTAGCTGGCTCAAGTTAAGCCAAAGCGATCGCTTATCTGCCCATCAGGTGCAACAAGCTTTACGCCGTTTTCACAGCGAGTTGATCGCTTCGCTGTTGCCTGCTGAATATGCCGAAACGCTGACAGCTTCCTTTATACGTGATCTGGAACGTCTGGCGGCGCTGCTCGACGGCACCATCACCGACGCGGTTTACGCAGAAGTGGTGGGGCACGGTGAGATCTGGTCGGCGCGTTTGATGGCGGCGGTATTGAGCCAGCGCGAAATCGAAGCTGCGTGGCTGGATGCGCGTGACTTCTTGCGTGCTGAGCGCGCAGCGCAACCGCAGGTGGATGAAGGTAAATCCTGGCCACTGTTGCAGGCGCTGCTGGCACAACATCCGCATAAGCGTTTGGTGGTGACCGGATTTATCAGTCGCAGCGAAGCCGGTGAAACCGTGCTGCTGGGGCGTAATGGTTCGGACTACTCGGCGACGCAAATCGGTGCGCTGGCAGGCGTGGGTCGCGTCACCATTTGGAGCGACGTGGCGGGCGTGTACAGCGCCGATCCGCGCAAAGTTTCCGATGCCTGTTTGCTGCCGCTGCTGCGTCTGGATGAAGCCAGCGAATTGGCGCGTCTGGCCGCGCCGGTGCTGCACACGCGCACGTTGCAGCCGGTTTCCAACAGCGACATCGATTTACAACTGCGTTGCAGTTATCAACCGGAGCAAGGTTCAACGCGCATTGAGCGCGTGCTGGCTTCCGGCACCGGCGCTCGTATCGTCACCAGCCACGATGATGTGTGTTTGGTGGAGATCAAAATCCCGGAGAATCACGATTTCAAAACCCAGCAGAAAGAGATCGATCTACTGCTGAAGCGCGCGCAGCTGCGTCCATTGGCGATTGGTGTGCACCCGGATCGCCGCCTGCTGCAACTCTGCTACACCTCCGAAGTGGTGAATAGCGCGTTTAACTTGTTGCAGGACGCCGCTTTGCCGGGGCATTTACAACTGCGCGATGGTTTAGCGCTGGTGGCATTGGTGGGTGCAGGCGTGACGCGCAACCCGCTGCACAGCCATCGCTTCTGGCAGCAAATCAAAGATCAGCCGGTCGAGTTCGTTTGGCAATCTGAAGAACACATCAGCATCGTGGCGGTGCTGCGCGTTGGCCCAACGCAACATTTGATTCAGGGACTGCATCAGTCGCTGTTCCGCGCGGAAAAACGCATCGGTTTGATGCTGTTCGGCAAAGGTAATATCGGTTCGCGCTGGCTGGAGCTGTTTGCGCGCGAACAGGAATCGCTGTCGGCGCGTACCGGTTTTGAGTTTGTGCTGGCGGGCGTAGCGGACAGCAGCCGTAGCTTGCTGAGCTACGAAGGCCTTGAAGCCAGCCGCGCGTTAGCCTTCTTCGACGACGAAGCAGTGGAGCGCGATGAAGAGTCGCTGTTCTTGTGGATGCGAGCGCATCCGTTCGACGATTTAGTGGTGCTGGATGTTACTGCCAGCGAGCAGTTGGCGCAGCAATATCACGATTTCGCCAGTCACGGTTTCCACGTGATCAGCGCCAATAAAGTCGCGGGCGCGGCGAGCGGTCAAAACTGGCGTCAGGTGCGCGATGCATTTGCCAAAACCGGTCGTCACTGGCTGTACAACGCCACCGTTGGCGCGGGTTTGCCGGTCAATCATACGGTGCGCGATCTGCGTGAAAGCGGTGACAGCATTCTGGCGATCAGTGGCATCTTCTCTGGCACGCTTTCCTGGCTGTTCCTGCAATTTGATGGCACCGTGCCGTTCAGCGAATTGGTCGATCAAGCCTGGCAACAAGGCTTAACCGAACCCGATCCGCGTGTGGATTTGTCCGGTCAGGATGTGATGCGCAAGCTGGTGATTTTGGCGCGTGAAGCCGGTTACGACATCGAGCCGGATCAGGTGCGGGTGGAATCGCTGGTGCCGTCAGTGTGCGAAGGGGAATCCATCGATCACTTCTTCGAGAATGCTGACGAGCTGAATGAGCAGATGCTGCAACGTTTGGAAGCCGCGCAGGAGATGGGCTTGGTGCTGCGTTACGTGGCGCGTTTCGACGCCAACGGCAAAGCGCGCGTGGGTGTGGAAGCGGTGCGCCCTGAACATCCGCTGGCGTCGTTGCTGCCGTGCGATAACGTGTTCGCCATCGAAAGCCGCTGGTATCGCGATAATCCGTTGGTGATTCGCGGACCGGGCGCGGGACGTGATGTTACCGCGGGCGCGCTGCAATCTGACATTAATCGCCTCGCACAATTGCTGTAATCTTTAGCGGGCGGCCAGATGGTCGCCCCAACTCCCTAATTCCTTCGTCTCCTTCCATTTATAATGAAACGCTTTCACCTGGTTTGAATATTTGTCACGGCTGTTCATTAATTTTAAGTTGACGCTACGCGGAGAATCGTTCATTTTGTGCATCTGGACGTCTAAACGTATGGATGTTCACGAGCCGCAAAATAATCGATATGTGATGACGAGGTAATTAGGATGAGTTTCTTTCACGCCAATCAGCGCGAAGCGTTGAACCAGAGCCTGGCTGAGCTGAACGGGCAAATTAATGTCTCTTTTGAGTTTTTCCCGCCACGTACCAGCGAAATGGAAGAAACCCTGTGGAGCTCGATTGATCGATTGAGCAGCCTGAAACCGAAATTCGTCTCCGTCACTTACGGCGCTAACTCGGGTGAACGCGATCGCACGCATAGCATCATCAAAGGCATTAAAGATCGCACCGGTTTGGAAGCGGCTCCGCATTTGACCTGTATCGATGCCACGCCAGATGAGTTACGTACCATCGCCAAAGATTATTGGGACAGCGGCATTCGTCATATCGTGGCGCTGCGCGGCGATTTACCGCCAGGCAGCGGCAAGCCAGAAATGTACGGTTCCGATCTGGTTGAATTGCTGAAAGGCGTCGGCGATTTCGATATCTCGGTGGCGGCGTACCCTGAAGTGCATCCTGAAGCCAAAAGTGCCCAGGCCGATCTGATTAACCTGAAGCGCAAAGTGGATGCCGGTGCTAACCGCGCTATCACCCAATTCTTCTTCGACGTTGAAAGCTATCTGCGCTTCCGCGATCGCTGCGTGTCAGCTGGTATCGACGTTGAAATTGTGCCGGGCATTCTGCCAGTCTCAAACTTCAAGCAGTTGCAACGTTTTGCCACCATGACCAACGTGCGTGTGCCGGGCTGGATGAGCGCGATGTTTGAAGGTCTGGATAACGATCCGGAAACGCGCAAAATGGTCGGCGCCAGCGTGGCGATGGATATGGTGAAAATCCTGTCACGCGAAGGGGTGAAAGATTTCCATTTCTATACACTGAACCGCGCCGAGCTGAGCTACGCCATTTGTCATACGCTGGGTGTGCGCCCGGCGGTGATTGGTTAATCTTCATCTCAATGGGTGGTCACCATAAATGGCGACCCTACAAATTCCGACAAAAAAGGAGCCAATCGGCTCCTTTTTCACATCATGACATCCGATTAACCGGTGTTACGCATACCTGCCGCAACGCCTGCAATCGTCACCATCAGCGCTTGCTCAACGCGCGGATCTACCGTTTCACCGCGTGCTTCTTGTGCACGTGAACGATGCAGCAGTTCAGCCTGCAACACGTTGAGCGGATCGGTATACACGTTACGCAGCGCGATGGATTCGGCAATCCACGGTTGGTCCGCCATCAAATGCGCATCATTGGCGATGGTTAACACCGCTTTGATATCGGCATCCAGCTGATCGCGCAGCTGTTTACCCAGCGGCCACAGCGATTTATCCACCAGACGCTGATCGTAGTATTCCGCCAGCCACAGGTCGGCTTTCGAGAACACCATCTCCAGCATGCCAAGGCGCGTGGCGAAGAACGGCCATTCGCGGCACATGGTTTCTAATTCATCGCGATGGCCTTCATCCATGGCTTTTTGCAGCGCAGCACCCGCACCTAACCAGGCTGGCAGCATCAGGCGGTTCTGCGTCCAGGCGAAGATCCACGGAATTGCACGCAGCGACTCAACACCGCCGGTTGGGCGACGTTTTGCCGGACGTGATCCGAGCGGCAATTTGCCCAATTCCTGCTCTGGCGTGGCCGAGCGGAAGTACGGCACGAAATCAGGATTTTCACGCACATAACCGCGATACATCGCGCAAGAGTGTGCTGACAAGCCATTCATGATTTCTTGCCATTGCGGTTTTGGTTCTGGCGGCGGCATCAGGTTAGCTTCCAGAATCGCGCCGGTATACAGCGACAGACTGGCGATGGTGACTTCTGGCAAACCGTATTTGAAGCGAATCATCTCGCCTTGTTCAGTCACGCGCAGACCGCCTTTCAGACTGCCCGGCGGTTGTGACAGCAGCGCCGCATGTGCTGGTGCGCCGCCACGACCAATCGAACCGCCGCGTCCATGGAACAGCGTCAGCGTGATGCCCGCGCTTTCGCAGGTTTTGATCAACGCATCCTGTGCCTGATATTGCGCCCAGCTTGCCGCCATCACACCGGCGTCTTTTGCTGAGTCGGAATAGCCAATCATCACCATCTGCTTGCCATTGATGAAGCCGCGATACCAATCAATGCTCAGCAACTGCGTCATCACGTCGTTGGCGTTGTTCAGGTCATCCAGGGTTTCAAACAGCGGCGCGACTGGCATGGCGTAAGGAATACCGGCTTCTTTCAGTAACAGATGCACGGCCAGCACGTCGGACGGCGTTTTCGCCATCGAAATCACGTACGAAGCAATCGACCCCTGCGGCGCTTCGGCGGCTACTTTGCAGGTATCCAGCACTTCGCGGATGTTGTCGCTCGGTTCCCACTGCTGTGGCAGCAATGGACGTTTGGAGTTCAATTCACGGATCAGGAAGGCTTGCTTATCCGCTTCTGACCAGCTTTCGTAATCACCCAAACCGAGATAACGCGTCACTTCAGCAATCGCTTCGGTGTGACGGGTACTTTCCTGGCGAATGTCGATGCGCACCAGCGGCACGCCAAAACACTTCACGCGGCGCAGCGTGTCCAGCAGCTGGCCATTAGCGATGATGCCCATGCCGCACTGTTGCAGTGATTGATAAATCGCAAACAGCGGTTGCCACAGTTGTTCGTTGGAAACCAGCAGATCGGCAGGGCGCGGTGGGCGCTCGCCTTTCAAACGGCGTCCCAGATAAGCTTGCGTCATCATCAGCTGATCGCGAATGCGCTTGAGAATCATGCGATACGGTTCCAATGCTTCCGGATCGCCGCACAATTCGCGTACTTCATCGCTACATTCGGACATCGACAACTCAGACACCAGCACGCCGACATCGCGCAGGAACAGATCGGCGGCTTTCCAGCGGCTCAACTGCATCGCGTGGCGAGTAATCGGAGCAGTGACGTTCGGGTTGCCGTCGCGGTCGCCGCCCATCCACGAGGTGAATTTGATTGGCACGAAATCAACCGGCAGTTTGATGCCGAACGTCTCTTCAACTTGTTCGTTCAGCTCGCGTAGGAAAGCAGGTACGCCTTGCCACAAACTGTTTTCCACCACCGCAAAGCCCCACTTGGCTTCATCAATTGGCGTTGGGCGATATTTACGGATTTCGTCGGTGTGCCACGCTTGTGCCACCAACTGACGCAGACGACGCATCACCTGGGTGCGTTCGTAATCCGAAATATCGCTGTGATCGAGTTGTTGCAGGCAGCTATTCACTTCGCCCAGCATATGGATCAGCGTGCGACGAGTGATTTCCGTTGGATGTGCCGTCAGCACCAGCTCCAGCGACAGTTCTTCTATCGCATTGCGAATCGCCGCTTCGCTAATATCGCCTTGCTGCTTCAGGCGTTCAAACGTGGTTTTCAGCAGTTCCGGATGATTCGGGCCATCGCCGCTGCGTGAAATGGTCTGATACTGCTCTGCCACGTTGGTCAGGTTAAGGAACTGGCTAAAAGCGCGCGCCACCGGCAATAACTCTTCATTGGAGAGATTTTGCAGCGTGGTCAGCAGTTCCTGACGATGAGTGTCATTTCCCGCACGGGATGACTTAGAGAGTTTACGGATGGTCTCCACCTGGTCGAGGATGTTCTCTCCTAGTGCATCCTTAATCGTATCCCCGAGCAGTTTGCCGAGCATACTGACATTACTTCGCATTGCGGAATATTGTTCGTTCATTGGACCCTGACACCCTTATCGTCTTAATAATCTCTATGCCCAACGGGCATAACATCGTCTTTTATCTAGCCACGTATCTTCCTGCACGTCAATTGCCTTAAATCATCGTAAATGTGCTGCTAAATGACGGAAATTCAAAGAATTTGTTTGCAGTGAAGTGAGATAAGTTATTCTTATTATCAAATCCCGAACAATGACAGGGCAATTTGCTGATTTAACAGTGAAATGCCCCATCTGTTGTTCATCAATGACAAAAATGCTGCACCACTTGCGTGATAAGTGCATGTGTCGGCTTGATAAATGCGGTATCAATAAATTCGTCTGGCTGGTGGGCTTGATTGATAGATCCCGGGCCTAAAACCAGCGTTGGGCACAATTGCTGAATAAATGGCGCTTCAGTGCAATAGTTCACCACTTCGGTCGGCACGCCCAGCAGCTTCTCAACCACTTGCACTAATTCGTGATTAGCCGGACATTCATAGCCTGGAATCGGCGGATGCAACTCGCCAACGGTCAAACGTCCTGGCCAGCGCTCGCTCACCGGCGCTAAAGCTTCATTCAGCAAACCATCCAAATCACTCAGCGTTAAGCCCGGCAGCGGACGAATATCCATGTGCAATTCGCAGCAGGCACAAATACGGTTGGCCGCATCGCCACCATGAATATGACCAAAGTTCATGGTTGGATACGGAATGGCAAAGCCATCGTGGTTATAACGCTCCTTCAAGGTGTTACGCAGTTGCATCAGCTGCGTGATGGATTCATGCATCAGCTCAATTGCGTTTACACCGCGCGCGGGATCGCTGGAGTGGCCCGATTGTCCCTGAATACGGATGAAATTCGACAAATGGCCTTTGTGTGCGCGCACTGGTTTGAGCGAAGTCGGTTCACCGATGATGGCGCAATCCGGGCGTAACTGCGTCGATTCAGAGAAATACTTCGCGCCCGCCATGGTGGTTTCTTCATCGGCAGTGGCGAGGATGTAGAGTGGCTTGCTGAGTTTGGTCACGTCAACGTCACGCAGCGCATCCAGAATAAAAGCAAAGAAGCCTTTCATATCGGCGGTGCCCAAGCCGTACAGCTTGTTGTCGTGCTCGGTCAGCGTGAAGGGATCGCGCGTCCAGCGGCCATCATCAAAGGGAACGGTATCGGTGTGACCAGCCAATAACAGACCGCCAGCACCCGATCCGCTGCGCGCCAGCATGTTGAATTTGTGGCGCGTGCCGGGTACCGGTTGCACTTCAACGCTGAAGCCAATATCACGGAACCAGCCGGCCAATAAATTGATTAAAGTTTCATTACTCTGGTCCAGCGCGCTATCGGTTGCGCTGATTGATGGTGTGGCAATCAACTGGCGGTAGAGTTCGATAAAAGGTGGTAATTTTGTCTTCACTGTTGACGGTCCTTGGGTTAGGATGTATCAATATTCATGCATTAATAGTGAATAAAAATACAATAACGTCGTTTGCATGTGAAGCATCAAATCTTCTGCAAACGGCATCCTGGGCAACGGGGCAAGGCCGCGACCCGATACGTGTGACTGTAATAAGGTATACAGCCTGATGTTGAATACGCTGATCGTTGGTGCCAGTGGTTACGCTGGCGTAGAGCTTGCCACCTACCTGAATCGCCATCCGCATATGAACATAACCGCTTTGGCGGTTTCAGCGCAAAGCCCGGATGCTGGAAAGTTATTGTCGGATTTGCATCCGCAGCTGAAAGGCATTGTCGATTTGCCGTTGCAGCCGCTAAGTGATGCCGCTGAATGGGCTGATAAAGTCGATGTGGTGTTCCTCGCAACTGCCCATGAAGTCAGCCACGATCTGGCACCTGAATTCCTCAAAGCCGGCTGTGTGGTGTTTGATCTCTCTGGCGCTTTCCGCGTAAACGACGACGCTTTCTATACCCAATATTACGGCTTCAGCCATCAGCATCAGGCATGGCTGGATAAAGCCGTTTACGGTCTGGCCGAATGGCAACACGACAAAATTAAAGACGCGCAATTGGTGGCGGTACCGGGTTGCTACCCAACCGCAGCGCAGTTGTCGTTGAAACCGCTGATCGCGGCTAATTTGCTTAACGATGCACAATGGCCGGTGATCAATGCCACCAGTGGTGTGAGCGGTGCCGGACGTAAAGCCAGCGTGACCACCAGCTTCTGTGAAGTGAGCTTGCAGCCTTACGGCTTGTTCAATCATCGTCATCATCCCGAAATCGTGGCGCATCTCGGCACGCCGGTGATCTTCACCCCGCATTTAGGCAGCTTCCCGCGCGGAATTTTGTCGACCACCACTTGCCGCCTGAAAGCGGGCGTGACGCAACAAGATGTGGCTGACGCTTTCCATAACGCCTATCACGACAAACCGCTGGTGCGCGTATATGACAAAGGTGTGCCAGCGTTGAAAGCGGTGGTCGGCTTGCCATTCTGCGATATCGGTTTTGCAATGCAAGGCGAGCACCTGATTGTGGTGGCGGCCGAAGATAACCTGCTGAAAGGCGCTTCCTCGCAGGCCGTTCAGTGTTTGAACATTCGTTTCGGCTTCCCCGAAACGTTGTCTTTGATTTAACCGACGGATAACGCAATGAATCCTTTGATCATTAAACTGGGTGGCGTGCTGCTGGATAGCGAAGAAGCGCTGGCCCGTCTGTTTGATGCGCTGCTGGCGTACCGCAATGAATATCAGCGTCCGCTGATCATTGTGCACGGCGGCGGTTGCCTGGTAGACGAGTTGATGAAGAAACTCGCACTGCCGGTGAAAAAGAAGAACGGTTTGCGCGTGACGCCAGCCGATCAGATTGACATTATTACCGGTGCGTTAGCCGGTACCGCCAACAAAACGCTGCTGGCGTGGGCGAAGAAATATGGCATTGGTGCGGTTGGGCTGTGCCTGGGCGATGCCGGTTTAGTGAATGTAGCGCAGTTCGATGAAGAGTTAGGTCACGTTGGCAACGCGACGCCTGGCAACCCGGCGCTGGTGAATACCTTGCTGGCGGCAGGTTATATGCCGGTGATCAGCTCGATTGGTATCACCGATGGCGGCGAACTGATGAACGTCAACGCTGACCAGGCGGCGACGGCGCTGGCAGCGACGATTGGTGCTGATTTGGTGTTGTTATCGGACGTTAGCGGCATTCTCGACGGCAAAGGCCAGCGCATTGCAGAGATGACCGCAGAGAAAGCGGAACAGCTGATCGCGCAGGGTATCATCACCGATGGCATGATCGTGAAAGTGAACGCCGCACTCGATGCCGCGCGTACGCTGGGTCGCCCGGTGGATATCGCCAGCTGGCGTCATGCTGAACAACTGCCAACCCTTTTCAACGGCGTGTCGATTGGCACCCGGATTCTCGCATAATCAAGGATTAAGACATGAGCACGCAAAACATCAAAAAAATCGTTCTGGCCTACTCCGGCGGTCTGGATACTTCAGCCATCATTCCCTGGTTGAAAGAGAACTACGGCGGTTGTGAAGTGGTGGCGTTTGTCGCCAACATTGGTCAGGATCCGGCTGATTTGGAAGGCGTTGAGAAAAAAGCGCTGCAATCAGGTGCATCTGAATGCCACGTGGTTGATCTGCGTGAAGAGTTCATCAGCGATTACATCTATCCAGTGCTGCAAACTGGCGCGCTGTACGAAGGTACTTACCTGCTGGGCACCTCAATGGCGCGTCCAATCATCGCCAAAGCGCAGGTTGAGCTGGCACTGAAAGTTGGCGCAGATGCGCTGTGCCACGGTGCAACCGGTAAAGGTAACGATCAGGTGCGTTTCGAAACCACCTACACCGCGCTGGCACCACAGCTGAAAGTGGTTGCGCCATGGCGTGAGTGGAATCTGCGTTCACGTGAAGCGCTGCTGGATTACCTGAAAGAGCGCAACATCCCAACCACCGCGTCGCTGGAAAAAATTTACAGCCGCGATGAGAACGCCTGGCACATCTCTACCGAAGGCGGCGTGCTGGAAAGTCCAGCGAATGCACCGAACAAAGATTGCTGGGTGTGGACCGTTGATCCGCTGGAAGCGCCAGATCAGCCAGAGAATGTCACCGTGACCGTTGAGAAAGGTCGCGTTGTGGCTGTTAATGGCGAGAAACTGAGCCCGTTCCAGTGCCTGGAAAAACTCAACGTGCTGGGTGCGAAACACGGCGTGGGTCGTATCGACATCGTGGAAAACCGTCTGGTTGGCATTAAATCACGTGGCTGCTACGAAACCCCGGGCGGCACCATCATGGTGAACGCGCTGCGTGCGGTTGAGCAGTTGGTGTTGGATCGCGATAGCTTCAAATGGCGTGAGCAGTTGGGCCATGAAATGTCTTACGTGGTTTACGATGGCCGCTGGTTCGCGCCGCTGCGTAAATCCATCCAGGCCGCTGCCGAATCACTGGCAGAAGAAGTGAACGGCGAAGTGGTATTACAGCTGTATAAAGGCCACGCCACTGCCACGCAGAAAACGTCAGCCAACAGCCTGTACTCTGAAGAGTTCGCCACCTTCGGCGAAGACGAAGTGTACGATCACCGTCATGCGGGCGGCTTTATCCGCTTGTTCTCACTCTCTTCACGTATTCGTGCGTTGAACGAGCAGAAGAAGTAATACCGCGGTAAGCAACATATTTTGCAAGGGCGGCTTCGGGCCGCCTTTTGTTTAACAGATTCAGGAGTAATTCAGATGGCACTTTGGGGCGGACGTTTTTCCCAGGCAGCAGACCAACGGTTCAAGCAGTTCAACGATTCACTGCGTTTTGACTATCGCCTGGCCGAGCAGGACATCACTGGCTCGATTGCCTGGTCAAAAGCACTGGTGACGGTCAACGTGCTGACCAATGATGAGCAGCAACAGCTGGAAAACGCGCTGAATGAACTGCTGGTGGAAGTGCGCGCCAATCCAGAGCAGATTCTGCAAAGCGATGCGGAAGACATTCATAGCTGGGTGGAAGGCAAGCTGATCGATAAAGTCGGCGCGTTGGGCAAGAAACTGCACACTGGCCGTAGCCGTAACGATCAGGTGGCGACGGATTTGAAGCTGTGGTGCAAAGAGCAGGTTGCTGTGCTGCTGGAAGCGACACGCGAGCTGCAATCGGCGCTGGTGACCACCGCTGCTGCCAATCAGGATGCGGTGATGCCGGGTTATACCCACTTGCAACGCGCACAGCCGGTTACCTTCGCACATTGGTGCCTGGCGTATGTGGAAATGCTGGCGCGTGATGAAAGCCGTTTGCAGGATGCGCTGAAGCGTATGGATGTTAGCCCATTGGGCTGCGGCGCGTTGGCCGGTACCGCATATGAGATTGATCGTCAGCAATTGGCGGGCTGGTTAGGTTTCGCCTCTGCGACACGTAACAGCCTCGATACTGTTTCCGACCGCGATCACGTGCTGGAGCTGTTGTCTGATGCCTCGATTGGTATGGTACATCTGTCGCGCTTTGCCGAAGATTTGATCTTCTTCAACACGGGCGAAGCCGGTTTCCTTGAGCTGTCTGACAAAGTGACTTCCGGTTCTTCACTGATGCCGCAGAAGAAAAACCCAGATGCGCTGGAGCTGATTCGTGGCAAATGTGGCCGTGTGCAAGGCGCACTGACCGGCATGATGATGACGCTGAAAGGCTTGCCGCTGGCGTACAACAAAGACATGCAGGAAGACAAAGAAGGGCTGTTCGATGCGCTCGATACCTGGCTTGATTGCCTGCATATGTCGGTGCTGGTGCTGGACGGCATTCAGGTGAAGCGTCCACGTTGCCAGGAAGCGGCCGAGCAAGGTTATGCCAACTCAACCGAACTGGCTGATTATCTGGTGGCGAAAGGCGTTCCATTCCGCGAAGCGCACCACATTGTCGGTGAAACCGTGGTGGAAGCGATCAAACAAGGTGTGGCGCTGGAAGCGTTGAGCCTGGCGCAGTTGCAGCAGTTCAGCGCGGTGATCGAGGATGATGTGTATCCAATTCTGTCGCTGCAATCTTGCCTGGATAAGCGTAACGCGAAAGGCGGCGTATCACCGCAGCAAGTCGCCTTTGCCATCGGCGAAGCGCAAAAGCGTTTGGGTTAATTCCCGCTGGGTTGTCATTCAGGCCGTTAAGCGTTTTTCGGTCACCATAAATGGCGACCCTACAATGATATTGCGTATTTTCGTAGGGTCGTCATTTATGGTGACCTGAAAATTCGCAAAAAAAAAGCGGGCACCTCTACGGTAGCCCGCCAACCTCTAGCTTCGGAATTACATCTTGTTATAGGCACATCATCAAGGGCAGGCCACTCCCGGCCGGCACAGTGATTTGGTGTGAGCAGTTTGCAGGTGCTGCTCCATATCATGTCGATGCGCGCATTATTCCCGTTCACGCCTTGATAGGGCTAATCGTTCATTGCTATTCTATCTATCGCCACGGTCTATCGTGGTCTGGAGGATTTCAATGAATATTCGTGATCTTGAGTATCTGGTTTCGCTTGCGGAGCATCGCCATTTCCGGCGTGCTGCTGACGCTTGCCATGTCAGCCAACCCACCTTAAGTGGACAGATTCGTAAGCTGGAAGATGAACTCGGTGTGATGCTGCTGGAGCGTACCAGCCGTAAGGTGCTGTTTACCCAAGCGGGATTGCTGCTGGTGGATCAGGCGCGAACCGTGCTGCGTGAAGTTAAAGTGCTGAAAGAGATGGCCAGCCAGCAGGGCGAAGCGATGTCTGGGCCGCTGCACATTGGTTTGATTCCAACCACCGGGCCGTATTTGTTGCCACACATCATCCCGATGCTGCATCAAACCTTCCCCAAACTCGAAATGTACCTGCACGAAGCGCAGACGCATCAACTGTTGGCGCAACTCGACAGCGGCAAGCTGGATTGCGCGATTGTCGCGTTAGTGAAAGAGAGCGAAGCGTTTATCGAAGTGCCGCTGTTTGATGAGCCGATGACGCTGGCGGTGTACGCCGATCATCCGTGGCGCGATCGCGATCGTGTGCCGATGTCGGATCTGGCCGGTGAAAAACTGCTTATGCTGGAAGATGGGCATTGCTTGCGCGATCAGGCTATGGGCTTCTGTTTTGAAGCTGGCGCAGATGAAGACACCCATTTCCGTGCGACCAGCTTAGAAACGCTGCGCAACATGGTGGCTGCCGGCAGTGGCATTACGTTATTGCCTGCGCTTTCGGTACCGAATGAACGTATTCGTGATGGCGTCTGTTATCTGCCGTGCTACAAGCCGGTGCCGCAGCGCACCATCGCGTTGGTGTATCGCCCAGGATCGCCTCTGCGCAACCGCTATGAGCAGTTGGCAGAAGCAATCAAAACCCATATGAAGGGTTATCTGGACACCACGTTAAAACAGGCGGTTTAAGCCATTTAACGCCGCCACGCGATAGGCTTCGGCCATGGTGGGATAGTTAAAGGTGGTATTCACGAAGTACTCAATCGTGTTGCCGCCATTCTTCTGTTCCATGATGGCCTGTCCGATGTGAATGATCTCCGCCGCACGCTCGCCAAAGCAGTGAATCCCTAAAATCTCTTTGGTTTCGCGGTGGAACAGAATCTTCAGGCTGCCGACGTGCATGCCAACAATCTGCGCACGTGCCAGATGTTTAAACTGCGCACGGCCCACTTCATACGGCACTTTCATCGCGGTGAGCTGTTGCTCGGTTTTGCCGACGGAGCTGATCTCTGGAATGGTGTAAATCCCGGTTGGAATATCCTCGATCAGATGCGCGGTGGCTTCGCCTTTGATGATCGCTTGCGCGGCAATGCGGCCCTGATCGTAAGCGGCCGATGCCAGGCTTGGATAACCAATCACGTCGCCGACCGCATAAATGTGCGGTTGCGCGGTTTGGTACATGCTATTTACTTTCAGCAGGCCACGGCCGTCGGCTTCTAATCCAACGTTTTCCAGCGACAGCGAATCGGTGTTACCGGTACGGCCATTGGCGTACAGCAGGCAATCCGCTTTCACTTTCTTGCCTGACTTCAGGTGAATAATCACGCCGTCATCAACGCCTTCAATCTTCTCGAACTCTTCGTTATGACGAATCACCACGCCACTGTTCCAAAAGTGATACGAAAGCGAATCCGACATTTCCTGATCGAGGAACGCCAGCAGGCGATCGCGGGTATTGATCAGATCAACCTTGACGTTAAGGCCGCGGAAAATCGACGCATATTCACAGCCAATCACGCCTGCGCCGTAAATGATGACGTGGCCAGGTTCGTGGTGCAGATTGAGGATGGAGTCGGAGTCGTAAACGCGTGGATGGGTAAAATCAACATCGGTGGGGTGATACGGGCGTGAGCCACAGGCAATCACGAATTTCTCGGCGGTTAAGCGTTCACGCGTGCCGTCGGGCTGTTCCACTTCGATGGTGTTGGCATCGACAAAACGCGCATCACCCTGATAAATCTGGCAGCGATTACGCTCGTAAAAACCCTGACGCATCGCGGTTTGTTGGCTGATGACGTTCTCGGTGTGATTGAGAATATCAGCGAATGAGGAGCGCAGCAGGCGAGTGTGATCGCTATAAAGTGGGTTTTGATTGAACTCGATAATACGGCTGACAGCATGACGAAGGGCTTTGGAGGGGATAGTTCCCCAGTGAGTACAACCGCCGCCGATGTTGTGGTAGCGTTCGATCACTGCAATACGCGCTCCCTGCTTCACCAGCCCCATCGCCGCACCTTCGCCGCCCGGACCGGAGCCAATCACAATGGCATCGTAATCGTAAGACTTTTGCATACCAGTACGTCCTATTTTTTTATCACATTTTTACAACGAGATTCTAACATCTCGCCGCGCACATCTGAATTCTAACAGCGTAAATTGCTGAAGTTTGACAAAGCGTGAGGTACATAGACGCTCACAAACTTTGCGCCGCTGTACGCTGAAAATTTTGTTATAGTGCCTGCCAAATCACCTAAAAGGCCGGGAAAATGGGCGTTAGAGCGCAGCAAAAAGAACGTACACGACGTTCACTGATTGAAGCAGCCTTTAGTCAGTTAAGTGCAGAAAGGAGTTTTGCCAGCCTGAGTTTGCGTGAAGTTGCACGTGAAGCAGGCATTGCGCCGACCTCGTTTTACCGTCATTTTCGCGATGTCGATGAACTGGGTTTAACCATGGTTGACGAAAGTGGCTTGATGTTGCGCCAGCTCATGCGCCAGGCGCGCCAGCGGATTGCCAAAGGCGGCAGCATCATCAAAACCTCTGTAGCAACTTTTATGGAGTTCATCGGGAACAATCCCAACGCTTTTCGGCTCTTACTACGCGAGCGTTCAGGAACATCGGCGGCGTTTCGTGCCGCCGTCGCGCGGGAAATTCAGCACTTTATTGCTGAGCTAGCCGATTACCTTGAGCTGGAAAACCGCATGCCGCGCAGTTTTACCGAAGCGCAGGCTGAAGCCATGGTGACCATTGTGTTCAGTGCCGGTGCCGAAGCATTGGATGTCGATATCGAACAGCGACGTAAGCTGGAAGATCGCCTGGTGCTGCAACTGCGGATGATCGCCAAAGGTGCTTATTACTGGTATCGCCGGGAGCAAGAGCGTCTGGCGGTTACCCTGGAAAAACCCGAAGAGTAATGTGATAAGGATAATGAAATGATTGAGCAAAATCCGCGCGATAAAGGAACGCTATTACTGGCTTTTATCACCGGCTTAGCCATCAATGGCTCTTTTTCGGTCTTGTTTAGTACGTTTGTTCCCTTTTCGATCTTTCCGCTGATTGCGCTCGGCCTCGCGGCCTGGTGTTTGCATCAGCGTTATCTCAACCGCAATATGCCGGATGGCATGCCATCGCTGGCTGCGGCGTTCTTCTTGCTGGGGATTCTGGTGTATAGCGCGCTGGTGCGTGCTGAATATCCGGATATCGGTTCCAACTTCATCCCAACCATTCTCATGGTGGCGCTGGTGTTCTGGATTGGCATGCGTTTCCGCCGTGCGAAGAACAAGAGCTAAAAACAACAACGGGAACCGCAGGGTTCCCGTTTTGTTTTAGGCTTTGCGCGTGAGCAACACGCCGCATTCCATATGATGGGTGTACGGGAACTGATCAAACAGTGCCAGCCGCGTAATGTTATGCGTTTCACCCAATACTGCCAGATTGTCGCACAGCGTTTGCGGGTTGCAGGAGATATAAAGGATGCGCGGATAGGCTTGCACCATCTTCACCGTTTCGTCATCCAGCCCGCTACGTGGTGGATCGACGAAAATGGTTTCGCATTGATAGCTCTTCAGGTCGATACCTTCTAAACGGTTGAAACTGCGCACGCCGTTCATCGCCTGAGTAAACTCTTCCGCCGCCATGCGGATAATCTGCACGTTATCAATTTCATTGGCCGCAATGTTGTATTGCGCCGACGCCACTGATGGCTTAGCAATTTCCGTTGCCAATACGCGGCGGAAGTTACGCGCCAGTGCCAGCGAGAAGTTGCCGTTACCGCAATAGAGTTCCAGCAGATCGCCACGCGAATCCTGCGTGACATCCAGCGCCCACTCCAGCATTTGAATGTTCATCGCCGCATTGGGTTGGGTGAAACTGTTTTCTACCTGACGATAGATCATCTCTTTGCCCGCTACCGGCAAACGTTCATCAACGTAATCACGATCAAGGCAGATTTTGGTTTTGGTGGCGCGGCCAATCAGCTGCACATCGAAACCTTGTGCGCGCAAATCGTCACGCAAAGTGCTAGCCGCAGCGGTCCACTCATCTTCCAGCTTGCGGTGATAGAGCAGTGAGATAACGATCTGATTGCTCATCGTCGACAGGTAATCGATTTGGAACAGCTTAAAACGCAGCGCGCGGTTATCGCGGATCGCATCGATCAATTTTGGCATCAATTGGTTGATCAACTCGCTGGCAGCCGGGAATTGATCCACGCGGATACGCTGCTTGGTCTGTTGATCAAAGATGATGTGATAAAGATCGTCGCCTTCATGCCAGATGCGGAATTCGGCACGCATACGATAGTGGCTGACCGGCGAACGGAACACCTCCACGTCGGGCGCGGCAAAAGGCACCATCATCGCTTGCAAGCGGCTGACTTTTTCCGCCAGTTGCGCGTCGTATTGTTCAATCGGGAGCTGTTCGGGTGTCATGGTTAATCCTGGTAATAAGCTAGCTTGCCGGGCGATTGTAGGCATTCACCTGCTGTTGTCCAGCCCCGCGCATACAAGAAGGCTGGAAGTCTGGCCTTCTTGACCGTAGACTGCGTCGGCCGGCCTCCTTGAGTTAAAAGGGAATCCAGTGTGAATCTGGAGCTGACGCGCAGCGGTAAATGAATGTCGTGGTGATTGCATCTACAAACACTGTCCTGCCGGATGGGAAGTTTTTTCACCATTTATGATTCTCAGCCCGAAGACCTGCCGGTGTGACGTCGCAATTTCTGGGACCATCGCGTGCTATCGGTCGCAGGCCTGCGGCATCCTGCTTCATCTTTTGGATGCTAAAACAATGAAAACAAAACATGCTTCGCTGTTTGCCTTTAGTGCAACGGCGTTGTCGCTCTGGGCGCAATTGGGTTATGCCCAGCAGAATGATGATACGCAAATCGTAACCGCCAACCGTTTCGCGCAGCCGGTTTCATCGGTGTTGGCGCCAACTTCCGTGGTGACACGCGAAGATATTGATCGCTGGCAGTCAAAAACGCTGACCGATGTGATGCGCCGTTTACCGGGCGTGGATATCGCGCAGAATGGTGGTATGGGTCAGAGCAGTTCGCTGTTTATTCGTGGCACCAATTCCAGTCATGTGCTGGTGCTGATTGACGGTATTCGTCTCAATCAGGCCGGCGTTTCCGGTTCATCCGATCTCAGCCAGATTCCGCTTTCGCTGGTGCAACGCATCGAATATGTGCGTGGTGCGCGTTCAGCGGTGTATGGTTCGGATGCGATTGGTGGAGTCATCAACATTATTACTGGCCGCGATAAACCGGGTACAACGTTGACCGCTGGTGTGGGTTCGAACGGTTATCAGAGTTATGAAGGCTCAACGCAGCAACAGTTGGGTGATGCTACCAGGCTGACCATGGCGGGTAATTACACCTATACCCGAGGCTACGATGTGGTGGCCAACTTGCCAGATGTGTATGGCGACCCGGCGCAGAAAGATCGTGACGGCTTCATGAGCAAGTCGCTGTATGGATCGCTGGAACATCAATTTAGCGACGAGCTAAGTGGCTTCTTCCGCGGTTACGGTTTTGATAACCGTACGGCCTATGACGGCACTTACAGTTATGACAGCAGCTTCAATATCACCGGATTAGCTGATACTCGTCAGCTATATAGCCAGACTTGGGATACCGGCCTGCGCTACAACCATGACATCTATTCCACTCAGCTGATTGCCAGCTACAGCCGCAGCAAAGATTACAACTATGATCCGCGCACTGGCCGTTATGGTCCGGCGACCACATTGGATGACAGTAAGCAATATAACCTGCAATGGGGCAATACCTTCCAGGTTGGGCAAGGCACCGTCAGCGGTGGCGTAGACTGGCAGAAACAGACTACCGAGCCGGGCACCGCGTATGTCACCAATAGCACTGAACTGCGCGATACCGGCATTTACGCCACTGCGCAGCAAAAGTTTGGCGATGTAACACTTGAAGGTGCGCTGCGTGGAGATGACAACAGTCAGTTTGGCTGGCACAGCACCTGGCAGAGTGGCGCATCCTGGGAGTTTGTTGACGGCTACAGCGTCTTTGCGAACTATGCCACCGCCTATAAAGCGCCGCGTCTTGGTCAGCTGTATGGCTCTTACGGCAACAGCGATTTGAAACCGGAAGAGAGCAAGCAGTGGGAAGGTGGCTTTGAGGGTTTAACCGGGCCGGTCAATTGGCGCGTGTCGGGTTATCGCAATGACATCGAAAATCTGATTGATAGCGATCCAAGTACTTACATCTACTACAACATCGACAAAGTACGTATTAAAGGTGTTGAGGCTACGGCATCGTTCGATACCGGCCCGCTTAGCCATCAGATTTCTTACGATTATGTCGATGCGCGTGATGCTGAGACCAATCAGCAATTGGTGCGCCGTGCGAAGCAGCAGGTGAAGTATCAACTCGACTGGACGGTGTATGACTTCGACTGGTCTGTCACTTATCACTATCTCGGCGATCGTTTCGATACCGATTACAACCACTCTTATACCGCTGAACGCGTGAAATTAGGCGGCGTGAGTTTGTGGGATCTGGCAGTTTCGTATCCGGTCACATCACAGCTCACCGTTCGTGGTAGAATTGCCAACCTGTTCGATAAAGATTACGAGACAGTGTATGGCTATCCAACTCCAGGAACGGAGTATTACCTCAGCGCCAGCTACAGCTTCTGATCTACAACCCACCGTGCTGGTGTTTGACTCCGGCGTCGGTGGGCTTTCTGTTTATGATGAAGTCCGGCATTTACTGCCGGATCTTCATTATCTCTACGCCTTCGATAATGAAGGCTTCCCGTATGGCGAAAAATCCGAAGACTTTATTGTCGAGCGCGTGGTGGCGGTGGTGACAGCCATTACTCAGCGTTTTCCGCTCGCCTTAGTGATCATTGCCTGTAATTCGGCCAGTACCGTTTCTTTACCTGCGTTGCGCGCGCGCTTCGAATTCCCAGTTGTCGGTGTGGTGCCGGCGATTAAGCCCGCCGCACGGCTGACGCGTAATGGTGTGGTGGGATTGCTGGCGACGCGCGGTACGGTGAAGCGTCCTTATACGCATGAGCTGGTGGCGCAATTCGCGCGGGAATGCAAAATCGAAATGCTCGGTTCTGCTGAGCTGGTGGAGCTGGCTGAAGCCAAGCTGCATGGCGAAGATGTTGAGCTGGCGGATGTGCGCCGCGCGGTGCAGCAGTGGCTACGCATGAAAGAGCCGCCGGATACCGTAGTGTTGGGATGCACGCATTTCCCATTATTACGTGATGAGCTGCAAGTCGTGCTGCCGGAAGGTACGCGCCTGGTGGATTCAGGCGCGGCGATTGCGCGTCGTACCGTTTGGTTATTAGAGCATGAAGCACCGCATGCGGTTTCATCAGGACAGAATTTAGCGTTCTGTACGCGTATGGATGATGAAGTGATGAAATTGTCTCCGGTTTTGCAGCGTTACGGCTTCCCATTGCTGGAAAAATTGGCAGTTTAAAGGCGTTTCGCTGAAAAAATCAGCACTCAGAAATTAATTTGAATTTAGCGCTTGTCAGCTTCCAAGAAATCCCTATACTGCGCCTCCACTGACACGGAACAACGGCTTACGAAGCGATGTGTTCAGGAGGTGGCTTTAACGGCAACCTTCAGAAAAGCAAAAATAAATGCTTGACTGAGAATGCGGAAAGCGTAATATACGCATCCCGCGCCGCTAGAGAAATCGCGGCATGCTCTTTAACAATTTATCAGACAATCTGTGTGGGCACTCGCAGGATTGATATCAACGTCTCCGGACGTAAAAAATATCAAGTCTCACGAGTGAACACATAATGAAATTCATTATGACGTTT
>NZ_JBNBPM010000010.1:0-148370 GCF_059412405.1 Pantoea sp. CFCC18179 | reverse complement strand
CGGCATCGAGAGCCTGACTGAGTAACATAAAAAAATCCGTAATCCCTGATAGATTACGGATTCTTGCAGAACTGCCGGATCGTTCAACCGATCATTTTTGGCTTAACTGATCGGCATTACGTCATAAATGACGACCCTACGAGAAAGGTGTGGAAATTAATCCAGTTTCACGCCCAAACGCTGCGCCACTTCTTCGTACGCTTCAACCAGGCCGCCGAGGCTCTGACGGAAACGGTCTTTATCCATTTTGTCCATGGTGTTTTTGTCCCACAGACGCGCGCCATCTGGCGAGAACTCATCGCCCAGCACCACTTCGCCGTTGAACAGACCGAACTCCAGTTTGAAATCGACCAGAATCAGGCCCGCATCATCAAACAGCTTGCTCAGCACGTCGTTGGCTTTGAAGGTCAGCTCTTGCATACGCGCCAGGTTGGCTTTGCTGACCCAACCGAAGGTTTCGCAATACGATTCGTTGACCATCGGGTCGTGTTTGGCGTCATCTTTCAGGAAGAGATCAAACAGCGGTGGATTGAGCACGATGCCCTCTTCCACGCCCAGACGTTTTACCAGCGATCCTGCCGCACGGTTGCGCACCACGCACTCAACCGGCACCATCTCCAGCTTTTTCACCAGCGCTTCGTTATCCGACAGCAGCGCTTCCATCTGGGTCGGAATGCCCGCTTCCTGCAATTTGGTCATGATGAAATGGTTAAACTTGTTGTTGACCATTCCTTTGCGATCAAACTGCTCGATTCGTGCACCGTCTCCTGCTGACGTATCGTTGCGGAATTCAAGTACCAGCAGATCCGGATTATCGGTGCTGTATACGGTTTTCGCTTTACCGCGATACAACTCAGCTCGCTTTTGCATCTTGTTAACTCCAAACATGAAAGAACCCGTGTTCAGCGGTGTTTCACCGCGCGCCGACTGCGTGACGCAATCGTTTACTTCGCCGGGCGCTATTATGCCAAATCCAAAACAAAAAGGCCGGAGAATCTCCGGCCCTTTGGCAATTTATTTCAGCGCGCCTTGCATCACGCCGACCAACGCATCGTTTTGCGCCTGCGTTAGCACGTGACCTTTCGGATCGATGAACTGCAGACTGCTGCGGTTATCCAGATCGCCAACCTGCAATTTGTAATCGCCGTTTGGTAATTCAGGATCTTTCGCACCAATCGCATCAAACGCGCCGCTGCCCGGCTGTTTGTAAGTGACTTTCAGGCTGCCCTGCGAGCGGTTGTCATCGGTCACTTCCATGCCGATACGCTTCAGCGCCGCTGGCAGACGCTGCCAGGTGACGTTGAACGGTGCACGCAGCACCAGCAACGGTAAACCGGTATCATCCGCGCCGCTCTGGACGTCAATTTGTCCGGTTGCACGGCTAGCAGCAGCATCCTGGCTGGCTGAATCCACTTTATCCAAACCAGTGCTGATGTCGTTCAACATCTGGCCGGTGTAGCGTTGGATCTGCGCCGGAGACGTTACCGCCTGGCCTGACTGTTGCAACTCAAGCAGACGCACGGTCAGCACTTGCTGATAGCTCTGATTCTGTACGCTGATCTGATAACGACCACGATACTGGTTATCTTCGTCAGCACGGTTCCACTGCACCCAATCGGTGGTCAGTTGCTGTGCAGCATCATCACGTTGAGCGATTGGGAACTTGTAGGATTGAATCACGCCAACCACTTGTGACCAGATCGAACCACGGCTGCTTTCTACTGCCAATACGCCGGTGTTGCCAGTGAACTGAGCACGCGTGCCGTTCAGCAGCGCCAGAGGCTGAGCGGGCGGACGAATATCCAGCTCTTTGCCGACTGCGCCTTTCGCCACGTTATGTGGCACATCGTAATCACCGTTTTGCAGCGGCAAAATCATGCCCGCTGGTGCTTTTAAATCATGCAGTTCAGGTGCTTGCAGATAAGATTCATCACCGCTGACCTGGCGCTTATAACGCTGATCGCTAGAACACGCTGTGAGCAGCATCAGGGTGGAAAGGCCCACTACCGTTGCCAGCGTCGAGCGCTTAACTGAATAACTCATTGATTCTCCCTAAATTATCGCAGACCCGCTTTAATCAGCGCTTGCGCCGTTTTCGCCTGACCGGCTTCGGTCAGTGGCGTCATTGGCAAACGCAGCGTGTCATCCGCGATTAATCCTAGCTGTTTTGCTGCCCATTTCACCGGGATTGGATTGGGTTCACAGAAAAGAGTCTGGTGCAGGTGCATCAGACGCTGGTTCAGGCGACGCGCTTCGGCAAATTTGCCTTGCTGCGCTAAGGCACAAAGCTCAACCATTTCGCGGGCGGCAATGTTTGCCGTAACCGAAATGACGCCTTTGCCGCCCAGCTGCATGGAGTCCAGCGCTGTGGCGTCATCGCCGCTAACGATAATGAACGCATCATTAACCAGCTCTTGGATCTGTGAGATGCGTGATAAGTTCCCGGTGGCCTCTTTGATTCCGATAATATTTTTAATTTCGGCCAAACGCGCGACGGTTTCCGGCAGCATGTCGCAACCGGTACGCGAAGGAACGTTATACAGCATCTGTGGCAGATCGGTACTTTCGGCAATGGCTTTAAAGTGCTGGAACAACCCTTCCTGAGTTGGACGGTTGTAATAAGGCGTGACCGTCAAACAACCGACCACACCGCTGCCGGTGAAGCGTTTGGTCAGAGAGATGCCTTCAGCAGTGGCATTGGCGCCGGTGCCCGCGATAACCGGGATACGGCCATCCGCCAGTTCTAGCGTCTGCATTACCACATCACCGTGCTCTTCATGGCTGAGCGTGGCGGATTCGCCGGTGGTGCCAACAGAAACAATCGCCGCGGTGCCGCTGGCAACATGATAATCAATCAGTTTTTTCAAACTTTCGCGGCAGACATTACCTTTTTCATTCAGTGGCGTAATGAGCGCAACAATACTTCCGGTGAACATGGGCTATCCCCTCGACAAACAAGTGCCTCATGTTACGTTTTACATCGAAAGAAAAGCAAGCGAGCCACGCCATTCCTGCCCTTGTCAGCAGTTTTTTTTATGTTTACCTTATGGTTATTAGCGAACGTACAGGAAATGCCATTTTGCCGCAGTCACAGCCCCACCATCTGGTGATCACCGCACTGGGCGTTGATCGTCCGGGAATCGTCA
This sequence comes from Pantoea sp. CFCC18179, assembly GCF_059412405.1. Lineage (NCBI taxonomy): Bacteria > Pseudomonadati > Pseudomonadota > Gammaproteobacteria > Enterobacterales > Erwiniaceae > Pantoea > Pantoea sp. CFCC18179. The sequence continues at coordinate 145,224 of NZ_JBNBPM010000010.1, read as the reverse complement.
ATACCATCACCCGTCACGTGAGTAGCTGCGGCTGCAATATTGAAGACAGCCGTTTGGCGATGTTGGGTGATGAGTTCACCTTTATCATGCTGTTATCCGGCAGTTGGAACGCCATCACGTTGATTGAATCCACGCTGCCAATGAAAGGTGCCGAACTGGAGTTGCTGATTGTGATGAAGCGCACCAACGCGCGCGTCACGCCGCCAATGCCCGCCACCGTGTGGGTACAAGTTGAGGTGCCGGATTCACCGCATATCATTGAACGCTTTACCGATTTGTTCGATAAACATCAAATGAACATCGCCGAACTGGTTTCACGCATTAAACCGGCGCAAGACGATGTTGCGCCCACGCTCTATATTCAAATGACAGCACACAGCCCGGCCAATCCTGTTAGCGCGCCGATTGAGCAGGCGTTCAATCAGCTGTGTGAAGAACTGCATGCACAAGGCTCAATTCGTCTTTATAGTGTGACCGACAGTGCCAACAGCACCGTTTAATCTGGCTCCGGGTTATTTCGCCACACACTCTGCCCCACGCGGCAAACCGTGTAGTGAAATAACCCTGACGGTAAACACAACCTGGCACTCCCGCTCAGGATGGTGTATTACCCACAGCATTGAAGAAAAAAATGGAGAGTTGTGATGAATCCACTGAAAGCCGGTGATACCGCACCGAAATTTAGCTTGCCCGATCAGGACGGCGAACAAGTAAATTTGGCCGACTTCCAGGGACAGCGCGTTCTGGTCTATTTCTATCCGAAAGCCATGACGCCGGGTTGCACCGTGCAGGCTTGCGGGCTGCGCGACAACATGGATGAGTTGAAAAAAATTAGCGTCGAAGTGCTGGGCATCAGCACTGACAAACCTGAGAAGTTGTCACGTTTTGCCGATAAAGAGTTGCTGAACTTCACCTTGCTCTCTGATGAAGATCATCAGGTTTGCGAGCAATTTGGCGTGTGGGGTGAGAAGACCTTTATGGGCAAAACCTATGACGGCATCCACCGCACCAGCTTCCTGATTGATGCTCACGGCAAAGTCGAAAAAGTGTTTGATGATTTCAAAACCTCAAACCACCACGACATCGTGTTGGATTATTTGAAATCAGCCTGATAGAAACGGGTGCGCAGGTCGCACCCGTTTTTTTATCTGATGTTGTCATCCAGCGCAGGCGTTTCTGGCCAGGCGCGCACCACCGCTTTCACCAGCGTCGCCAGTGGAATGGCAAAGAACACGCCCCAGAATCCCCACATCCCGCCGAAAATCACCACCGACAGAATGATCACCAAAGGATGCAGATTCACCGCTTCCGAGAACAGAATTGGCACCAGCACGTTGCCATCCAGCGCCTGAATCACTAAATAGATGCCGATCATCGTCCAGAAATCGCTGCCCAATCCCCATTGGAACAGGCCCACGCCGATCACCGGAATGGTCACCACCATCGCGCCGATATAGGGAATCAGCACCGAAATGCCCACCAGCACCGCCAGCAGCAGCGAGTAATTAAGGCCTAACATCAGGAAGGCCAACCAGGTGACAAAACCAACCGCCACCATCTCCAGCACTTTGCCGCGAATGTAATTGGTGATTTGCTGATTCATCTCCTGCCACACCACGCCCGCCAATCCACGATTGCGCGGCAGTACGCGACGTACAGCATTCAGCATCTGCTCTTTGTCTTTCAGCAGGAAGAACACCATCAACGGTACCAGCACCAGATAGATCATCAACGTCATCAAACCGACTAACGACGCCAGCGAGTACTTCACCAGCGATTCGCCCAAGCCGGTTAAGCGGCTGCGCAGGTTTTCAACGATGATATCAATGATGCCGGCATCCACCAGCGCCGGATAACGCTTTGGCAGGCCCGCCGCGAATACATACAACTTGTTCAACATGTTCGGTAAATCGCGCGTTAAATTGATGCCCTGCTGCCACGCCACCGGCGCTACGATCAGCACCATCACCAACAAAATACCCGCGAACACCACCAGCACGGCGCTGGTTGCCCAGGTTCGGCTGCAACCGACGCGCTGTAAACGCACCGTCGGCCATTCGAGCAAATAGGCCAGCACCAACGCCACTAACAGCGGTGCCAACAGGCCACTTAAGAAGAACAAAATACAAAACGCCGCCAGCAGAATCACCAACAAGCCAATGGCCTGTGGATCGCTGAAACGGCGTTTGTACCATTGATAAAGCAGAGCGAGCATGTTTACTTCCAGTTGAACGTAGGGCCGCCATTAATGGCGGCCGATTGATGAATGTGATGGCGGGGATTAATGCGAAATGCTGCTGACTAAGGCATCCTGACCAGAAATCATCACGCAGTTGCGCCCGGCATTTTTCGCCAGATACAGCGCAGCATCGGCTTGCTTGAGACTTTGCTCCTGCGCCCCGTTATCCGGTTGCCAATCAGCGATACCGACAGAAAGCGTGATATTGCCAACTTGATCAATCCAGTTATCGGCAATGCTAACGCGCACGCGCTCAGCAAGAATACGCGCATCTTCCACCGAGGTGGCAGGCAGCAGCATCAGGAACTCTTCCCCGCCATTGCGGCACACCACATCAGTTTGCCGCGCGCTTTGTCGTAAAGTACGCGCCACATGCTTGATCACCTCATCGCCGACATCATGGCCGAAGGTATCGTTGACGCGTTTGAAGTGATCGATATCCAGCGCCAGCACTGAGAACGGTTGGCGCATGGTGGCGAAGTAATCCAGCACCGCACTCAAACCACGGCGATTCAGCAAGTTGGTCATCGGATCGGTTTGCACTTCCGACTTCAAACGGCCAATTTTGTCCTGCACTAAACCGATGCCGGTCAGCAGCGCACGCTTGACCTGCGCCGCCTCGAAATACCACGCACGAATGCCGCCGATTTCGCCGGATACGCCTTGCGAATCCATTTGGCTGGCTTTGCGCGCCAGTTGCCACAGCGGCAATGCGATCAGGCGCGCCAGAATCACCGCCACCAGCAAGGTTAACAGCGCAAACGGCACCGAATTTTTTAGCACTTTCAATAGCAAACCGGAGAGCGGAGCCAGCGTGACATCCGTCGGTTTCAACGCCACCACCATCCAACCGGTGGTCGGCACAATGGCGTAACCAGCCAGTTTTGGCGCATCTTGCTCGGTTAGCTGCACTTCGCCGTTGGTTTGTTCTTCACGTTGATGATCGCTGATGATGGCTGGCACCACTTTGCCAATCAACTGACTGTTCTGGTGATATAGCACCTGATTATTGCGATCGGTGACGTAGACTTGCGTACCATCACGATAGAACTGCTCGCCAAGCAGCGCATTGAGAATACTTTTCTTTTTCAGATAGATAGTGCCACCAACGTAACCTAAATAGCGTCCGTCTTTGCTCCATATCGGCCAGGAGACAAACACAATCAGGTTATTGGCGGCGGAAATGGTCGGTTTGCTGACCATCGGCTGACGCTGCGCCAGCGCTTCACGTGATGCCTGGCTGGTGAGCTGCATGCCTTTCAGCATCAAGGATTCCGGCGAAATCGCCTTGACGATGCCGTCACTATTGACCACGGCAACCGAGTTAAAGCTGTTGGTTTGCTCACGCAGACGATTAACTTCCTGCTGCGCCAGCTCGCCATTATCGAAATCATTACCCAACTGCGTTGCGCTGTAATGCAGCTGCGACTGAGCCAACTGAAAAAAGACTTCAGTGGTGGCGGCCAGCTTGGTGGCGTAAGCGCGGTTGGCTTCGAGGGTGCTTTCGATCAGGACCATGCGTTGCACGCGCCAGGTCGCGTAAAGCGTATTGGCGAGCGTGATCACGATGCTAGTGATCGCCAGCAACGCGATCAGCGTGCGCAGGTCAGTTTTTGGCCGCAGGCGCATCAACATGGCGCACCCAGCCTAACGAGTAGATTCATAAATTCGTGTGCCTGACAGTCTTGTTATTGTTGGATTCACTTGCCCTGGTGAGGGAACGAGCAATTGTACACCCACAAGTCAAATTGAGCACGATGCATCCTGTCAGGCCACGACAATTCTTTTCAACCGCTGACGCTAATCGATCAATCCATTGGCATCGTAAAACGGCCACGGGCCGGGATAATCACCGATGGCGCACAAATGCGTCGTCATGCCTTGCTGTGGCTGCCAGCGATGCAGCAAAAAACCCGGTGGTTCCAGCACAAAGTTGGCGGGCGCATTTTCGGCCAGATCAAATGCCACCTGATGCGACACGCCTGGCGCGACGCACGCCAGCGTACCGGCAAAACGCGCCTGTACCGAACGATGCAAATGGCCACTGAGCACACGCTCGACCTGCGGATGTTTTTGGATAATCGCCGCCAACGCAGCGGGATTGCGCAGCGGTTGTTGGTCCATGTGTTCGATGCCGCAGATAAACGGCGGATGATGCAGCATCACCAATGTCGGCAGCAGTGGTTCGCGCGCCAACTGCTCATCCAACCATTGCAGCTGCGCTTCATCTACATAGCCCCACGGTTTCTGCGGCACGCTGGAATCCAGCGCCAGCAGTTGCAACCCATTAACCCGCATCTGCCAGTTCAGCGTCTCGCCGTGTTGCAGATAATGATGTTCTGGAAAAGCGTCGCGTAACGCCTGGCGATCGTCATGATTGCCCGGCATTAGCAGAAACGGGATGTGCAGACCAGCCAGCGCCTGTTTTAGCGTTTGATACTCTTCCGGCGTGCCGAAATCCACCAGATCACCCGTGATCACCACTTTATCCGGGCGAGGCTGCATCGCGTTTAAGGTGGCGATGACACGCAACAGCGCGGCTTGGGTATCGACTTTTTTATACGACAGGCGACCATGCGCCTTGATGTGTAAATCGCTTATTTGCGCGATCAGCGTCATTGCTTCAGACACAACAGAGTTCCTCGGAATAAATAGCGCTTTTTGGTCACCATAAATGGCGCCCCTACAACGACTCACTATTCTGTAGGGTCGCCATTCATGGTGACCTGGAAAATTACGAAAATTGCAGCGCGGCGTCTTGCGCCAGCGTCCAGCTCACCGGCTGTCCGGCATGCCAGGCTTCACGCGCGTGGCGATCGACCTGAATCGGCGTTGCTAAGCCAATGTCGATCATCAACCGCTGTGACGCGCCCAAAAAGGTGCTGGAGAGAATAAAGCCCTGGCGCGCATAACGATTATCTTCGGCCAGCAACACATCTTCCGGGCGGCAGAAACGTTGCGGATTGCCGCGCGCATCCACATCGACGCAGTTGATCGCGCCAACAAAATCAGCAACAAATTTCGATGCCGGATGTTGATAGATATTTTGCGGCGTATCGATCTGTACCAAGCGGCCCTGCTCCATCACCGCAATCCGATCGCCAAGCGCCATCGCCTCTTGCTGATCGTGGGTGACATACACCGCGGTAATTGCCAGCTTTTTCAGCAGTGAGCCGATTTCCAGACGCAGGCGATCGCGCAGTCGTGCATCCAACGCCGCCAGCGGCTCATCGAACAACAGCACTTTGGGCCGTGCGGCTAACGCTCGCGCCAGCGCCACACGCTGTTTCTGCCCGCCAGAGAGTTTGTCGATGCTGCGCTGCGACAGCGCAGTGAGATCCACCAGCTCCAGCATCTCCTGCACGCGCGCTTCACGTTCGGCACGCGCCACGCCCTGCACTTTCAGACCATACGCCACGTTCTCTGCCACATTGAGATTGGGGAACAGCGCGTAATTCTGGAACACCATGCCGACGTTACGTTTTTCAATTGGCAGCGCCGTCACGTTGCGATCGTCGAACCACACTTCACCGCCGACATCGCAACTTTCCAGCCCGCTGATAATGCGCAAGGTGGTGGTTTTGCCGCAGCCGGATGGCCCGAGCAGCACCAGCGTTTCACCGGCATGCACGGTGAGATCCAGCGGTTGCAGCGCCTGATGATGATTAAAATGACGCGAGCAACCGTGCAGCGTCACGGTAACGGCTGAAGGATTCATGCCGCCTCCTTGTTTGAGCGCGAAATCGCGCGGTTGAGCCAGTGATTCACGGCATTGAGCATCAGCAGCAGCGGCAGAATCATCAAAATAAATATCAGCGTGTAGGCGGAACCCACTTCCAGACGCATTGAGGCGTAGCTGTCAGCAAGGCCCACCGGCAGGGTTTTGGTCAGCGGCGTATGCAGCATCCAGGTGATATTGAATTCACCCACCGACAGCGTGATCACCATAAATGCACCGGCCAGAATGCCGTTGCGGCAGTTCGGTACCACCACGGTAAAGAAGCGCTGCCACATGCTGGCCCCCAAGCTGGCGGAGGCTTCTTCCAGACGCGGCATATCCACCGCCTGCATTACCGCCAAAACCGGGCGCATCATGAATGGCAAGGTAAACAGCACATGACCAATCAGGATGAACAGCCAGCTATCGCGCAGACCAGAGAATTGGCCGTACAGCAAAATGATGCCGAGCGCGGTGGCTAAACCGGGCAGCGCCACCGGCAACATCAAACACTCTTCAATGCGCGCCGCCCAACGTCCCGGCGCTTTCAGCAAGCCCCACGCGGCGGGCACGCCAATCGCCAGCGTGACTAGCAAGCAAAACAGCGCGATCAGCAGCGACAGCCAGAAGGTGTCGGCGTACATCTCCCACACCTGCTCAACCCACTTCAGCGTTAAGCCGCTGCGCAGGCCGATAAAATAGTTGTTGGTGACGCCCGCCAGCATCGACAGCAGCACCGGCACGATCATAAACAGTGCGGTGATCGCCGTGACCAACAGTTGCAGGCTAAACATACCGCGACGTTTCATGCCGCCTCCTTATGCGCCAAACGGCGCGCCAGCATCAGCGCCAGCCAGGCAAATCCGCCCATCACCACCGACAAGGCGGCGGCAGTAGCGAAGTTGGCGTAATTAGTGAACTCGCCGTAAATGGTTAGCGGCAATACCGCCAAATCGGTGCCGAGGGTAAATGCAGTACCAAACGCGCCCATGCTGGTGGCGAAACACAACGCGCCGGTTGATAGCAATGCCGGTTGCAGGCCGGGCACAATCACGTCCCAGGTAATGCGCCACTGGCTGGCACCAAGCGAACGCGCCGCCTCTTCCAGCGAACGATCGAGTTTTTCACTGGCCGCCACCAACGTGACGATGGCGCGCGGCAGCGAGAAATAGAGATAACCGATAAACAAACCCGCCAGCGAATAGGCCAGCGTCCAACGTTCATGCACCAAATTCATGCTGACTTGCGCCAGCAAGCCCTGACGACCGGCCAGCATCACCACTAAAAAACCCACCACTACGCCCGGAAACGCCAGCGGGAAAGTGAGCAGCGCCAGCAAGGTGCCGCGTCCGGTGAAACGTTGACGCGCCAGGAAACAGCCAACAATTGCGGCAATCACTAACGTCACCAGCGTTACCGCCAGCGACAACAACACGGTGTTCAGCAAGCTCACCAGATAATGTGGCTCGGTGATGACCGTCCAGTAACCGCTGTGCTGGGTGCTGCGATCGTCCTGCATACCGATTTGCAGCAGGCGAGCAAACGGCAACAACCAAAACGCGCAGAAGAACAGCAATGCGGGCAGCGTCAGCCATAACCAACGGCTGCCCGGCAAGGCGCGCATCTGGCGGCGCGAGGCCGCCAGCGTGTCAGACATCGACATTAACGAATCTCACTCAGGTATTTCGCCGAGAAGGCTTTCTGTGCATCGGCCATTTGCTGGTAATCAACGGTTTGTGCACGCGCATAATCGCTATCCGGCAGGAAGTATTTCTTGGCATCAGCCGACATCGCCGAGGTGCGAACCGGGCGCAGGAAGGCGTTGGCCCAAATTGCCTGACCTTTATCCGACAGCACATAATCGATGACTTTTTTGCCGTTGGCTTCGTGCGGTGCGTTCTTCACCAGGCTGATGACGTACGGCACCGTTACCGTGCCTTCTTGCGGAATAACGAAAGCCACGTTGGCGTGATCTTTATATTTGGCGCGATAGGCGTTGAAGTCGTAGTCGAGCAAGATTGGGATCTCGCCGGAAATCAGACGCGCATACGCGGTTTGTTTCGGCACGATCGGCTGGTTGGCCTGCAATTTTTTGAACCAGTTCAGCGCTGGCGTGAAGTCCTGCATGTTGCCGCCCTTCGCCTGGTTCACCGCCACCGCCGCGACGTAGCCAACAAAGGCGCTGGCCGGATCGAGGTAGCCGACCATGCCTTTATATTCTGGCTTCAGCAGGTCATCCCAGGATTTAGGCACTGGCGCGCCGCCCAGCGCATCAACGTTAACCATAAAGCCCATGGTGCCGGAGTGCAGCGCCACCCATTTGCCGTTCGGATCTTTCATTCCGGCTGGGATTTCGTCCCAATGTGCTGGCTTATAGCTGGTGATGACACCGGCGCTGTCCGCCTGGATACCAAAACTGACGCCATAATAAACCACATCTGCCACCGGATTACCCTGCTCCGCCACCATCTGCGCCAGGGCTTGACCGGAGTTTTTATTGTCTTGTGGCACTTGAATGCCGGTGTCTTTGGCAATGGCTTTAAGCTGCGTACCCCAATCTGCCCATTCGGGGGGACAGTTGTAGCAAATCGCCGTATCGGCAGCATGCGTAAAGGTACTGAACAGCGAACCGGCAGTCAGCGCGAGCGCACCGGTTAAAACTTTTATTTTTTTGTGCAGTTTCATGATGGTTCCCTGGTGTTGGTAAACAAAGAAATGGGTGCTGCGATGCTTTCGCCGATGCACAGCCGGTGCGCCAGTACGCGGGTGCCGCGGCTGGCTTGTTGTAACAGCATGTCGATAGCGCCCGCGCCGAGCATGTCAGCAGGCTGCGTGACGCTCGCCAGCGACGGCGCCATCTGCTCACCAATATCAATGCCATCAAAACCCATCACCGAAAGCTGCTGCGGCACGCGCACACCGGCGCGAGTGGCGGCACCAATCAGGCTGATGGCAAGCAAATCATTGGTGCAGATCACCGCGCTGAGCGGCACATCGCCTTGCAGCTGTGACTGCAACAGCGCGAAATCAGATTGGGTATGGCTGTGCATTTCAATGACCGGCAGCGCCTCAAGTCCGGCTTGCTGCATGGCGTCGCAATAGCCTTGATAGCGCAAACGCGCGCGATCCGATTGCAGCATCGGTCCGGCCACCATGCCGATGTGGCGGTGGCCGAGATTGAGCAGATGTTCAGTGGCTTCCTGCATCGCCTGGCGGTTATCGACGCAAATCGCCGGCCAGTGGGTTTCCTGCGGCACGTTATGCGTCAACACAAACGGCATATTGGCTTGATGCAAGGTTTGTAAAATCGCGCTGTTATCGGCGTCGGCAACTGTCAGCACCAAACCTGCCACACGCTGATTCAGCATATGTTCGACAATGGCCGCTTCACGTTCAGGTTGATAATCGCTGGTCGCCACCAGTAAACCGTAACCGGCCGAGCGCGCCTGGCGCTCCATCGCTTGCAGCTGGCGGGCGAAAATCGGATTCAGCAGCGACGGCAGCAACACGCCGAAGGTGGTCGAACTCTGCGTACGCAATTGACGAGCAATATGATTGGGGCGAAAGCCGAGTTGCTCCGACGCGGTTAGCACCTTTTGCAAGGTATCCGGTCGCAGCAAATGCGGATCAGAAAATGCGCGCGCCGCCGTGGCGCGTGATACGCCAGCTAACTTCGCAACACTGATTAAATCGGACATGTTCGCCTCGTAAAGTGCTAATGAGATCGATCTCATTGGCGCTTAAATTAACGGCGAACTGTGACAGCAACATCGCGGGGAAATGACAAACAGATGACAGCAGCGCGAACTGCTGTCCGGGGGAATTACAGCATCAGGAACGCATAACCTTCGTTTTGCAGCGAAGCCACGGTAGTACCGCTGGAGAGCGTGTGCGTTACGCGGGTATCAATCCAATCACGCTCCAATTGATGGAAGGCGACCGACTGATCGCAAATCGTCACTTTGACACCGGCTTTTTTCAGCTCATCAATCAACTTCAGGTTTGGGTTATCGCTGCCGTAGGCTTTGCGGAACTGTTCGTTGTTCAGCGCAGCAGGAACGGCATCACTGTTGATCGACACCACAAACTTCAGCTGATCGAGCGGAACGCCCGCCGCGTAATAAAGGTTAGTCACGCGCGCAACACGCTCCAGACCGAGGTTGGCCTGATGGATATCGCCTTCACTGCGGTTAATCTGGAAGACGATTTTGTTGCTCAAACCCGGCGTGTTGGCGGGGTTGTAATCCGGCACGCTAACGAAATGGATTTTGCCGTAACCGTCGATGGCTGGCGTGCTCCAGAAATCGGCCGGTTCGGTTTTCTTATCAGCAAACTTGTCGCTGACTTTATCCACTAAGTCTGGAAGCTGTAACACATTGCCGCCGACAAAACCTGCCAGTGCGGCGATAACAATATAGGATGCTGGACGCATTTCACTTCTCCTGTGCCTGTGACTTACATCTGTAAGAGTGCATAACCCTGGTTTTCCAGCGTCGACACGGTGGTCGGGCTGGAGAGTGCGTGAATCACTGATTGGTCAATCCACTCTTTGGGGAAGTGATGGAACGCCACTGACTGATCGCACACCGAAACTTTGACGCCCAATTTGTTAAGCGCGCCAATCAGCGCCAGATTGGGATTGTCGGCTTTGTAGAACTGTTGAAAATGCGCGTTATCCAGCATTGCAGGCGTGGCATCGCCGGTCACCGACACCACAAAATGCAGGTCGTCGGCTGGCACGCCAGAAGCGATATACAGATTCACCACGCGCGCCACGCGTTCTAAGCCAAGATTTGGGCGCTTCATATCGCCTTCGCTTTTGGTGATTTGAAACACCACTTTGTTGCTCAGGCCCGCTACCGGTTTAAACGCGGCATCCGGCTCATAATGGATTTTGCCGTAGCCATCCACGGCGGGCGTGCTCCAGAAGCCGTCAGGATCGGTCGGTTCAGCAGAAAAATGGCTGACAACACGCTGATACAGGTCATCACCTTTGCTCACGGTAGCGCCAACAAAGCCACCCACAATCGCAATCAGGGCATAAGAGACAACAGAACGCATAAACACTCTCCGGTATACGCTGCCAATTCACAGTCCGTTTGAATAAAGTGCTTTATCTATACCACAGCGTGCGAGGTGCAAAAGTCCTGTAGTGACGGACTGTCCGGGCTTTTCCTTGCGGGAAAAATAATTGGATTGGCTAATTAAATAACAGCTTCGATTGATAGTTTGCGGGGAGTCTTAAATAGGTTGGATTTAATTTTTGATGGGTAATCTATTTGGCTTAAGAGATAAATTGCCTATGTTGTGACCAATAATTATTGCAGTTGCTGCTAAGGCGATATGACACACGATTAATATCATTGATGGATAAAGCGGGCCAAAGCCGCGCTATTCCTGCTACTTTTCAGAGTAAACTTGGAAAAGTTCATGCCAGCTTCAGTAATTTTGAGCAACTTTACGTAACTTTAACTTCAATATGGATTTATCGCCGATTTCTAAGCGGATGACTATTCAATTTTTTGCGGCAATTTTGGCTATTTTGTAACTGTTTCGTCATTTAATTGTCTGAGCGTGCAACCATTTGCTTGTTGCGTGTCTCTGGCTAAGATAGAGCCGCTGCATAAACGAATAAAAAGTGCAGAACATTTGAACCACTTACCTGTCCAATTTCGGGTGACATTTACAGGATCAAGGCATGTTTAACCGGTTGAAAAAATCAGTGCTGGCGGCCCTTATTCCTACGCTGCTGTTAACGCCCGCGCTGAGTGCGCGTGCGGATGTGACTGACAATCTGCCTGATATGGGCACCACAGCAGGTTCAACGCTGTCGATTAATCAGGAATTGCAGATGGGCGACTTCTACGTGCGCCAACTGCGCGCCAGCGCGCCGCTGATTAACGATCCGCTGTTGAATCAATATATTAACGAGCTGGGTCAGCGTTTAGTGGCGCATGCCAACTCGGTGCGTACGCCGTTCCACTTCTTCCTGATTCAAAATGACGAACTTAACGCTTTCGCCTTCTTCGGCGGCAACGTGGTGCTGCACTCTTCGCTGTTCCGTTATACCGATAATGAAAGCCAATTAGCCTCGGTGATGGCGCACGAAATTTCGCACGTCACTCAGCGCCATTTGGCGCGTGCGATGGAAGAGCAGAAACGTAATGCGCCGCTAACCTGGGTTGGCGCGTTGGGGTCAATTCTGCTGGCGATGGCCAGCCCGCAAGCGGGCATGGCCGCATTGACCGGTACGCTGGCGGGCGCGCAGCAAGGCATCATCAGTTTCACCCAAGGCAACGAACAGGAAGCCGATCGCATTGGCTTGCAAGTGTTGCAGCGCGCCGGATTCGATCCGCAAGCGATGCCCACTTTCCTGCAAAAGTTAGCCGATCAAAGTCGCTTCTCCTCTAAGCCGCCGGAAATTTTACTCACGCACCCATTGCCTGATAGTCGACTGGCCGATGCGCGTAACCGCGCCAACCAGATGCGTCCGGTGGTGGTGCAATCGTCGCAAGATTTCTACATGGCGAAAGTGCGCTCGCTCGGCATGTATGCCACCGGACGCAATCAGCTCACCGATGATTTGCTGAATGAATACACCAAAGGCAATGTGCGCGAGCAGCAAGCTGCGCAGTACGGCAAAGCGGTGCAATTACTGCAAGCCAAGAGTTTTGATAGCGCGAAAAAAGTCATTGCGCCGTTACTGGCAAAACAGCCGGATAATATTTGGTTCCTCGATATCATGACCGACATCGACATTGGGCTGAATCAGCCACAGCAGGCCATCAATTTGCTGAGCAGCGCCAAAGACAACAAAACCAATCCGGTGCTGCAACTGAACCTGGCGAACGCCTACGTTGAGGCGAAACAACCGGCCAATGCCAGCCGCATTCTCAATCGCTACACCTTTGCCCATCCTGATGACATCAATGCATGGGATTTGCTGGCGCAGGCTTCCGCAGCGCAGGGATTACGCGATGAAGAGCTCTCTGCGCGCGCCGAAGGTTTGGCCCTGAACGGACAGCTCGATCAGGCAATTACCACCTTGAGTAGCGCCAGCGCGCAGGTGCCGCTCGGCAGCCTGAAACAGGCGCGTTATGACGCGCGTATCGATCAGTTCCGCGAATTGCAGAAGCGCTTTAAGGTTTATCAGAAGGGATAATTTCCCGGTGCACATGAATGCGCACCCTGCAAAATCCACACCGGTCACGCGTAGGGTCGCCATTTATGGTGACCGCCTGTTCAAACACATTAAAAGGAACGCCCGCAGCCATGGTCAGCATTTATCACAATCCACGTTGCAGCAAGAGCCGCGAAACGCTGGCGCTGCTCCAGCAAAAAGGCATCGAACCTGACGTGGTGCTGTATCTCGATACGCCGCCAGACGTGCCGACGCTGAAAAAACTGCTTAATCAACTCGGCATGCACAGCGCGCGCGAATTGATGCGGCGTAAAGAAGATCTGTATAAAGAGTTGCACCTGGCGGAGGCGGATTTAAGCGAAGATCAGTTGCTGCAAGCGATGGTGGATCATCCGAAGCTGATCGAACGTCCAATTGTGGTGAATGGCGAGCAAGCACGCATTGGCCGCCCGCCGGAAGCGGTGCTGGAGATCGTTTAAAGCCCCAGCGCTTCTTTAACAAACGGAATGGTGAGTTTGCGTTGCGCGGTAATCGATGCGCGATCTAGACGATCTAGGGTATCAAACAGCGTACGCATTTCCCGATCGAGGCGTTTCAACAGGAAGCGCCCAACATCTTCCGGCAACTCAAATCCACGCAAGCCCGCACGCAGCTGCATCGCCTGCAATTTGTCGTCGTCGGATAACGGCTGCAAGCGGTAAATCTGCCCCCAATCAAGGCGTGATGCCAGATCCGGCAAACCTAAATTGAGCTGGCGCGGCGGTCGATCGCCGGTAATCAGCAAACGGGTTTTGCCAATTTCCAGAATGCGGTTGTAGAGATCGAAGATCGCCATTTCCCATTCAGGATCGCCCGCGATGCATTCAATATTATCGATGCACACCAGCGCCAGATTCTCCATGCCTTCCAGCACTTCCGGTACAAACCAGGTGCGTTTATCCAGCGGGACATAGCCAACGGCTTCACCGCGCGCCGACAATTCTGCGCACGCCGCGTGCAGCAAATGGCTGCGGCCGCCGCCTTCGCGTGACCAAAAATAGAGATAGCTGCCGTGTTGCTGTGAAAGTGCGCCTTGCAGCGCCGCCAGCAGAGACGGATTTTCCCCCGGCCAGAAACTGGCAAAGGTTTCATCATCGGGTAAATAGAGTGGCAATGAGAGCTGTGCCGGCGTGTTCAGAAGTACCTCAACGGATGAGCGGGCAGAAAACCGCGCAAGTTTATCACGATCTTTGCTGGAGATGAACCGGGCTTCCCTGCCCGGCTGAACGCGTTAAACGTCGCGTTTCTCTTGCGCATCCAGCACCACTTCTTCTGGACGCAATACGTTGATTAGACGGAAGATCAATGCCAGGCACACGCCAACAATGGTTGCCAGCGCCATGCCTTTCAATTCCGCCGCGCCGATGTGCACTTTCGCGCCGCTGACGCCAATGATCAGGATCACTGAGGTCAGGATCAGATTCTGCGCTTTGTTGTAATCCACTTTGGATTCAATCAACACACGGATACCCGAAGCACCGATTACGCCGTACAGCAGCAGCGACACACCGCCCATCACTGGCACCGGAATCGCCTGAATCGCCGCCGCCAGTTTGCCGACGCAAGAGAGCAGAATGGCAAAGATCGCTGCGCCGCCAATCACCCAGGTGCTGTATACGCGAGTAATCGCCATCACGCCGATGTTTTCGCCGTAAGTGGTGTTCGGCGTCGAACCGAAGAAACCGGAGATCATGGTCGATAAGCCGTTGGCAAACATCGAGCGATGCAGGCCAGGATCGCGAATCAAATCTTTCTTCACGATATTCGCCGTTACCACCAAGTGGCCGACGTGCTCCGCAATGACCACCAATGCCGCTGGCAGAATGGTCAGCATCGCCACCCATTCAAAGCGCGGAGTGTAGAAGGTTGGCAGCGCAAACCACGGCGCGTTTTCCACGGTGCTCCAGTCCACAATCCCCATCACGGAAGAGAGCGCGTAACCGACCAGCACGCCAATCAAAATCGGGATGATGGCGAGGAAGCCACGGAACAGTACCGAACCAAATACGGTAACCGCCAGCGTCACCATTGAGATGATCACGGTTTTGCTGTCAGGCGAAGTGCCATCAGCCGGCAACAGGCCCGCCATATTCGCCGCCACACCGGCCAGTTCCAGACCGATGACCGCCACAATTGCGCCCATCGCCGCTGGCGGGAACATTACGTCGAGCCAACCGGTGCCGGCTTTCTTGACGATCAACGCCACGATGCAGAACAGCAAACCACACAGAATAAAACCGCCCAGCGCCACTTCGTATCCCAGCGGCAGCAGCAGTAAAACCGGTGAAATAAAGGCAAAGCTCGAACCGAGATAAGCGGGGATTTTGCCTTTACAGATGAACAGATACAGCAACGTACCAACGCCGTTGAACAGCAACACCGTGGCCGGGTTGATGTGGAACAGAATCGGCACCAGCACCGTTGCGCCAAACATGGCGAACAGATGTTGCAGGCTGAGTGGAATGGTTTGCAATAACGGTGGGCGTTCGCTAACGCCTATCGCGCGACGAGTCATTATTTCTTTATCCCCTTGAGTCTTGATGTTTTTTTGCCAAAAAAAAGCCGACTCTCTGGCCGGCTGGTTTCTTTATTTGGTTCCGAAAATCTTATCCCCGGCATCGCCGAGTCCTGGAATGATGTAGCCCTTCTCGTTCAATCCCTGATCGATTGACGCGGTGTACAGCTCAACATCCGGATGCGCTTTCTCCAGCGCGGCGATGCCTTCTGGTGCGGCCACCAATACCAGCACTTTAATACTGGTGCAGCCGGCTTTCTTCAGCAGGTCGATAGTGGCGATCATTGAACCGCCGGTTGCCAGCATCGGATCAACCACCAGCGCCAGGCGCTCTTCGATGTTCGACACCAACTTCTGGAAATACGGCACTGGCTCCAGCGTCTCTTCATCACGGTACACGCCTACCACGCTGATACGCGCGCTCGGTACGTGCTCCAGCACGCCTTCCATCATGCCAAGACCGGCACGCAGGATAGGCACCACGGTGATTTTTTTACCTTTGATTTGATCGATTTCTACCGGACCGTTCCAGCCTTCGATCGTTACACGTTCGGTTTCCAGATCGGCGGTGGCTTCATAGGTCAGCAAGCTGCCCACTTCCGAGGCCAGCTCGCGGAAACGCTTGGTGCTGATATCATGCTCACGCATCAGGCCCAGTTTATGTTTGACCAGCGGGTGTTTGACTTCCACGATCTTCATGATTGTTCTCCCGGAATTGAGTTGAGCTAAAAAAAAATCGCGGGATTATACCGCCTTTTCGCCGCCGCGCCACATGTCATCGGTCAAAGGCCCGATGGATTATGCGTAGAATAAGGATTAGCGAAAATTCAGTGCCGTGCAAAGGCACCGTGAGATGGGACTCGCAAACGTTTGCCTGCGCTGTTAGAATTGCGGCGCTTAATTTTTGCCACCAACCGCAATCGCGTGGGGATTCCGCAGTGACCGACAAAACCTCTCTCAGCTACAAAGACGCCGGTGTTGATATCGATGCTGGTAACGATCTGGTTGACCGTATTAAAGGCGTAGTGAAAAAAACCCGCCGCCCGGAAGTGATGGGTGGACTGGGCGGCTTTGGCGCGCTGTGTGCGCTGCCGCAGAAATACCGCGAGCCTGTGCTGGTCTCCGGAACCGATGGCGTCGGCACCAAGCTGCGTCTGGCGATGGATCTCAAACGCCACGATAGTATCGGCATCGATTTAGTGGCGATGTGCGTGAACGACCTGATCGTACAAGGCGCTGAACCGCTGTTCTTCCTCGATTACTACGCGACCGGCAAACTGGATGTGGATACCGCATCGTCAGTGATCACCGGCATCGCCGAAGGTTGCTTGCAGTCGGGTTGTGCGCTGGTCGGCGGTGAAACCGCAGAGATGCCAGGCATGTACCACGGCGAAGATTACGACGTGGCCGGTTTCTGCGTTGGCGTGGTGGAAAAATCAGAAATCATTGATGGTTCGAAAGTGCAGGACGGCGACGTGCTGATCGCGCTGGGTTCCAGCGGCCCGCATTCGAACGGTTATTCTCTGGTGCGTAAGATTCTGGAAGTCAGCCAGACCGATCCTGCGACCAAACAGCTGGATGGCAAATCTCTGGCCGATCACCTGCTGGCGCCAACTCGCATCTATGTGAAAAACATCCTTAGCCTGATTGAACAGGTTGATGTGCATGCGATTTCACATCTGACCGGCGGCGGTTTCTGGGAAAACATCCCACGCGTGCTGCCAGACAACACCCAAGCGGTGCTGGAAGAGAGCAGCTGGCAGTGGCCTTCCGTGTTCAGCTGGTTGCAGCAAGCAGGCAACGTCAGTCGTCACGAAATGTACCGCACCTTTAACTGCGGCGTGGGCATGGTGATTGCGCTGAGCCCAGCAGAAGCCGATAAAGCGGTACAGTTGATGACTGATGCAGGCGAAAAAGCGTGGAAAATCGGTGTGATTAAAGCGTCTGATTCCGAAGAGCGAGTGGTCATCAATCCATGAAAAAACTGGTTGTACTGATCTCCGGCAACGGAAGCAATCTTCAGTCCATCCTCGACGCCTGCGCAAGCGGGCGTATCAACGGCAGCGTCGCTGCCGTTTTCAGTAATAAAGCCAGCGCTTATGGATTGACGCGGGCGCAAGAAGCCAATATCCCGCAACATGCGTTAGCTGCCAGTGATTTCGCTGATCGTGATGCTTTCGATCGTCAGTTGATGCAAGAGATCGATGCCTATGCGCCGGATTTGGTGGTGTTGGCCGGTTATATGCGCATTCTGAGCAGCGCGTTTGTCGCGCATTACCACGATCGTCTGGTGAATATCCATCCTTCGCTGCTGCCGAAATATCCGGGTTTGCATACCCATCGTCAGGCGCTGGAAAACGGCGACGAAGAGCATGGCACCTCAGTGCATTTTGTTACCGACGAACTGGATGGCGGACCGATCATTTTGCAGGCGCGCGTACCGGTATTTGCTGGCGACAGCGAAGACGAGATCAGCGCGCGCGTGCAGCATCAGGAACACGCGATTTATCCGCTGGTGATCAGTTGGTTTGTTGACGGGCGTTTGCAGATGCNGGCGCGCGTACCGGTATTTGCTGGCGACAGCGAAGACGAGATCAGCGCGCGCGTGCAGCATCAGGAACACGCGATTTATCCGCTGGTGATCAGTTGGTTTGTTGACGGGCGTTTGCAGATGCGCGATGGAAAAGCCTGGTTAGATGGGCAGCAACTGCCGTCTGAAGGTTACGCGCACGATTAATGCTATGCACATTCCGTAGCGGCGCGATTTATCGCGCATTTTTACCGCGATGAAAAGGTCAAAAGAGCGCGATAAATCGCGCCGCTAAGAATCGCAGATCCATCAACCAAATCGTCCAGTAATATAATCCTCCGTGCGCCGTGCTTTTGGCGAGGTGAAAATCCGATCGGTTTCATCAAACTCCACCAGCTGACCGTTATGCATAAACGCGGTGTAATCTGACACACGCGCCGCTTGCTGCATGTTATGCGTCACCAGCACCAGGGTGAAATGCTGCTTGAGCGTGGTCATCAACTCTTCAATCACCAGCGTTGAAATCGGATCGAGCGCCGATGTCGGTTCATCCAGTAACAACACTTCCGGTTCGATAGCAATGGCGCGCGCAATCACTAAACGCTGCTGCTGACCGGTGGAAAGCGTTAGCGCATTCTGCCCCAACTGATCTTTCACTTCGCTCCACAATGCCGCCGCACGCAACGCACGTTCGCAGGCTTCATTGAGCACGCGACGATCGCGCACGCCCTGCAAGCGCAAGCCATACACCACGTTTTCGTAGATCGATTTCGGGAACGGATTCGGTCGCTGGAAAACCATGCCAATGCGCCGACGCAGCGCCGGAAGATCCTGATTCGCCTGCATCACCGCATAGTGATCGAGCATGATTTCGCCTTCAATGCGGCAGCGATCAATCACATCATTCATACGATTAAAGCAGCGCAACAGCGTCGATTTGCCGCAACCGGACGGCCCAATCAACGCGGTGATGCGATTTTTCGGGATCTGCAAATCAATATTGTTTAGCGCCTGGCGTTCACCGTACCACAGCGATAGCTGATTCACGGTAAGCGCGATGTCGTAATCGGGCGTCATCAAAAAACCTTTTTAGTGCGTCATAAGCCGGTAACGCTCACGCAGCCGATGGCGCAGCGCCATCGCCAGCAAATTGAGCGACAGGATGATCGCCACCAGCAGCAAGGCAGTGGCGTAAACCAACGGGCGATCAGCATCGATGTTGGGGCTTTGGAAAGCCAAATCGTAGATCTGAAAACCGAGGTGCATAAATTTACGATCGAGATGCAGATACGGGAACACCGCATCAACCGGCAATTCCGGCACCATTTTTACCACGCCCACCAGCATCAGTGGCGCAGTTTCACCAGCAGCACGAGCTACCGCCAGAATCAATCCAGTCAGCATGGCTGGCACTGCCAGCGGCAACACCACGCGCCACAGCGTTTCCGCCTGCGTTGCGCCCAGCGCCAGCGATCCCTGCCGCAGATTATCGGGAATACGTGACAATCCTTCTTCGGTGGCGACGATCACCACCGGCAAGGTCAGCAACGCTAACGTCAGCGCCGCCCACAGTAAACCCGGCGTGCCAAAGGTGGGATTGGGCAAGGCGCTGGAGAAGAACAATTGGTCGATGGTGCCGCCAATCAGCCAGACAAAGAAACCCAGACCAAATACGCCATACACAATCGATGGCACACCCGCGAGGTTAACCACCGCGATGCGCACCAGCCGCGTGAGCGCATTGCGTCCGGCATATTCATGCAGCCACACCGCCGCGATCACGCCGAGCGGCATAACGATAATCGACATCAGCAGCACCATCAGCACGGTGCCAAAAATCGCCGGGAACGCCCCGCTTTCACCGCCGCCTGACGTCGGTGAATCGCTGACAAATTGCCAAATCTGACTAAAGAAGTGTTGGATTTTGTCGCCCACTGACATGGCATTCGGATACCAGGCATCGACAACCTGCGCCAGCGGAATGCTGTGATCAACGCCCTGCACATCGCGTAGCACCAAGGTGTCACGCTGACTTTCGCGTTGTAAGTGGGTAAGTTGCTGCGCCAACGCATTGAAGCGACGCTGCAATGCGCTGCGATTGGCGGCAAACTCGGATTGCACTTCGAGGCTGAATGTTCCTTTGCGCTGTTGCTCATCGGCCTTCTGTTGCAGATCTTCCAGCTGCGCATTGAGGCGCGCCATCTCAATACGGCGGATTTTGCTCGCCTGGCGCAGAAGCTCATGCACCTGCTGCAAGCGCTGATCGAGCAATGCATTGCGATCGCGCGCGGTCATCACTTCATTATCCTGGCGCAGTTCCACCAACCAGCCGTAGGCATTACCGCCATTGCGTCGCTGCAATACCAACGCATCCACCGGACGACGCGTTTTCGCCGCGTTCTGGCTGTACAGCACGCGGAAATCCGGCGCAGCAAAGTCACGGTTGCCGGTTTTCACCACGTAGCGCCAGTGTGCGCCCTGCTGTTGCCGTTGTAGCGTTTCACCCAGCACCATCACTGCGCTGCCTTCTGGCGGCTGGAATTGGTATTGATCGACCGGTTGCGGCCAGAAGGCGCGCACACCTTGCCATCCCAGTAAACCAATCAGCAAAGTAAATGCCAGCAAACACACCGCAACCGCACCGGCGGTGAGCCAGCGCCAGCGATCGTTTTGTTGCATCGCACTCATCCCTGGCCCTCATGCTGGCTGTAACGTTGGCGCAAGCGCTGGCGGATTAATTCGGCAATGGTGTTGATTACCAAGGTAAAGATCAGCAGCAGCAATGCGCTGAGGAACAGAATGCGGTAATGCGCGCTGCCCGCCGCCGCTTCCGGCATCTCGATGGCGATATTGGCCGACAGCGCACGCAAACCGGCAAACAAACCGCCTTCACTGACCGGCGTGTTGCCGGTCGCCATCAGCACGATCATGGTTTCACCGACCGCGCGGCCAAAACCAATCATCAAGGCAGCGAAAATACCCGCCGATGCGCCCGGCAGCACCACGCGCGTTAAGGTTTGCCACGGCGTGGCGCCTAATGCCAGCGAACCTTGTCCCAGCGCGCCCGGCACGCTGAACAACGCATCTTCCGATAAAGTAAAAATCAGTGGCACCAACGCGAATCCCATCGCCAGCGCCGCCACTAATAAATTGCGCTGTTCGTAATGCGCCAGGCGCGCGCCAATGTCCGGCCACAGCAAAGTTGGCAACCACAGCGTTAA
Organism: Pantoea sp. CFCC18179; assembly: GCF_059412405.1. Lineage (NCBI taxonomy): Bacteria > Pseudomonadati > Pseudomonadota > Gammaproteobacteria > Enterobacterales > Erwiniaceae > Pantoea > Pantoea sp. CFCC18179. Next base: position 123,821 of record NZ_JBNBPM010000010.1, on the reverse strand, counting down.
CAGTGTCACCACCAGCAAAACCGGCAGTAGCAGGATCACTTCAAAACCGGGACGTCGCCAACGCGCCGGAAGACGCGGGCTGAACACGCCGCACAGCAACAACGTGGCGGCAAGTACCGGCGGCAGCAGCAACACGCCAACCAGCGCGGTGCTGATATGCGGTGCCAGCCACACGCCCGCAATCAAACCAATCACCACACTGGGCAGCGCGCCCATCATTTCAATGCCAGGTTTCACCCAACGACGTAAGCCCGGCGACATAAACCACGCGGTGTACATGGCGGCAGCTAAGGCCAGCGGCGTAGCAAACAACAGCGCCAAGCTGGCCGCTTTGAGCGTGCCGAGCACCAATGGCATCAAACTAAACTTGGCTTGATAGCTGTCGCCCGCAGCGGTGGATTGCCACACCCAATCTTCATGCGGATAGTTTTCGTACCAGATTTTCTGCCACAGATTGCGCCAGGTGAAATCCGGCCACGGATTATCCAGCGCGAACTGTTGCCAAACACCTGCGCGCTCAACAATCAGCGCATCACCGCGCGGCGAGAAAGCCAGCGCCTGAATGCCTGCCGATAACTGACGGGTTAAAATCGGCCCCGGCTGCTTACTGGCGAACAGCTGCACCTTGCCTTTTGCATCCCAAGTGGCAAATACACGGCGCTGCGGCTCAGTGGTGATGCCGGAAACATCTTTACTGCCGCTAAAGGTGTGAATCTTTTGCAGTCGCGGCCCGTTGTCACCGGCGATGGCAAACCATTGCTGGATGCCATTGGCATTCTGCACCAACAACGAGCGACCGCCCGCCAACATATGCAGACTTTGCGCCGGTAAATCGAGGGTTTGCGTCTCGCGCAATTGCGCGCCTTGTGGCGTAATCTGCCAAACGCGCAGTAAGCGCCCGCTGCTGGTATAAAGTAAGGTTCCATCGGGTGACAGCAATAAATGATCGGCCTGCTGATGCGGCAGCAGAATCTGATTAACCTGCTGCTGATTTTGCAGCGTCAGCACGCTGATGCCCGCCGCCGTTTGTGCCGCAACCAGCCATTGCGTGTCATTTAGCGACGCCAGCGCCATAGCGGTCACCGCGCCTTGCGGCAAACGCAGTGGGCGATCGCCCAGCGGAAAACGCCATTCGCCGCTGCCGTGATGGATAACCGGTTGCATTAACAGCAGTTCGCCCTGCATATTGAGCAGCACGCTGCGGTTATCACTGCTGATTGTTGCCGCATCAGGTTGGCCGTTAAGCGCTAATGCCGGCGCGGCGGGTTGACCATCGAGTGGGATAAAACGCGCTTCATGGCGACTGATGCGCCAGCCAAGCTGGCCGTCGCTGCCCATCGACAGCATTGGGGCTTTGTCCCACAGTTGCTGCGTGGTGGTGGCGTGCATGCCGGGCGCGCTGAACAGCGGTAAAACCACCCAGATCAACCAGAAGAACAGCAGCAACATCAGCAGTAAAATTCCCACGCCACAGGCGGTGACCATGCGGCGCACGAACGTATCGGTGGCGCGTCGGCGACGATCGCTAAAGTGGACGGGAATACGGTTTATGCTCATGCAGGCCAGGTAAGAGGTGAAAATAAGTCGCTATGTTGCCCGTAGCTGATTGATAAGACAACCTTTGGCGTTGGACAAGCTTGCCATACTCTCGCCATAATGATGACGGACACTGAACGGTAACGCATTTTTGCGAATTTTCCGTCGGACGTTCCGTCCAGTAACAGCATCACGGAGTCAGAATGGGTCAGGATAAGCTGTACATCGAAAAAGAATTAAGCTGGTTAAGCTTCAATGAACGCGTGTTACAGGAAGCATCGGACAAAAGTAATCCGCTAATTGAGCGCATGCGCTTCCTGGGAATCTATTCCAACAACCTTGAAGAGTTCTACAAAGTTCGTTTTGCCGATTTAAAACGGCGCATTTTGATCAGTGAGGAGCAAGGGAAGCCGACTTCACTGCGTCATTTACTCAAGAAAATTCAACTGCGCGTGCAGAAATCCGATCAGGAATTTGATGCGCTGTATAACGATTTGCTGCTGGAAATGGCGCGAAATCAGATCTTCCTGATCAACGAACGCCAACTCTCCCCGAATCAGCAAGATTGGCTGCGCTATTACTTCAAACATCAATTACGCCAGCACGTTACGCCGATTCTGATCAATCACGACACCGATTTGATCGAGTTCCTCAAAGACGATTACACCTATTTGGCGGTGGAGATCATTCGCGGCGACGATATTCGTTATGCGCTGCTGGAGATCCCGTCCGACAAAGTGCCGCGCTTCATCAACTTGCCAGCGGAATCGCCGCGTCGTCGCAAGCCAATGATTCTGCTCGATAACATTCTGCGTTATTGCCTTGATGATATTTTTAAAGGCTTCTTCGATTACGACGCGCTGAATGCTTACTCGATGAAGATGACGCGTGATGCCGAATACGACTTAGTCACGGAAATGGAATCGAGCCTGCTGGAGCTGATGTCATCCAGCCTCAAACAGCGTCTGAACGCCGAACCGGTGCGCTTTGTTTATCAGCGCGATATGCCGGATGCAATGGTGGAAATGCTGCGTCATAAGCTGTCGATCGACAACTACGATTCGATTGTGCCGGGCGGACGCTATCATAACTTCAAAGACTTTATCGGCTTCCCGAACGTCGGTAAAAGCAATCTGGAAAACCGTCCGCTGCCGCAGATTCGCCACATTGGCTTTGACGGCTTCCGCAACGGTTTCGATGCCATCCGCAACCGCGATGTGCTGCTCTACTATCCGTATCACACCTTTGAGCATGTGCTGGAATTGCTGCGCCAGGCGTCGTTCGACCCGAACGTGCTGGCCATCAAGATCAACATTTACCGCGTGGCAAAAAACTCGCGCATCATGGATGCGATGATTCATGCCGCGTATAACGGCAAGAAAGTCACCGTGGTGGTGGAATTGCAGGCGCGCTTCGATGAAGAAGCCAACATTCGCTGGGCGAAACGCCTGACCGAAGCCGGCGTGCACGTGATTTTCTCCGCGCCAGGCCTGAAAATTCACGCCAAACTGTTCCTGATTTCCCGTCTTGAAGGCGAAGAAATCGTGCGCTATGCGCATATCGGCACCGGAAACTTCAACGAAAAAACCGCGCGCATTTATACTGACTATTCATTGCTGACCGCCGATGCGCGCATCACCAATGAAGTGCGACGCGTGTTCAACTTCATTGAAAATCCGTATCGTCCAGTGACCTTCGAGCATCTGCTGGTTTCGCCGCAGAACTCGCGTGATGTGCTGTACAAGCTGATTGATGCGGAGATCGCCAACCAGCAGCAAGGCAAGCCGTCCGGTATTACGCTGAAGATTAACAACCTCGTCGATAACGGCTTGGTTGATCGTTTGTATGCGGCGTCATCTGCGGGCGTGAAAATAAATCTGCTGGTGCGCGGCATGTGTTCTCTGATCCCTGATTTGCCGGGCATCAGTGAAAATATTCGCATCACCAGCATCGTTGACCGTTATCTTGAGCACGACCGCGTCTATATTTTTGAGAACGGCGGCGAGAAGAAGGTGTTCCTCTCTTCTGCGGACTGGATGACACGTAACATCGACCATCGAATTGAAGTTGCCGTGGCGATTCTCGATCCAGGCGTGAAGCAGCGCATTCTGGACATTATCGCCATTCTGTTGAGTGATACGGTGAAAGCCCGCATCGTCGATAAAGAGCTGAGTAACCGTTATGTTCCGCGCGGCAACCGTAAAAAAGTGCGTTCGCAGCTGGCCATTTACGACTACATCAAGAAACTGGAACAACCCGAATAACGCCTATGCCAATTTCTCATAAAAGTACGCCGAAACCTCAGGAGTTCGCGGCCATTGACCTCGGCTCCAACAGCTTCCACATGGTGATTGCCCGTGTGGTCGATGGTGCCATGCAAGTGCTGGGACGACTGAAGCAGCGCGTACATCTGGCCGATGGCCTCGATGCGCAGAATCGCTTGAGCGAAGAAGCGATGGAGCGCGGGCTGAATTGTCTGGCGTTGTTCGCTGAACGTTTGCAGGGCTTTAGCCCGACCAACGTGACGATTGTCGGCACGCACACGCTGCGTATTGCCTCGAACGCCGAAGAGTTTTTGCAGCGCGCGGCGGAAGTGATTCCCTATCCAATCGAAGTGATTTCGGGCAATGAAGAAGCGCGTCTGATCTTCATGGGCGTGGAGCACACCCAGCCAGAAAAAGGCCGCAAGCTGGTAATCGACATCGGCGGCGGTTCTACCGAGCTGGTGATTGGTGAAGACTTTGAGCCGCAACTGGTGGAAAGCCGCCGCATGGGCTGCGTCAGTTTCGCTAATTTGTTCTTCCCGAAAGGAGAGATCTCGCCGGAAAACTTCCGTCGCGCGCGCCTTTCGGCGGCGCAAAAACTGGAAACCATGGCGTGGCAATATCGTCTGCACGGCTGGCAATACGCGTTAGGCGCATCTGGTTCGATCAAAGCCGCCTGCGAAGTGCTGTTGGCGATGGGCGAGAAAGAGAAGCTGATTACCCCAGAAACGCTGGAATTGCTGGTCACCGAAGCGCTGAAACATAAATCGTTTAACGCGCTGAGCCTGCCGGGTTTGTCCGAAGAACGTAAAGCGGTGTTTGTTCCGGGATTAGCGATTTTGTGTGGTGTGTTTGATGCGCTCGCGATTCGCGAACTGCGCCTTTCCGATGGTGCGTTGCGCGAAGGCGTGTTGTACGAAATGGAAGGTCGTTTCCGCCATCAGGATATTCGCAGCCGTACCGCACAAAGTCTGGCCAATCATTATGCGATTGATAGTGATCAAGCACGTCGCGTACTGGAAACCACCGAACAGCTTTATCTGCAATGGGTGGATCAAAATCCAAAGCAAGCCAATCCACAGTTGTCCGCCTTGCTGAAATGGGCGGCCTTGCTGCATGAAGTCGGTTTGACCATCAACCACAGCGGCATGCAGCGCCATTCGTCCTACATCCTGCAAAACTCCAATATGCCGGGCTTTAATCAGGATCAACAGATGCTGTTGGCAACGTTGGTACGCTATCACCGAAAAGCGGTGAAGCAGGATGAGATGCCACGTTTCACCTTGTTTAAAAAGAAACAGTTTCTGCCGATGGTGTTCCTGCTGCGTCTTGGCACCTTGCTGAACAATCAGCGCCAGGCGACCACCAAACCTGATTCGCTCAAACTGAGCACCGATGACGGTCATTGGACGCTGACTTTCCCGGCTGGCTACCTGAGCCAGAATACGCTGGTTCAGCTGGATCTGGAGCGCGAGCAAGCTTACTGGAATGATGTCACCGGCTGGAAACTGATGCTGGAAGAGGAGTAAAACGGGCTGCTGGCCCGTTGTTTGGTTATGACAACACGCCCCGATAACTATTTCGCTGAAAAATACGGCCTGACGCCAACCCATTCCGAAGTGCTTGCCGCCCTGCCTCATCTTGAAGTGGGGAAAGCGCTGGATTTAGGTTGCGGTCAAGGCCGTAATAGCCTGTTCCTCAATCAGCACGGCTTTGACGTAACGGCTTGGGACAGCAATCCCGTGAGCCTTGAGCGTTTGAACAGCATCATTGCAGAAGAGCAGTTGCAGCATATCCGCACCGAATTGTGCGACCTCAATAGCGTACGCTTCAACGGTGACTACCAGTTTGTGCTGTCGACGGTGGTAATGATGTTCTTGCAACCGGAGACTATCCCGCAGCTGATTGCCGACATGCAAGCCAGCACGCGCAAGTACGGCTACAACCTGATTGTGGCGGCGATGAACACCGACGATTATCCCAACACGCAGAACTTCCCGTTCGCGTTTAAATCCGGTGAATTGAGCCATTACTACCGCAACTGGCATATCGTGAAGTACAACGAAGATGTCGGTGAACTGCATCGTCGTGATGAAAACGGTAACCGCATCAAGTACCGCTTCGCCACGCTGCTGGCGCAGAAAGCCAGTATCAAGTGAAAACGGCCGCCCTGTGCGGCCGTTTTATTGTCTGATATCGATCAATTGTTTTAGCGTTTTTTGCTCATTTTTCACACAGCAATTGATTTGATGATCTAACTATGCCTAAATACCGCTTCCGCCCAGTTGGGTAATGATAGGAACCACCCCGCGTGAACAGCGCTATATCTGCACGAAGACGTCCGAAAACCGGCACCATGACCCGCGTGGTGTTGCTGGTCAGTTTCTTAATCTTGTTTGGCCGCCTGCTTTTCATCATTCCTGGTGCTATCGAGCATCATCAGCAAAAGAATGCCACTCCTCAGCCAGTTTCACAGAGCAGCAGCGATTCGCGTTAAATAACGCGCGATTTCTCGTCGCTTACGCACATTACTCATTGAGATAATGCTGCTTTTTACGCCCTGTTACCCGCAACGCGCTACACTGTGTGCTGACTTTACAGACACAAGGAACGCGTTATGTCTGCTTCGCATGCACAAAAACTCGCTGAAACCCGTCATCACATCCTGACTTTACTGCTCAATGAGCATGATTTAGTCGATGTTCTGCTGGATAAATCGGTCGATCTCAACGCGGCTGAGTTGCGTGACATCACCGATTGGCGTCATCAGCTGGAGAATGAACTTCAGCAACTGCACGCCGCGGATTTGGCCGACATTCTTGAAGCCTTGCCGGAAGAGGAGCGTCAGGCGCTGTGGCGTTTGGTGCCGACTGAACAGCGCGGTCGCGTGCTGGTTGAGGCCTCGGAAACCGTTTGGGCCAGCCTGACGGAAGAAATGTCTGATCGCGATATTCTGCTAGCAATTGAGCCGCTGGATATCGACGATCAGGTATATCTGGCGCGCTATTTGCCGCGTGATTTAACCGGTCGTCTGCTCACCACGCTGGAACCGAATCTACGCGCACGTTTGCTTAGCGTGATTGAACTGGATCGCGATCGCGTTGGGCAAATCATGGATTTCAACATCCTGACGGTGCGCTCGGACGTTACCTTAGCTACGGTGCAGCGCTATCTGCGTAAAGGCAAAAAGATGCCGGATGGCACCGATAAAATCTTTATTACCGATGAGCAGAACCAGTTGGTTGGCGAGTTAACGTTGACCGATATCTTGCTTAACAAGCCGAAAACTCTGGTTGTCGATGTGATGAACTCGCATCCCACCACCTTCCAACTCAACGATAAAGCCGAAGACGCCGCCAGCGCCTTCGAACGTTATAACCTGATTTCCGCCGCTGTGACCGATGCGCAAGGCAAGCTGATTGGCCGTATCACCATTGAAGATGTGGTCGATTTGGTTAACGAAGAGAACGAAAGCAACATCCGTAAAATGGGCGGGATTAGCCAGGGCGAAGACGTATTTGCGCCGGTACGTAAAGCAGTTGGCAAGCGCTGGGCGTGGTTGGCGGTGAATCTGTGCACCGCGTTTGTCGCTTCGCGCGTGATCGGCCTGTTTGAAGCCACTATTTCCCAGTTGGTCGCGCTTGCCGCCTTGATGCCGATTGTGGCTGGCATCGGCGGGAACACCGGCAATCAAACCATCACCATGATTGTGCGCGCGCTGGCGCTGCATCAGGTCGAACCGGGAAATTTCTCGTTCCTGATCATGCGTGAACTCGGCGTAGCATTAATCAACGGCCTGTTCTGGGGCGGCATCATGGGCGGCGTCACCTGGCTAATGTACGACAACCTGCAATTGGGCGGCGTTATGATGCTGGCAATGGTGCTCAACCTGTTGCTAGCGGCGATGATGGGCGTGCTGATCCCGTTAATCATGACCAAAATGAAACGCGATCCGGCGGTCGGTTCCAGCGTGTTGATCACCGCCATCACCGACACTGGCGGATTCTTTATCTTCCTGGGTTTAGCGACAGTGTTTTTATTGCATCACTAGCGCACAAAATCAGGCGCGCGCAGTGCTGAGCGCATATACACTTTGGCAACAACCTTGACCTGATGGAGAAGATGCATGTTTAAAGTGGATGATTTTGTGCAGTCAAAAACCGGTGGACCGAAGATGTTAGTGCAGCGTGTAGAAGGCGATACGTTGTGGTGCGCGCGCATTGATGATCCGATCAAACGCGAAATTGAAGTGAAAGCCGATACCGTGAATCTGTATCACGAAGACGGCGATTTTGGCGTTTGCTAAAAATCCGGCCCCATTGCGGGGCCGTTTTTTAAGGATTGTCGCGCTGCACATTATCCTGACCAATACCGCCGATAAACGGCAGACGCAGCCGGAAAGGCGTGAAATCCAAGCCCATATTTAAACCGAGTACGTTCACTTCTAAGCCCTCCTCCGCTCCAACCGTCACGCCCAGTACACCGAGCAATGAAAGCTGCACGCCGCGTCCCGATGGCGGCAATCCTACTGGATTCAGTAGCGAGCGATAATCTTTGCCAAGTGCATTAGCGGGCAGATCGAGTTTCAGCGCCGGAACTTCACGGCCAATGTGCGCCATAAAGGTGTTGCTGTTTGGCCCCGGCCAGGCGTGATAAGTGGTGGGCCACGGATAGGATTTAATCGCTGCTTCGATCTGCGGAATCATTGCTTCAGCACTTGCGCCACGATGATCAACCAACAAGCGCGGCTTGGCGCCATACCAATAGCCATCAGGCAGATTGCTGTTGCGACGCACCTTATCGCCGCTGCCCCAGCTAATCACTTCATAGCGGTTGTAATGCGTTTCACCGGCGCGCTTAAAGATGATCCACGGATGCACCGCCACTGCGCCCTTCCAGCCATAAGTCGGCGCGGCGTAAACCTGCACAATGGCTTCGCTGGCGTAACGCTGTGGATTGGGTGCGATGCCCGCCGAATCACGGCGCGCAGATGCCCAACCGCCGCGTTCCGAGGTTAACTCACCGCTGCGCGTTGCCTGCGCCAAACTGGCACCTAGCGAGAGCAAAATGACACAAAGAAAAGTGATCAGCACAGCTTTGAAAGGCAGCATCGACAGCATCCTGATGAGTAAAAAATCATCGGCTATCTTGCTACGAAACGGGGAAGTTTGTATTCACTAACTATGCGATTGCTGGTTTTAGACTTATGAAAGAAAAAAAGCCCGCATCAAGCGGGCTTCGTAGCGAACAATCAGAGCAAAATCACTCCCACTCAATCGTCGCCGGTGGTTTGCCCGAAATATCATAAACCACACGGGAAATGCCGTTAACTTCGTTGATAATGCGATTAGAGACGCGGCCGAGGAAATCGTATGGCAGGTGCGCCCAATGCGCGGTCATGAAGTCGATGGTTTCTACTGCGCGCAGTGAAACTACCCAATCGTATTTACGACCGTCGCCCATGACGCCAACAGAACGTACCGGCAGGAACACGGTGAAAGCCTGGCTAACTTTGTTGTAGAGGTCAGCTTTATGCAGCTCTTCGATGAAGATCGCATCGGCACGGCGCAGCAGGTCGCAGTACTCTTTCTTCACTTCGCCCAGCACGCGCACGCCCAAGCCTGGACCTGGGAACGGGTGACGGTACAGCATGTCGTACGGCAGGCCGAGTTCCAGACCGATTTTGCGCACTTCGTCTTTGAACAGCTCTTTCAGCGGCTCAACCAAGCCCATCTTCATCTCTTTCGGCAGACCGCCCACATTGTGGTGCGATTTGATCACGTGTGCTTTGCCGGTCGCTGAAGCCGCCGATTCAATCACGTCAGGATAGATGGTGCCTTGCGCCAGCCACTTAACCTCTTCCAGACGCAGCGCTTGTTCGTCGAACACTTCAACGAACACGCGACCAATGATCTTACGCTTGGCTTCTGGATCGTTCTCGCCTGCCAGCGCATCGAGGAAACGCGCTTCAGCGGCAACGTGCACAATGTTCAGACCGAAGTGGTCGCCGAACATCTCCAGCACTTGCTCCGCTTCGTTAAGACGCAGCAAACCGTTATCCACGAACACGCAGGTCAGACGATCGCCAATGGCGCGGTGCAACAGCATCGCGGTGACAGAAGAGTCCACGCCGCCAGACAGGCCGAGGATCACTTTGTCTTCGCCAACTTGCTCACGAATGCGTTCAACCGCGTCTTCGATGATTTTGGCTGGCGTCCACAATGCTTCGCAGCCGCAGATGTCACGAATGAAACGCTCCAGCATGCGCAGACCTTGACGCGTGTGCGTCACTTCCGGATGGAACTGCACGCCGTAGAATTTCTTCTCTTCGTTAGCCATGATGGCGAACGGACAGGTTTCGGTGCTGGCAACGGTTTCGAAGCCGGCTGGGATAGCGGTGACTTTGTCGCCGTGGCTCATCCACACATCCAGCAGCGGTTTGCCGGCTGCGCTGATGGCATCTTCGATGTCACGCACTAAAGCGCTCTGCGTCAGAACTTCCACCTGCGCATAACCAAATTCACGCTCGTTCGAACCTTCAACCTTGCCGCCCAACTGCATCGCCATGGTCTGCATGCCATAGCATACGCCCAGCACTGGCACGCCAGCGTTGAACACGTATTCCGGCGCACGCGGGCTGTTCAGCTCGGTGGTGCTTTCCGGACCGCCAGAAAGAATGATGCCGTTCGGGTTGAACTGGCGAATCTGCTCTTCGGTGACATCCCACGCCCAGAGCTCGCAGTAAACGCCGAGTTCGCGCACGCGGCGCGCAACCAGTTGCGTGTACTGAGAACCAAAATCGAGGATCAAAATGCGATGTTTATGAATATTTTCAGTCGTCATTGAGGCGTTTCCATTGGGATGGACTTAATAATAAAAGCGCCCGGCGGGTGCCGGGCGCTAAATTTTACGGGATTATGAACCCATGCGGTAGTTTGGTGACTCTTTGGTGATGGTCACGTCGTGCACGTGGCTTTCGGTGATGCCCGCGCCGCTGATGCGGACGAACTCCGCTTTAGTACGCAGATCGTCAATGGTGGCGCAGCCGGTCAGCCCCATGCAAGAGCGCAAGCCACCCATCTGCTGGTGCACGATCTCTTTCAGGCGACCTTTGTAAGCCACGCGGCCTTCGATACCTTCTGGCACTAATTTATCCGCAGCGTTATCGGTCTGGAAGTAACGGTCTGAAGAGCCTTTAGACATCGCGCCCAAAGAACCCATGCCGCGATAAGATTTGAACGAACGGCCCTGATACAACTCGATTTCGCCCGGAGATTCTTCAGTACCCGCAAACATGGAGCCAACCATTACGGCAGCAGCACCCGCAGCGATCGCTTTGGCAATGTCGCCAGAGAAGCGAATACCGCCATCAGCGATAACCGGAATGCCAGTGCCTTCCAGCGCAGCAACCGCATCTGAAACCGCAGTGATCTGTGGCACGCCAACGCCAGTGACGATACGCGTGGTACAGATTGAACCCGGACCGATACCGACTTTCACCGCGCTCACGCCAGCTTCGGCCAGCGCTAATGCGCCTGCGCCCGTTGCCACGTTACCGCCGATGATTTCGAGATTTGGATATTTAGCGCGGGTTTCACGAATGCGTTGCAGCACGCCTTCTGAATGGCCGTGTGAGGAGTCAATCAGCAACACGTCAACACCCGCAGCTACCAGCGCATCAACACGCTCTTCGTTGCCAGCGCCCGCACCCACCGCAGCACCGACACGCAGACGGCCTTCAGCATCTTTACAGGCGTTAGGTTTACGCTCAGCTTTCTGGAAGTCTTTAACGGTGATCATGCCCAGCAGATGGAAGCTGTCGTCCACCACCAGCGCTTTCTCAACGCGTTTTTCGTGCATTTTGTGCAGCACAACTTCGCGTGCTTCACCCTCTTTCACCGTTACCAGGCGCTCTTTCGGTGTCATCACCGCAGAAACCGGCAGGCTCAAATCGGTAACGAAACGCACGTCACGGCCAGTAATGATGCCGACTAATTCGTTATCGGTGTTCACCACCGGATAGCCAGCAAAGCCGTTACGCTCGGTCAGCTCTTTCACCGCAGACAACGCGGTAGTCGGCAACACGGTTTGCGGGTCAGTGACTACGCCGCTTTCGTGTTTCTTAACTTTACGCACTTCGTCAGCCTGGCGCTCAATCGACATATTTTTGTGAATGAAGCCCAAACCACCTTCCTGCGCCAATGCAATTGCCAGACCGGCTTCGGTCACGGTATCCATTGCAGCGGACAACATTGGGATGTTCAGACGGATGTTTTTCGTCAGTTGAGTGCTGAGATCAGCCGTGTTCGGTAAGACAGTGGAGTGAGCGGGAACGAGCAGAACGTCGTCAAATGTGAGGGCTTCTTTAGCGATTCTTAACATTGCAATATCTCCACCTGGGGGCGATTAAAACAGATAAAATATTGCCGCGGCATTATACAGGCCGAAACCGATTGCCTCCAGTGTTTTTTCAGAAAAAGTCTTGATCCTGCGAGCCAGAAAGGTAGTATCGGTTAATTAACCCTCTGATTTAAAATTTGATCTACATCACATGTCGCTACCGCCAACCGCCAATATTTTTACTGTTAGTCGCCTGAACACCACGGTGCGTCAACTGCTGGAAAATGAGATGGGCCTGGTGTGGCTCAGCGCTGAGATCTCAAATTTTACCCAGCCCTCTTCCGGCCATTGGTACTTCACGCTAAAGGATGATGGCGCACAAGTGCGTTGCGCGATGTTCCGCAATAGCAATCGCCGCGTCACCTTCCGTCCGCAACATGGTCAGCAGGTTTTAGTGCGCGCCAGCATTACGCTTTACGAACCGCGCGGTGATTATCAGCTGATTATCGAAAGCATGCATCCGGCTGGCGAAGGCTTACTGCAACAACAATTTGAGCAGCTTAAAGCGCGCCTGGCGGCGGAAGGTTTGTTCGATCAGCAATTTAAACAGCCGTTGCCGGATCCGGCGCGTCAGGTAGGTGTGATCACGTCCGCGACCGGCGCAGCGCTGCATGATGTGCTGCGCGTGCTACATCGCCGCGATCCCTCATTGCCGGTCATCATCTATCCCACCGCCGTGCAAGGTGAAGACGCGCCGGCTGGGATTGTGCGCGCCATCGAACTGGCTAACCAACGTGATGAGTGCGACGTGTTGATTGTTGGCCGTGGCGGCGGTTCGCTGGAGGATTTATGGAGTTTCAATGACGAACGCGTGGCCCGAGCGATTTTCGCCAGCCGCTTGCCGATCGTCAGCGCGGTGGGACACGAAACCGATGTCACCATCGCCGATTTTGTTGCCGACCTGCGCGCGCCAACGCCTTCTGCGGCGGCCGAGCTGGTGAGCCGCAATCAGCTAGAACTATTGCGCCGCTTGCAGTCACAACAGCAGCGCATGGAAATGGCGATGGATTACTATCTGGCGCAGCAGCAGCGGCGCTTTACCCGCATTCAACATCGCTTGCAGCAGCAGCATCCGCAACTGCGTCTGGCGCGACAGCAAACCGCGCTGTTCCAGCTCCAGCGTCGTCTCGGCGAAGCGATGGATCAACGCATGAGGCTCGCCAATCGTCAGCAAGATCGTCTGCTACAACGCCTCAATGCGCAGCAGCCGCAAGGCCGGATTCTGCGCGCCCAGCAACAATTGCAGCAATGGCATTATCGTTTGCAGCAAGGCATGGAAAAGCAACTCAGTCATAATCGCCAACGTTTTGGCAATCTGGCGGCGCAATTGGAAGGTGTAAGTCCTTTGGCGACGCTGGCGCGTGGTTTTAGCGTCACCACTGACAATCAGGGCCAGGTGGTGAAGAAAACCAGGCAGTTGCATAAAGGTGATTTGCTGCGCACCCGATTGGATGATGGTTGGGTGGAAAGTCAGGTAACAGCACTGGAGCCACAAAAAGCGCCGCGCCGTAAAAAGCCTTTAACCGACGCTTAAACGGCCGGGCCAAGGCCGCCCCGATATGATCGCGCGGGTCTATACTTTCTGGTACATACATCAGCCAGGGAGTTTGGTATGACTCACAGCGTTATTCCTCCGTACATCCTGCGTAATATCATTGCTAACTGCTCTGGCGCGCAACAAGACTACGCGCGTCGCACCCTCACCCACGTGCAACAACTGATGGGCGAACATAATCGCCAACCCGCCAGTGTAACCACCGCCCAGCCCGGCACCGTGCTACGCGCTATCTACGATGGTGAAGGCACACAAAATCTACCCGGCACCTTGATTCGCGACGAAGGTCAACCGAGCAACGGTGATATCGCCGCCGAAGAAGCGTGGAATTATCTCGGCATCACCTACGATTTCTACTGGCAAACCTTTCAACGTAATTCACTGGATAACAAAGGGCTGAAGCTTGATGGCACCGTGCATTACGGCAAGGAGTATCAGAACGCCTTTTGGAACGGCCAGCAGATGGTGTTTGGCGATGGCGACGGTGAGATTTTCAATCGCTTCACTATCGCGCTGGACGTGGTGGCGCATGAACTCACGCACGGCGTGACGGAAACCGAAGCCGGATTGATCTATTTCCAGCAGGCCGGCGCCTTAAACGAATCAATGTCTGACGTATTTGGTTCGTTGGTGAAACAGTTCCACCTTAAACAAAGCGCCGATCAGGCCGACTGGATTATCGGTGAAGGTTTGCTGGCAAAAGGCATCAATGGCAAAGGATTGCGATCGATGTCGGCTCCCGGCACCGCTTATGACGATCCGGTGCTGGGCAAAGATCCGCAGCCTGCCGATATGGCGCATTACATCGAGACGCGCGATGACAACGGCGGCGTGCATCTCAATTCCGGCATTCCCAATCGGGCATTTTATCTTGCGGCTAAAGCGTTGGGCGGCTTTGCCTGGGAATTGGCGGGACGAGCCTGGTATGACACGTTGTGCGATAAAACGCTGCCACAGGATGCCGACTTCAGCACCTTTGCCAGCTTCACGGTTAAGCACGCCAGTACGCGCTTTAATCAATCAGTGGCGGACGCCATCCAATCCGCCTGGCAGCAGGTAGGCGTAAAGTGAACATTCAACTCACCGATGACGCGATCATCGAACTGGCACGTGAAGGCGGTATCGCTTTTATCCCCAAACTACGCGGCGAACGACGCTTTGCGCTGGCGCAATTGCCAGAGCCGCAAAAACAGCGCGTTTGCGAGGTGCTCGAACAAGCGCTGCCGCTTGGCGAGCCGGAAGATCAGGCGGCCAACATCGGCCGAGGCGATCAACGTTATTACCGCATTCAGATTACCTATGCCACCCATCACGAAGCCGGTGCGCTGGTGATTTTGATTCCGGAACAGTCTGCGCCCGCCGAGCTGCAAGCGTTGTGGCGCGATGGTGAATAGCTTCTCAGAGATCTCTCAAGGCAGGACCTAACTTACTGACTATACTCAGTAAGTGGCTAGCTAGTCCACGTCGAAGAAAACACCCTTAGATGAGGTCTCTGCTATGACACAAAAATCGCAACGAGGTGGTGCCGGGAACTTTGCAGAAGACCCGGAGCGCGCCAGGGAAGCAGGTAGTGCTGGCGGCAAAGTCAGCGGGGGTAATTTCAGAAACGATCCTGAAAGAGCCAGGGAAGCTGGAAGAAAAGGAGGTCAAAAAAGCCGTCGTCCCTCCAAGCAGCAGTAAATAAGGTACCTTAATGGAAGGTGTCTGCCACGGATGGTGATAAAAAAAGGCCGACATCATGATGTCGGCCTTTCTCATGCTTCGAACTTACTTGCTGTCTGGCAGCGCGTAAGCAATCACGTAATCACCACGGTCTGGCGACTGACGCGCGCCACCCGCTGAGATCAGGATGTACTGCTTGCCATTTTCTGGCGAAACATAGCTGATTGGACCGCCCTGGCTGCCCACTGGCAGACGCGCTTTCCACACTTCTTTACCGGTTGAGCTATCGAAGGCGCGCAGATAGTAATCCTGCGTACCCGCGATGAACACCAGGCCGCCCTGTGTAGCCAGCGTGCCGCCCAAGGTCGGCATACCGATTGGCATCTGCGCATGCATTTTGATACCAAACGGACCGGTATCCTGCACGGTACCCACTGGCACCTGCCACACGATTTGACGGGTTTTCATATCAATCGCAGACAAAGTACCGAATGGCGGAGCCTGGCATGGAATGCCCAGCGGCGACATGAAGCGGTTTTTGTTAACCGCATACGGTGTGCCTTTCAGCGGAACTGCGCCCATGCCGGTGTTGATCGCTTCGCCACCGTTGCTTGCCGCAGATTTGCTGGTGTCTTGTGGGATCATCTGTACCCACAGGCCCAAACGCATGTCGTTAACGAACATGTATTGGTTATTCGGATCGAACGAGATACCGCCCCAGTTCATGCCACCCAGTGAACCTGGGAAGCTGAGCGACATATCAGTATCCGGTACCGTGAACAGGCCATCGTAACGCATACCTTTGAAGGCAATACGGCACGCCAGCTGATCGAACGGCGTTGCGCCCCACATATCTGCTTCGGTCAATTTCTGATTACCGATGCTTGGCATCTCAACCGAATGCGGCTGAGTTTTGGTGTACTGCTCGTTCGGGATATGGCCCTGCGGCATTGGCAGCTCTTCAACTTTAGTCAAAGGCTTGCCGGTCAGGCGATCCAACACCCAAATCATGCCGGTTTTGGCCCCGATAACCACGGCCGGCTTGTTGGTGCCGTCCTTCATCGGGAAGTCTACCAGGCTCGGTTGCATTGGCAGGTCGAAGTCCCACAGATCGTTATGTACGGTCTGATAAACCCACTTCTGCTTACCGGTAGTAGCATCCAGCGCCAGGATGGACGCGCCGTAAGTGTGATCCAGTTTGGTACGGTTCGCACCCCACAGATCCACTGACGAGCTACCCATCGGCAGGAACACGGTGTTCATTGCCGGATCGTAAGACATTGGTGCCCACGAGTTCGGCGTGCTGCGGGTGTAATCTTTACCCGGCATCAGCACCGCATTTGGATCGTCATTGCCTGGATCAAACGCCCAACGCATTTGGCCGGTAATCACGTCAAAGCCACGCAATACGCCGCCAGGCATGTCGGTTTGTACGTTATCGGCAACTCGACCGCCGACAACAACGGTGGTTCCGGCCATCGCTGGCGGTGAAGTCAGCTGATATTGCGGGTCTGGCGCTTTCCCTAAACCGACTTTCAGATCCACCACACCGTGCGTACCAAAGGTGTCACACAGTTCACCGTTATCGGCGTTGATAGCAATCAGGCGCGCATCGATGGTGTTCATCAGGATACGGCGCTGGCAGGTATCACCCGCAGGTAATACTGCCGCGATAACCGGCGTTGAACCCGGCTGCGACGGCTGCTGCAACGGTTTGGTGGCATCGAAGTAGGCTAAACCACGGCAGCGGTTCCATACTTCGGCCTGTGCGTTGATTTCACGTTTCCAGATTTGCTTACCGCTGTCTGCTGCCACCGCAATCACGTTATTGTGCGGGGTGCACAGGTACAGCGTGTTGCCAATCTGCAAAGGTGTTTGCTGATCTTCCGCACCGTTACCGGTTGGGCTGATTGGCGTATCGCCAGTATGGAAGGTCCAGGCAACCTGCAAATCTTTAACGTTGTCGCGCGTAATCTGATCGATGGCGGCGAAACGGTCGCCACCCGGCGTACGGCCGTAGTTGCTCCAGTCTTGCTGCGGTTTAGATTTATCGACAGGAATCAGCGGCAACTCTTTACCGGTGAACGCCACGGTAGGATGCGGCTGGAACATCTGTACAAAGGTCGCCACCATGCCTACGACGATTACCGCCGACAGCGCATAAGAGACTTTCGCCAGAGAGCTTTTGCCTTCGCTTTTACGCAGTGCTGGCCAGGTGATGAAGGCCAGCAGCATCAAACCAGCCGGCACCATCAAACGAGAAACCAGCTGCCAGAAATGCCAGCCCGCATCAAACAGCGACCAAATCAGCGTGCCGACGAACACCAGGATAAACAGAGTGACCGCAGATGATTTGCGACGGAAGAATTGGATCGCCGACAGCAACATCACGATACCGGCGATGAGGAAGTACCAGCTGCCGCCCAGTGCGACTAGCTTGCCGCCACCGATGGCGAAGAACAAGCCGACTGCCAGCAGGACCAGGCCCAACAGTACAGACCAGATGCTCAACCCTTTACCGGGACGAGCGGAATTTTCTGCCATAACAAAAACTCTCCTGAAAAAATAATGCGCTGGCGCCGGTAAGCCTTAAGCAGCCGGTGGTAATGCTCCAACAGATGCTGGAGACATGAACTAATCCGTTACGCTTTATTTTATATCTATTGGTACGGGTGCAATGCCCGTGATTCGGCGCTTGTGAGCGAGGACACAACGCAGGTGAGAGTGATTCTCGCTACAAGGCGGCAGGATTGTACCACCTGGTACATTAAAAAGTGAATATCCATAACGAGGGAGTTACTGCTCAATAGCATTTTTGCTACAAATCCAGCCGTAACTTGTTAATAAATATAGCCGGGCATAACGTAAATTCTCAAACCGCTTGGGTATCAGGAACGAATTCGATGCGTTTTTTCGAGATCAAACCGTCGCCATGCTGGCAAAAGTAATCCACCGCACCGCAGGCTTTCAGCACTTGCAGCGGGCGATGGCAATCAGGGCATAAGGCGATGGGATTGAAATGGCGGTTACAGTGAAGACAATCAAAACCGTTTTCAGCGTGAGTAAGTGGTTGCTGACAGATTGGGCAGTAAGAATTCATTTATCATCCTCTGCGGTGTGTATTGGTCACCATAAATGGCGACCCTACGTAACTTTGCCACGATTCTCGTAGGGTGCGCATTCATGCGCGCCGACATAAAAAAGGGCCCGCTTGGGCCCTTATCATGTTAACGCTTGTTCTTTTTCAGATGTGACATCAAACGTTGACGTTTACGCTGCTGGGTTGGCGTCAGCAGGTTACGTTTGCCTGCATACGGGTTGTCGCCTTCTTTGAACTGAATGCGAATCGGCGTACCCATCACGTTGAGTGAACGACGGAAGTAGTTCATCAGGTAACGCTTATAGGAATCCGGCAGATCCTTCACCTGGTTGCCGTGAATCACCACGATTGGCGGGTTATAACCCCCGGCGTGCGCATATTTCAGCTTCACACGGCGACCACGCACCAATGGCGGCTGATGATCGTCAGCGGCCATAGTCATGATGCGCGTCAGCATTGCCGTGCCCACACGCTTGGTGGAGCAATCGTAAGCTTCGGTTACCGATTCAAACAGGTTGCCGACGCCGCTACCGTGCAGCGCAGAAATAAAGTGGATACGCGCGAAATCGATAAAGCCCAGGCGGAAGTCCAACATCTCTTTGACTTCATCCCTGGCTTCCTGCGTCATGCCATCCCACTTGTTGACCACGATCACCAGTGAGCGCCCACTATTCAGGATAAAGCCGAGCAGCGACAGATCCTGATCGGAAATCCCGGTACGAGCATCAATCACCAGCATCACCACGTTGGCATCTTCAATCGCTTGCAACGTTTTGATTACTGAAAACTTCTCTACGGTTTCCGTTATCTTTCCACGCTTACGCACGCCTGCAGTATCAATCAGAACATACTCGCGCTCATCGCGTTCCATCGGGATATAGATGCTATCGCGCGTGGTGCCCGGCATGTCGAAAACCACAACACGGTCTTCGCCAAGAATACGGTTGGTGAGCGTTGACTTACCCACGTTTGGACGACCAACAATCGCCAGTTTGATCGGCAAGGTTGTCGGGTCAAAATCCTCTTCTTCCTCTTCTGCCAGCGCCTTTTCGGTCTCTTCTTCTTCTAAAGCGGCCCAATAGGCGGCGTTCTCTTCTTCTTCCGTGAGCTCGACTTCAGGAACAATTTCATCCATCCACGGTAACAGCGCGGTTTCCAGCAAGCTGTTGACCCCACGACCGTGCGAAGCGGCAATAGGGTGAATTTCACCTAAGCCCAGCGCATAGAAATCCAGCACCGCAGCTTCAGGATCGATACCGTCAGTTTTGTTAGCGACAACAAAAGTGGCTTTTTCACGTGCTCGCAAGTGATTGGCGATTTGCTGATCCGCTGGCATCACGCCCGCGCGCGCATCCACCATAAACAGCACCACATCGGCTTCTTCAATCGCCAACAGCGATTGTTCCGCCATGCGGTTTTCGACGCCTTCTTCGGTGCCATCGATACCGCCGGTATCAATAACAATGAATTCGCGCCCTTCCACTTCGGCGCGACCATATTTGCGATCGCGAGTCAGCCCAGGAAAATCCGCCACCAGCGCATCACGAGTGCGTGTTAAACGGTTAAAAAGCGTAGATTTTCCCACATTGGGACGCCCAACCAGCGCGACCACAGGTACCATAAGACTTGCCTCAGTTTTAAAAATAAATCGCCCGAATGGCGTGATTATAACGACATTTGCCGTCAGGCGTCAGGCGGAAGGCGCAAAGAATACCATGCCTGACTAAAAACGAAACGGCCCCTGACGAATCAGGAGCCGTATAAGCGAGCGGGAAACAGATTCCCGCAAAGCCAAAACCTTAACGCGTGATGGCGTAAACCTCACCACCTTTCGCCTGGATCAGCAGCTTGTCACCGGCAACAACCGGTTCAGTCTGGAAGCCGTCGCTATCCAGTTTCTGCTGCGCCACGAAGCGACCATCAAGGGTATTAATCCAGTGCACGTAGCCTTCGCTATCGCCAACCACCAGATAACCGTTGAACAGCACCGGTGAAGTCAGGTTGCGATGCAGCAGATCGCTTTGACGCCAGATGGCCACGCCACCGTCAGCATTCAAGGCAATCACGCGGTCATCTTGATCAACCAGATAGATGCGACCGGCATCCACCACCATGTCTTTCACGCCGCCGATTTCACGTTTCCACAACACCTGACCAGAACGCAGTTCCAGCGCGGTAAGATCTCCGTTATATGCCAATGCATACACCACGCCGTTAACTACCACTGGCGTGGTATCAACGTCGCTCAGGCGATCGATTTCAGTGGCGCCGCTTGGCTGCGAAATACGCTGCTGCCAAATCAGCTGGCCTTGATTGACGATAACTGCGCTCACGCGACCATTGTCACCGCCAACAATGGCACCACCAAAGGCGACAGTCGGTGCGGATTCGCCACGCAGCGACAACGCAGGCATATCAAGGTTGACGCTCCATTTGATAGCACCAGTGCTCTGATCCAGACCTTGCAACATGCCGTTGCTGGTGTGAATCAGTACTAAACCATCACTGACCACAGGACGCGACAGCGCTTCACCGGCGACTTTAGTCTGCCAGGCAATGCCACCATCGCTGGTATTCAGTGCAAACACCTGACCACGTTCGCTACCGATGTAGATGCGGTCGCCATTAGCGGTTACGCCGCCAGACAGCAGTGCGGAGATGTTTTTAGAGAAGAAACCGGTTTTCTCAGAGAGATTAACTTTCCATTTCTCTTTGCCGTTGCTGGCATCCAGCGCTTTCACCACGCCAAAACGATCGGCTGCGTAGACGGTGCCGTCCAGCCAGGCTGGGTGCAAGTTGGAATAGAAGTCACCAACGCCATCACCTACGGAAGTGCTCCACGCAGTCTGCGGCGTAAACTGGTTTTCCACTTTTGGCAGCGGGGCCATTTTCACTACATCTTCTTCGCCGCTGAACAGCGAGCAACCGCTGAGCAGAGTGACTGAAATCAGCCCCGGCAGCAGGTATTTACGTAATTCCATGTGCGCTCTCTTGACTGGCTTAGCTTAAGTTATTCATCTTCATCTGCAGCATTTGCTTCAGCGCAGGAGAAGCCTGCGATTCGGCACCTTTGCTCCAGGCATCGCGTGCGCCCTGCTTGTCGCCTTTGCTCAGCAGTGCTTCACCACGAATATCCGCCACAATGGCTGTCCAGCCATCACCCTTAACATTGTTAAGCGTAGAAAGTGCGGCATCGGCCTGACTTTGCTGCAATTGAATGCGTGCCAGACGCAGGTTAATCACCGCCTGCAAGTTGGCATCTTTGGTATCTTTCAATCCACTCTGTAACAGAGTGATGGCTTTATCTAACTGATTGGCTTCAACGTACTGCTTAGCCAGATCCAGCGAGGCCAGCGCACCGTAAGTGTTGCTATTTTCGCTGGCGAATTTAGCCACGGCTTCCAGCGTTTGCGGCTGATCGGCCTGCATGGCGCTGGTCAGCTGCTGATACTCTGCTGATGCCGCTTTATCTGTTCCTTCCTGATGGCTGGACCAGAAACGCCAGCCACCCAGCGCAGCGATACCGATGATTACGCCAACGGCCAGAAATTTGCCATTGTTGGCAAAGAACTGACGCAGCGCGTCAACTTGTTCGTTTTCGTTGCTGTAAACTTCCACGCAATCCCTCTCTTTAATATGGCTGTTGCAGTGCTGCGCTTACTGCAGCAGCGTGCGCAACGTCGCAGCGGCGTCGCTCTGAGCCAGCGTTTGTTGATCGCCGGTACGCAAGTCTTTCACCACAACCTGGCCCGCTTTCATTTCATCTTCGCCCAGCACCAGCGCAATGCGTGCGCCCCACTTGTCTGCACGGGTAAACTGCTTCTTGAAGTTGCCGCCACCGAAGTTGGTCATCAGCTTCAATGCTGGATCAGCATCACGCAGTTTTTCCGCTAGTTGCATCGCGGCGGACTGAACGCCCTGCCCCGAAGCGATAACATAGACATCAACAATGCGCGTCGGTTCAAATTCTGGATTAACCGCTTGCACCAGTAACACCAAACGTTCCATGCCCATAGCAAAACCGACCGCTGGCGTCGCACGACCACCGAGCTGTTCAACCAAGCCATCGTAACGTCCGCCGCCACAAACAGTACCCTGCGAGCCGAGGCTGCTGGTCACCCATTCGAATACGGTGCGGTTGTAGTAATCGAGGCCGCGCACCAGACGCTGGTTGATACGGTATTTGATACCGGCGTCATCCAACATGGCGCACAAACCGCTGAAGTGTTCACGCGACTCTTCATCGAGGAATTCACCGAGCGTTGGCGCATCGTTGAGCAGTTTCTGGATATCAGGATTTTTGCTGTCGAGCACGCGCAGTGGATTGGTATACATGCGGCGTTTGCAATCTTCGTCCAGCACGTCCTGATGTTGCTCAAGGAACGCGACCAACGCGCTGCGGTAATTGGCACGCGCATCCAATGAACCGATCGAGTTCAATTCCAGCTCGACGTGATCGGCGATACCCAGCGCTTTCCACCAGCGCGCGGTCATCATGATCAGCTCTGCATCAACGTCTGGGCCTTGCAGACCAAACACTTCGACACCCATCTGGTGGAACTGGCGATAACGACCTTTCTGCGGACGCTCGTAACGGAACATTGGGCCGGTGTACCACAGACGCTGTTCCTGATTGTAGAGCAAACCATGTTCGATCCCAGCACGCACGCAACCTGCGGTGCCTTCCGGGCGCAGCGTCAGGCTTTCGCCGTTGCGGTCTTCGAAGGTGTACATCTCTTTTTCAACCACGTCGGTGACTTCACCGATGGCGCGGCTGAACAACGGGGTATGCTCAACGATTGGCAGACGGATTTCACTGTAGCCGTAGCTGGCCAAAACCTGCTTGAGGGTGCCTTCAATACGCTGCCAAATCGCGGTATCCGCCGGCAGATAATCGTTCATCCCGCGAATCGCTTGAATATTCTTCGCCACGTTAGAATCTCTTAAGACAAAAAAACCTGTCCGGCATCATACCTTATGAGGATGAAACCGCACAGGTTCAATCACAAACTGGCACGCGACAGGCGCGCACCGCTTTTATTTTTCCAGCTGTTGCACGTTGATACGGCGGCTTTCATCCAGCATGGTCGCCTTGGCGCGAATACGCGCTTCCAGCTGATCGATCATGTCATTGTTATCCAGACGATCGCGCTGGCGTACACCATCTTCGTAGAAGCCACTTTTCTTAGCGCCGCCGGTTACGCCGAGCGTTGACACCGTAGCTTCACCGGGACCATTCACCACGCAGCCGATAATGGAGATATCCATTGGCGTGATGATGTCTTCCAGACGCTCTTCCAATGCATTCACCGTGCCGATGACATCAAATTCCTGACGCGAACAGGTCGGGCAGGCAATAAAGTTGATGCCACGTGAACGGATGCGCAGAGATTTGAGGATGTCGTAGCCGACTTTCACTTCTTCAACCGGATCGGCGGCCAGTGAAATACGCAGCGTATCGCCAATCCCTTCGGCCAACAGCAAACCTAAACCAATGGCTGATTTAACCGAACCGGCACGCGCACCACCGGCTTCGGTGATACCTAAATGCAACGGCTGATCGATGGCTTTCGCCAGCAGACGATAAGACTCAACGGCGAGGAAAACGTCGGAAGCTTTAACACTGACTTTGAATTGATCAAAGTTGAGGCGATCGAGGTGATCCACATGGCGCATCGCGGATTCGAGCAGCGCCTGCGGCGTTGGCTCACCGTATTTTTCCTGCAGATCTTTTTCCAGTGAACCGGCGTTGACGCCGATACGGATCGGAATATTGTAATGGCGCGCACAATCCACTACCTGGCGGATACGCTCATTATTCCCAATGTTGCCTGGATTGATACGCAGGCAATCGACGCCATACTCGGCCACTTTTAAGGCGATACGATAGTCAAAGTGAATGTCCGCGACGAGCGGCACGTTGACCTGTTGCTTAATCAGTTTGAAGGCTTCAGCCGCATCCATGGTTGGCACGGATACGCGAACAATATCAACACCGACGCGCTCAAGCTGGCGAATCTGGTTGACGGTCGCGTCCACATCAGTGGTACGGGTGTTGGTCATTGACTGAACGGCGATGGGCGCACCATCGCCAACTGGCACCTTGCCGACGTAAATCCGTGTTGATTTGCGACGGATGATGGGTGCTTCGTTATGCATATTCTCTCTCCACAATTACCCGGAAAGCGCGCTGCGCGTTATTGCGCACCCAGCGTCAGACGGGCAACCTGGTTATTACGGATAAAGCGACTTAAATCAACTGGCTGATTCTGATATTGCACGTCAACCGCACTCGGTGCGCCAATTTTCAGACGATACGGAGCCGTACCGGACAAACTCAGCTTACCGCCGCTACGTTGCAAACCACTGAACAACTTTTTGCCGGTCGCATCGGTCACTTCCAGCCAGCAGCCGGCTTTAAAGTTCATCACCACCGCATTCGGATCACCCGCTGGCTGGCTGACTGCAGCATTAGCCGTCGGCATTTGGCCGGCTGGTACGCTGTTCGCCGGTGCTGGAGAAGTCGCCGCAGGCGGCGCATTATCAATTGGCGCCTGGCTTGGTGAAACCACGGCATTGTCGCTGCCGTTGGTTGCCGCAGGAGCACTGTTGTTTGCGGCAGACGCGCTGTTTGCTGGCGCGCTAGCGTTTGGTGTGGCAACTGCACCGGCACCGTTATCCACTGGCGTGCCCGCAGCGTTACTATCCGCATCGCTATTGCTGTCGCTGCTGTTTTCGCCCAACGGAATAGATTGGCTGTCGCCACCGCTGCCGTTTTGGTCGGCCATGTTCACCAGATCGGCCTGCGAAGCTTTATGGTTCTGCCACCACCACGCACCGGTTAAGCCAACCACGACGAAGATCACCAACCAGGTGAAAATCATCAGCCAACCATCACGCTTTTTACGACGCTTACCCAATGAGAAGCTCTGCATTGGCTCGATCTTGGCTGCGCGCACAGGAGCCTGCTTTGCCATCATCGGCAACAGATCATCCTCTGGCACATGCACCAAACGGGCATAAGAGCGAATGTAGCCGCGCAGGAAAGTCGAAGCTAAATCAGCAGGTGATTTGTCCTCTTCAATATCACGCACGGTAGAAAGTTTCAGGCACAGGCGTTCAGCGACGTTTTGCTGGGTCAGCCCCATCTGCTCACGGGCCAGACGCAGGCGTTCACCTGTGGAATGTACTGCAGAATTCTCTTGAGTGGCTTCAGTATTCATTAGCTAAATAACGCTGGTACTGTATCGATTGTGGAAAACTTCGCGCCAACCGGTCGCCATAACGTGTAACGTCAGCAGCGTTTCCCTGTTGCGCGGCGAAACGTATCTGTAACCATGTGCTGTCTGCCGTTGCCGGCAAATGCTGATGGTACACTTCTAAAAGCAGCGGAACTGAGTTCTGTTCCTGCTGTTCAAGCCGCCTTTCCACTTCCCTTAGCAGTTGCTTGCCCTGCTCAGGTGCGGCATCCAGCGCGTAACTTAACTGCTCGCGCGCTGCGGCACTCTCATCAGCTTGCAGGTAACAATAGCCCGAAAACAGAAATGCATCCTGACGAGCCTCGATTTCCTGCGCTTCAATTGCCAGCTTAAACTGTTGATGCGCTTCGTCATACTGCCTTAAACCGCAAAGAAACGCACCGTAATTGTTAGCCACATAGCCATTGAGTGGCGCTAACTGCTGCGCACGTTGAAAATGGCCGCGCGTTTGCGCGTGATTTTGCTGTGCCAGCGCCACACGAGCCAGCGCCAATGGCACACGATAATCATCTGGCGCAGCCTGCTGCGCACGCAACAAATTGCGCTGCGCGGCGGCATAATCTTTCACCGCCAGATACTGTAAACCTAACTGCAAACGGATATCTGCCGCGCTTTGTCGGGCTGGATGAGTGACACAACCGGTTACAACTAAGCTGGCCAACATCGCCGCGAATAATCCCTTACGCATTTCAGTCTCTCCATAAAAATTGTGCGGAGAGACTGACATGAGTTACGCCCGGTGAATATCACCAGGCGCAGAGTTTCAGAGCGCCTTCACAGAGATGGCTTCGCCCGCCATTTTCTTACGCAGCGTGCGTTTGGTACGGTCAATCACATCGCCCGCCAACTGACCACAAGCGGCATCAATATCGTCGCCACGGGTTTTACGCACAATGGTGGTGAAACCGTAATCCATCAACACTTTAGAGAAACGGTCGATGCGACTGTTCGAGCTGCGGCCATACGGCGCGCCCGGGAACGGGTTCCACGGAATCAGGTTGATTTTGCACGGCGTATCTTTCAGTAATGCCGCCAGCTCGTGCGCGTTATCGGTGCTGTCATTGACGTGATCCAGCATCACATACTCAATGGTCACGCGGCCCTGATTGGCGTTGGATTTGCCAATGTAACGCTTCACCGCGGCAAGAAACGTCTCGATGTTGTACTTCTTGTTGATCGGCACGATTTCGTCACGAATAGCATCATTAGGTGCATGCAGCGAGATCGCCAGTGCCACATCAATCATGTCGCCCAGCTTATCCAGAGCCGGAACCACACCTGAAGTCGACAGCGTGACACGGCGTTTAGACAGGCCGAAACCAAAGTCATCCAGCATGATGTCCATTGCTGGCACCACATTGTTCAGATTGAGCAGCGGCTCACCCATGCCCATCATCACCACGTTGGTGATCGGGCGCTGGCCAGTGATTTTCGCGGCACCAATGATTTTCGCGGCGCGCCATACCTGACCAATAATTTCGGAGACGCGCAGGTTGCGGTTAAAGCCCTGCTGCGCAGTCGAACAGAATTTGCACTCCAGCGCACAACCAACCTGCGAGGAGACGCACAGCGTTGCACGATCGGCTTCCGGGATATACACGGTTTCCACCAATTGGTCGCCAACACGAATCGCCCATTTGATGGTGCCATCGCTGGAACGCATCTCTTCCGCCACTTCCGGTGCACGGATTTCAGCGCGCTGCATCAATTTGCCGCGCAGTACTTTATTGATATCAGTCATCTGCTCGAAATCATCGCAGCAGTAGTGATACATCCACTTCATGACCTGATCGGCACGGAACGGCTTTTCGCCCATATCAAGAAAGAATTCGCGCATCTGCTGACGGTTAAGATCCAGCAGGTTAATTTTTTCGTTTTTTGGGGAAACAACCACGGGGGAAGCGGACGGCGGCGTCACAATCTGTTCGGACATAATATTCTCTGGCCTCGTTGTTACACGTTACGGCTCTGGTTAATAGTAGATAAAAAACTGCGCCCTCGCTGAGACTGGCTCAACAAGGGCGCATAATTGTACTACATCTGCTGCATGATGCCAGGGGGAAGCGCCTACAGTTGTTGAAAAGCTGTAAACACGCGTGTCCGCTTAGGCATCAACGCACTTAGCGAGTGCGTGGGCAGACTTCGTTTTCAGCGAAGAAGTAAGCGATTTCACGTGCTGCAGATTCAGTTGAATCAGAACCGTGGGTCGCGTTCTCGGTGAAGCTGTCAGCGTAGTCAGCACGCAGAGTACCTGCCAGCGCGTTGTCTGGGTTAGTTGCACCCATCAGATCACGGTGACGCTGAACGGCGTTTTCGCCTTCCAGTACAGAAACCACAACTGGACCAGAAGTCATGAATTCAACCAGACCATCAAAGAATGGACGACCTTTGTGCTCAGCGTAGAAGCCTTCAGCCTGCTCTTTGGTCAGGTGCAGCATTTTCGCGCCAACGATTTTGAAGCCCGCGCTTTCAAAACGGTTGTAGATAGCACCAATCACGTTCTTAGCGACGGCGTTTGGTTTCACGATTGAGAAAGTACGTTCGATTGCCATGTTGACCTCTAGTTAGCATCCTGAAGAATCCGGGAGTTCCTCCCGGTAAGAAAACGCGCCGATTATAGGGACATCATGGCGCGTTGCCTATTGGCGATTGGTGGAATTATTGAAAATAATTGATTTTTGTCGGGGCAAACACGCAAAAAATATGCCATACACGGACTCAATTTCGGCTAAATGCCACCGATGACAATTGCCCTGCTTCATCCATTACCACCAGTTGATATTGGCCCGGTTCATCCAGCACTAATGCCGCGCTACTTTTCCCCGCATCTTGTTCGATAGGTTTGCCATTCAAAAACCACCAGCGTTGTTCACCTTGCCCACCTTGCACCGCCACCGGCATCACTAACACCACTTTGCCTGGCAGCGGCTGCACATGCTGACCGTTAATTACGCCGGTAATGACCATCGGCGGCGCGCTGCCTTGATTGAGCGGCGGGCAAGCCGGATCGATGGGCGGTAAGCGTTGCGCACGCCGTTCTGCAACCGGCAGCCAAGGTTCTAACGGCAATGGCCACATCATTCGCTCATGACTTTGCGCATCAGGACAATCTGCCGCCACGCGCAATCCCTGGCTGTTTTGCCAATAACGCTGACGTAAACCGCTGACGCTTTCCTGTCCCGGTGCCAGCAGCGTTGGTGGCACGGTTTGATTCAATACCCAACTTTGACGTCGTTGACGACAATTCTCGTCGCCGATTGGCAACGGTTGACCGCCGGGCCAACAGATACTCATTGCGCTAACGGATACCGGACGCGGATCGCGCGGCGCACCCGTGATGGGCATATGCCCGGCGAGGATATGGTTAACTTGATTCATCACCGGTACTGCCGAAGCAAAACCAAACTGCCCAGCAACCGGCGTAGCATCGGGCCGACCAACCCACACGCCGATGAGATAACGTGGCGTGATGCCAATCGTCCACGCATCGCGATAGCCATAACTGGTGCCGGTTTTCCACGCTAGCGGCACAATATCAGCCACCGCTCCACTCCCCGAGGGTTGCGCTTCACCGGCCAAAATACGACGCACAATCCATGCGGCACCCGGCGACAGCAGCGGCCTTTGCTGTAACGGCTGCGTTGTCAGCCAACGCAGTTGCGCGGCATTGCCTTGCCGGGCGAAAGCACTGTAAGCCGCGACGATGTCATCAAGACGCGCGCCGGTACCGCCAAGCACCAGCGACAAATTGGGTTCGGATCCCGCCGGAAAACGCAGATTTAGCCCGACGTTACGCAAGCGTGCCGCCACGGTTTTTGGCCCTAATGCATCCAGCAGTTGCACCGCCGGCAAATTTAACGATCTCTCCAGCGCCTCGCTGGCGCTGACCGGACCGTGAAAACCGGAATCAAAGTTACCGGGACGATAATCGCCAAAACGGCGCGGCACATCTTGCAACAGGGATTCGCCGTGGATCAGCCCATCATCCAGCGCCATACCATAGACAAACGGCTTCAGCACCGAGCCAGGCGATCGCACGCTGGAGATCATATCGACATGGCCAAAACGGCTATCGTCATTAAAATCCACCGATCCAACGTAGCCGCGCACTTTCATGCTTTGATGATCCACCACCAACAGCGCCATCGAGGTACGCGGCGGCAGGTTGCTTTTTAGCGACGCGACTAAATTCTCCAATTCGCGCTGTAGCGACAGATCAATGGTTGAGGTGATTTTATTGTCGGGCGACAGCGACAATAAACGCCGAGCCAGCAATGGCGCATGTTGTGGCATCTGGCGCGGCGGCAGCCACACGCTCTCCTGTTTGATATCGGCGACATCCTGCGCGGACCAAACCTGATATTCCGCCAGTCGATCCAATACCTTATTGCGAGCGACTTCGGCGCGTTGTGGCCAGCGATCGGGCCGCAAACGACTTGGTGCCTGGGGCAACACCGCCAATAATGCCGCTTCGCCTTTGGTAAGTTGCGAGGGTGGTTTGCACAGCCACATCCAACTTGCCGCGCCCACGCCTTCAACCGTGCCGCCAAACGGCGCACGATTGAGATACAGCGTAAGAATGTCGCGCTTGGAAAGGTGATATTCAAGTTGTAGTGCGCGCCAGGCTTGCACCACTTTGCCACGCAAGGTGCGCGGTTGCGGATCAATCAGCCGCGCCACCTGCATGGTAAGCGTGCTGCCACCAGAGACAATGCCGCGATGTAACACGTTCTGCCCAACAGCGCGCACCACCGCCATCGGATTGATGCCGGGATGATGCCAGAACCAGCGATCTTCGTAGGTGAGCAATGCCTCGATGTAGGCTGGTGATACCTCGTCCAGCGTCACAGGATAGCGCCACACGCCTTGCTTGTCGGCAAAACGCCACAGCGGCGTGCCATCTTCCGCCACCACCACCCGTGCTGGTTGCATTTCCTGTAACGGCAGCGGCGACAGGCGATCCAATAGCCACAACGCAGCCAAAAACAGTAGTAAAAAAAGCGGCAGCCAGCGCCACCGCTTTAGTTTTATCGCTAGCTTCATCAATGCTTAACGCACATTGATTTTTTCTGGCGTGCTACCAATCGCCCGCCATTCCGGCACGTACATTGATTCCACCTGCGGCGGCGGCAAGCGATAACTGCCTGGCGTTACGGCGCGCGCCAGATAGAGCAAGGTGCCCGGCGTATAACCATCCAGCGCTAGCGCGGCCACAAAGCGATCGTCGCGGAATTCGATGTGCTTAATATTGGCCTGCTGCATATCCATCATACTCTCTTTCAACGCATCGGCGCTGTCGCCTAAACTGGCGCTGCTGTCGCTGAGGTTTTGGTTCTCCAGTTCAAGCCCGGCAGGCAGCAGATCGACCACCAACGCATCGCTGACGCGTTCGCTGGCCGCAACTTTCAAACGCACCACTAACAGCTCACCGCTTTTCAGATTAGTGAGGTCGGCAGGTTTGCCATCCAGCGTGAAGTATTCACGGCTGATTTTCAGCACGTTGCTGATTGGCGACGGTGCGGTGCGAGGATAACCGACCACATTCAGCGTGCCGTAAAGCGGCGATGCGTTGTCGCTTTTCACCGACAGGCCTTGTCGCAACTGTTGTTCATCAATGCCGATATTCAGCATCTGGTTGCTGCTCAGCGGTTCTGATTTGCCTTGCAGTGTCGCCTGCCAGTTTTCACCTTTATGCTGTTGCAAGGTGCGAGCGGCGAGGAACAAGGCGTTGTTCTCTTGAGTGGAGAACCAGCGTTGTCCATGCACCACTTTTGCCAATTCAATTAACAATGGGCCTTGCATCTCTGGCAGCAGTTGGTTTTCCGTCAGCAGCGACAATATCAATGCGCGATCACGCACCGGGCTGCCGTAATCGCCAAGCCAGCTGTTAGGTTTGCGCTCCAGCCCAATGCCTTGCGCCAGCGCCAATTGCGCGCGTTGTTGATCGCCCATCAGCTTCAGCGCTACGCCAAGTTGCACCAGCGCCAGACCCGATTTGGCCTGCTCACGTTTTTCATACAACGCACGCAGTGCACCCAACGGAGCTTGCTGCTGACGCGCTAGCACCAATCCAGCGTAGGCTTGTACGCTAAAACGTAAGCCATCGGCATCGCTGCTCCAGCTGGTTTCAATCTGTGCCGGATCCTGTAAATAGCGCAGCAAACGTTCATCGGCACGGCTGATGACACCCTGCGGAATGCTGTAACCGGCTTCACTGGCGCGCTGCAGGAAATCCGTGACGTAAGCAGTTAGCCAGAACTCTTCCTCGCTCTCTTTGCTCCACAGACCAAAACTGCCGTTGCCACGCTGCATGCCCGCCAAACGTGCGATGCCGGTATCAATCGAGGCGCGACGCGCTTCGTCGCTGCTGGTTTTGATGCCCATCGCCGTGAGCTGTGCGTGATTGGTGAACACTGACGGCCAAATACCGCTTGTCGTCTGTTCGAGACAACCATACGGGTAGGCGTACAGTGAACTGATAAAGCTGGCAATATTCAGCGGCGGTCGGTTACTCAGAGAAAGCTGTCCGCTCAGGGTGTCGGGCTGCAAGCCGTTAAAGGCGCTGGCCATTACCTGCCAGTTTTGACCAGTTTGCATCACGTTATCAAAACTCAACGTTTGTGCCGGATAGGGCGGACGCACCCCAATTTTCCATGTGCGCTCGCTAGGTCCCAGCTTTTCACCCGGCAAACTCATGCCGGAGACATTGACCTGCACAGCACCGTCACCAAAACCGCCCTGCGCTTTAACCGGGATTGGCAACGTGGTGCGCGCGCCTTTTGCTAACTGCACGCTGGTTGGAACCTGCCCGTTCAGCGCGATCTGCCCGCTGGCAGCGACAGTGATTTTTAACGTCTGCGCTTGATCGGTGAGGTTGGTAAGATCCAGCGCCAACGTGGCTTGATCGCCATTAGCAAGGAAACGCGGTGTCGCCAGTTCGCTGATCAACGGCGCGGCCACCACCAGCTTATGATCGGTCGATCCAAAGCTGTCGTCGCTCCACACTTGCGCCATCAAACGCAGTTCACCGTTGAAGGCCGGAATCGGCAGTTCCAGCGTACCTTCGCCGTTGGCATCCAGCGTGACGGCTTGCAATTGCTCGGCCACGATCTGCACGTCCGTCACCGGTTTTTTGCCGCCACGCGACAACGCATCGCTGTCATCGCCGTCGCCACCAAAGCGCAGCGCTGCAAGTTTGCCGCCACCTTCGATCAACTGACCAAACACATCGTATTGATCGGCGTTGTAACGCTTACGACCAAAAAACGCCTCCCACGGATTCGGCGTTTTGTAATCGGTGATGTTGAGCACGCCGCTGTCCACAGCAGAGAGCAACACCTGAACCTGCTGCGGCAATGCGCCGCCGTCGCGGCTGGCTTTCACCTTCACTTTTAAGGTTTGCTCAGGGCGGATTTTATCAGGCGCTTCGATTGTCAGCCCAAGGCGACGCGCTTCCGTCGCCATCGGCAAATGCAACAAGCCAACCGCACGTTTCGGCGTGGTACCGCTGGTTTTGTCGCCGTCACGCACCACAATGGCGCTGAGATAGAGATCGTGGCGCTGCCAGCTGTCGCTGATCGGCACATCAATGGTTGCGCCTCCGACTGGCACATCCAATGGTTGCCACCACAAGGTGCCGGTGCTGGATTCCACCATCAAATAGCCTTTTCCGGCTGCCGGTGATTCGACTTTTACATGCGCGGTATCGCCCGCATGATAAGCAGTTTTGTCGATTTTGAGTTTGACCTGATCCGGACGCAGCGCGCCGGTGCCGTTGGTGTTGTCCTGCCACCAATAACCGGCCTGGAAGCGCACGCTGCTGACGATGTTGTCACCGGCATGCACTTCTAAACGATAGGTGCCCCACTCAACCGGGAAACTGACTTTCTGACTGCCACCAGCGGGGATAGTGATGCGCTGCTGCTCTTCTTGCAGATCTTTTTGATCGAAGCGCGATTGCCAGCCTTCGCTGTCGGAGAAACTCCAGTAATAGTCACGGCGTTCGTGAATCAGGCGCACATCCAGATCTTGTGCTGCCAGCTTTTCTCCCTGGCTGTTGGCATACACCACGTCGAATTCGGCGAGGCTATTTTCTGGCACGGTCGGCTCGTCGTGATAACGATCGCTGCGATAGTCGTACACCGATTCGCTGTTGAATAATGGACGAATCGCCGGCAAGGCAGGTGCAGGCCAAATCGCTTGTGTTACGCGGCGCGTCACCGGACGACCACCGGTTTCGAGCAGGCTAGCTTGCAGGATCAAATTGAGTGGCGAATGACTCTCCTTCCAGCTGCTTTCAACATTGAGTTGCAACTTACCGCTGTCGTCGAGCTTTTCATCCACATCATCCAGCGAACGTTTCAGGTCGTCGGTGATGTCGCCAAATTGATAGCCCGGCAGTGCAGCGACCGCTTCACGCGCTGGGCGCAGGAACAGCTGCCCTTGCAGCTCGTTGCCAGCGGCGGGCGCGCCGTAAAGATATCGACCTTCAATATCAAAGGTGACATCCGCATCCGGTGTCAGCGGCTGCGCGTTGCTGTTCAGCGACAACGCCATACGCTCCGGCAGAAAATCTTCAACGTGGAACGGCCAACTGCGTGGCTGATTGTCGCCACTGTTAATACGCAGCGTCCATTCGCCCGTCATCGCTGAAGCGGGTAAAGCAAAGCGTTGTTGATAAACGCCATTTTCAGGCTGCCAGACAAAAGTTTGCGTCACTTCGCCATTGGGTTGCACCACTTCGGCTTTCACCGGTTGCGCAGGTAACGGTTTGCCATCGGCATCACGCAACAGCGCGTTGACGATCACCGTTTCGCCCGGACGATAAAGATCACGCGGACCAAACACGAAGAATTGTTTGTCGTAGCCTTGCGGACCATCAATCGGAAACTCAGCCAGATCCAGCGCCGGGCGGTTAAGATCGATCAGCGACGTTTGGCCCTTTTGTGTCGCCAGCAGCAGTTTTCCTTTGGCATTAGCCGGTAAACGCAGGTGACCGTTATTGTCGCTGCTGCCGCTCGCCAGTTGTTTGCCCTTCTCATCCAGCAGTTGCACGTTCACATCATCAAGCGGTGCGCCACTGGCGAGACTTTGCGCAAACAGTTCAAGTTGATCCGGGAACTGATGAAGCGACAAACCGATGTCGCTCAAAGTAAACAGTGTCGCCGGTTGCGTGTAGTTGTAGGTTCCGGCCTGTTTCATCACCGCCAAATAGACGCCGGGCTTTTGCAGCGCATCGACATCGCCCAACGGCAACTGCATTTTTTCACGGGTATTGCGGGCAGGATTGAGATCGAAACGTCCGCTGTAAACCAAATCGGCATTCTTCAGCAGATCGCGTGATTCCCAGTACGACATATTGTTGCCGTAATTCCACTGAGCGAGGAAATCCGCTAATGCGGCGCTTTTAACCCGGAAGAAATCAACGTCGACATTATTCACATTCAATGCCAACACCGGTAAGCCTTGCGTTAAGCGCAGCGGCAGCAATGAACCGCGACTGGCGAAACCGACCATCGGTTGGATATCGCGCGTAGTGAGTGTTTCGCTAAAAGGCTTAGATAAGGTGCTGCCATCCGCGGCTTGCAGGCTGGCATCAACGGTAATAGTCAGTTTGCGCGAAGGTTCCGGATGACGAAAACGCAGAACTTTACCGTTTTGCGCCAGCTCCCAGGCGCCATCGACGTTGCCGCTTTTGTCGTCGATGATTTTCACCCGCGAGGCAAAATCTTGTTTGCTATCCAACGGCGTGTTGAATGTCAGCACCAACGCGGCGGCGCCATCAAGTTGCAATTCAGACAGGTCGATAACATCCAGCGTTTGCTGCTTCACTACCGCCGCCGGCGTGTTCGCCGCGTGCAGAGAAACGCTGTTTAGCAACGCCCCGCCGATCACCATGCTGAGCAGCAGTCGATTAATCGTTTTTGCCATGGTAAATCCCTCACCAGTCCCAGATTTAGAGTATTGAAGTGCTAAGTTGCGCAATTTCACCTCAAGCCACCAACTTTAGCAATCATGCCCTTGAGATAGCGTTCACATTCCCGGACACTGGACGTTTCCCGTTTGCTGAGAAGAGGTTGCTATGACAGCCATGTTTGTGTCCGCTGAATGGTTGAATGAACATTACAACGAAGAAACGTTGCAAGTTTTAGATGCGCGGATGTTGCCGCCGGGTCAGGAAACGATGCGCGATATAAAGGCAGAATATCTGGCGGGTCATCTGCCCAATGCGCCGTTCTTCGACATCGAAGCCTTGTCTGACCACACCAGCCCCTACCCACACATGATGCCGCGTGCAGAATCTTTCGCTGTGGCGATGCGCGAACTGGGTGTGAATCAGGATAAACATCTGGTGGTCTATGACGAAGGCAATTTGTTCTCAGCACCACGCGCATGGTGGATGCTGCGCGCCTTCGGTTGTGCAAATGTGTCGATTTTGGCCGGTGGATTGCAAGGTTGGAAAGCCGCAGGTTTTGATACCGAAACTGGCCCCGTTAGCCTGCCAGAAGGCGAATTTGAAGCCAGCTATGATCACACGCAGGTTAAACGTCTTAACGATGTCTTGTTGATCAGCCACGAAGGTGGCGCGCAGATCGTGGATGCGCGTGCCGCCAACCGTTTCAACGCCGAAGTGGATGAACCGCGTCCCGGCTTATTACGCGGGCATATCCCGCACAGTCTCAACGTGCCGTGGAACAGTTTGGTGGTGAACGGTGAACTCAAACCGGCAGCAGAATTGCGTGATCTGTTTGCACAAGCGGGCGTGAAATTGGATCAGCCGATCGTGGCAAGTTGCGGTTCTGGCGTAACGGCCGTAGTGGTGATTCTGGCCTTGACGTCGCTAGGCGTGCGTGATGTGACGCTGTACGACGGTTCGTGGGGCGAATGGGGCAGCCGCGACGATTTGCCAATTGAGAAACCATAAGTTACGCGGGATGAACGAAACGGTCGCCAAACAAGGCGACCGTTTTTTGATTAAATAATCCGCTGACTGCCTTTGAAATCGCGCAGGAAACTGCCCCAGCGACGTTCGTAGAATGGCGTGATGTGGGCGGTGAAGAAATGGCTAACGCCGCGATCCTCATTCACTACTTCACAGATATCAATTGGCGCGTCATCCTCCAGCGTATCCGTAGCAACCCCACCTGCCGCCTGAATGATCTCATCAATATCACTGTCCGCTTCAATGCCAATCAGCAGGTTCGGTTCTTCATTGGCATTTTCACGAATGCTGGCGATATAAGCGCGACGCACCTGTTTGTATTTAGCAAACAGCTGAGTGAGCGAATCAACCATCTGCGCAGGCGGTTCAGCCACTTCAGACAACAGCAGCGCCTGGCCGCCTTCCAGCACGGTTTGCTGACTCAGCGCGCTGCCCTCTTCGCCGATCAAATGGGCAATTTCACCCGGCGAAAACTCTTTGCCTGCAGGCAATTTCGGATTGAGGAACAGCGTTTCGCCCTGAGTGATTTCAAACAGCGTACGCACCGGCATGCGCAGATAAGGCTGTTCATCTTTGATCGCCTCGCCCATCGCTTCTTCTGATGTGAAGAACGGAATCACGCTGCCGCCGCCCTCTTTTTCCCAATGCTGCAATTCCACTGGCGAAGTGGCATCAAACTGTTCAGCAGGACTTTCGCCTGGCACCCAAACATCGGCTTCCAGCAGCAGTTGGAAAAATTCCGGACGGTGCGCAGGCTCAGTGGCGGCCAGTTTCAGCACCTCTTCAAGACGGTTACTCATTTATCACTTCCAAAAAGTGGCAGGCCGACGCCTGCCGTGATGAGGATTATTTCAGTAACAGATTGGCAACTGTGCGCACACCCAAACCGGTTGCGCCAGCTGACCACTGATCGACCGCGCCTTTGCGATAGGTGGCTGAACAGTCAATGTGCAGCCAGCCTTGCTGATATTTGCTAACGAAATGCGACAGGAACGCTGCTGCGCTGCTGGCACCGGCGGGGTGCGACGGGCTGGCAATATTGTTCAAATCGGCGAAGTTGGATGGCAAATGGCTGCGATGGAACTCGGCCAGCGGCAAGCGCCAGAAAGCTTCGTTTTCACCGGTTGCACTGCCCAACAGCGATTCTGCCAGCACATCATCAAAGGTAAACAGTGCGTGGTAATCGTTGCCCAACGCGGTTTTCGCTGCACCGGTTAAGGTGGCGGCATCAATCAGCAATTCTGGATTCTGTTCGCTGGCATCGATCAAACCATCAGCCAGCACTAAACGGCCTTCGGCATCGGTATTCATCACTTCAACGGTTTTGCCGTTGCGATAGCGAATGATGTCACCGAGACGGAACGCGTTACCGCTGACCATGTTGTCGGCGCAGCACAGGAACAGTTTTACGCGCTTGTTGAGGCCGCGCGAAATCGCCAGCGCCAATGCGCCGGTTAAGGTCGCCGCGCCGCCCATGTCGGACTTCATCGAGTCCATAAAGGCGCTCTGCTTCAGGCTGTAACCGCCGGTATCAAAGGTGATGCCTTTGCCTACAAGGCAGGCATAAACCGGCGCATTTTCGTCACCGGTTGGATTGAAATCCAGCGCCAAAAATACCGGAACGCGTGAAGAACCACGACCAACCGTGTGAATACCGGCATAACCTTGCTCGCGCAGATCTTCACCTTTAGTGATGCGATAGCTCACCGCTTTGCCGCCCACTTCGTTGATCAGATCCACCGCGTTGTGCGCCAGCTGCTCTGGGCTAAGATCTTCAGCCGGCAAGTTGATGGTGTCGCGCACCCAATCGACGATCTTCAAACGACGATCAAATTCGGCTTGATCGGCTTCATTCAGTTCTGGCCATTCCACCTGGCGCTGGCCTTTCGGGCTGCGATAGCCTTGCCAGAATGCCCAGCATTTTTCCAAATCCCAGCCTTCGCCGCTTAATGCCACATGGCGAATGCCCTGGCCGTCCAGCTTACGCCCCGCACGCTGGATGCTCATCAGCGCATCAGCGCCAGTCAGGTGAACGGTCATGCCACTGTCATTGCTGCTCAGCAACGCTTTCTCACCCCAGCGCGCATCGGCGGCCTGGGAGCTGAGCGTAATTGTCATCGGTTGTGTTGTCATCGCGTGGCTCCGTTTGCGTTAGGTGTCACCTTGCGCCAGAACCGGCGCAAGGGGTGCAAGATTTAGCGGGTCGCAGGCGATAAAGCGCGCAAACGCGTTACCGCTTTGTTAACCAGCTCAATAGCGTAGTCAATTTCCTCTGCTGTGGTGAAGCGTCCGAGTGAGAAACGCAGCGAACTGTGTGCCAGTTCCTGCTCAACGCCCATCGCGCGCAATACATAAGAGGGTTCGAGGCTTGCCGAGGTACAAGCCGAACCAGACGACAGCGCCAAATCTTTCAGCGCCATGATCAGTGATTCGCCATCGACCTGGGCAAAACTGATATTCAGGATGTTCGGTGCGCCCTGCTCCAGCGAACCGTTGAGATTTACCTGGCCTAATTTATTGATGCCCTGCCACAGACGCAAGCGCAGTTCAGCCAGACGCGCCATTTCCGTGCTCATCTCTTCACGTGCGATGCGATAGGCTTCGCCCATGCCGACGATCTGATGAACCGGCAAGGTACCAGAACGCATGCCGCGTTCGTGCCCGCCGCCATGCATCTGTGCATCAATTTGCAGTTTTGGTTTGCGACGCACCCACAGCGCGCCAATGCCTTTCGGGCCATAAAGTTTGTGCGCCGAAAACGACATCAAATCCACTGGTATCGTGCTGACATCAAGCGGCAATTTGCCGACGCTTTGCGTGGCATCGACGTGAAACAAAATGTCGCGCGCACGACACAGCGCGCCAAGTGCGGCGATGTCCTGAATCACACCGGTTTCATTGTTGACGTGCATCAGCGACACCAGCACAGTGTCATCACGCAAAGCGGATTCCAGCATCTGCGGCGTGACAATGCCGTCGCTGCCAGGCTGTAAAAAGGTGACATCAAAGCCTTCGCGCTCCAGCTGCAAGCAACTGTCGAGCACCGCTTTGTGTTCGGTTTGGCTGGTGATGATGTGTTTGCCGCGCGCCTGATGGAATTGGGCTGCACCTTTGATTGCCAGGTTATCAGCTTCGGTGGCGCCGGAGGTAAAAACAATTTCACGCGGATCGGCATTGACCAGCTCAGCAATTTGATTGCGAGCGACATCAACGGCTTCTTCAGCCTGCCAGCCAAAACGGTGAGAACGGGAAGCGGGGTTACCGAAGGTGCCATCCAAGGTGAGGCATTGCATCATTTTGGTGGCGACACGCGGATCGGCAGGCGTGGTGGCCGCGTAATCCAGGTAAATCGGTAATTTCATTGCGCTACAACTCCGTATAAAAAATCATACGTCTTTATAGCACATTCGACCTTTCCCGTATGAACAGGAAAGGCCGAAGGAGAACAGATTAAGCGCGCAGATTAACGTTGATGGTTTCTTGCACACGATGCTGCTGGAAGCGACGGTTATCGACAGTGTTCTGACGATCGGCGACTTCGAGGATTTCTTGATTGTTGACCAGTTCCGCCAACGTGATGTTATTGAGGAAGTCGCTGATGCGCTCGCTCAGATCACGCCACAAGACGTGAGTTAGGCAACGCTCGCCGCCCTGGCAGCCTTCTTTGCCTTGGCATTTGGTAGCGTCGACAGATTCGTCAACGGCGGTAATAACCGCGCCCACTGCAATCGCGCTGGATTCTTTGCCTAACAGATAACCGCCACCTGGACCACGCACGCTGGCCACTAAGCCGTGCTTACGCAGACGCGAGAATAACTGCTCCAGATAGGAGAGCGAAATGCCCTGACGCTCAGAAATGTCAGCCAGCGGCACCGGGCCCTCATTCGAGTGCAGTGCAACGTCCAGCATAGCGGTTACGGCATAACGTCCTTTGGATGTCAGTCTCATAGCATACAACCTCGTAAGCGTCCGTCCGGTTATCGGCGGGTTATCTGATGAATTGCATGCAGTCTGACATTCCTGAGTAAAACGGTCAACTATTTAACCGAGTAATTTGCTCAACTATTTAACCAAGCGTTTTACTCAACTATTATCCCCATTACCTTTGCGCTTTTCGAACGAAGCCATCATGCCGCGCAGGATGTTGAGTTCATCACGCTCTGGACGTGCACGCGTATATAAACGACGCAATTTGCTCATCACCTGGCTCGGCGTGCCTTCGCGGATAAAGCCGCTGTTCAGCATCATCAGCTCGATATGCTGATAGAAGCGCTCCAGATCGTCCACCAGCGGATACGGCGACTCTTCAGGTTCGGCGGTTGGCGCGGCTTTCTCTTGCGCATCCAGCCATGCCATGCGCACTTCATAAGCGATGATCTGTACTGCCATCGCCAGGTTCAGCGAGCTGTATTCTGGATTGGCTTGAATCGCCACGTGATAATGACACTTCTGCAACTCTTCGTTGGTCAGGCCAACACGTTCGCGACCAAACACCAGTGCCACCGGAGCTTGCTGGCCCTCTTCCACGCTTTTCACGCCACATTCACGTGAATTGAGCATTGGCCAAGGCAGCGAACGCGAACGTGCGCTGGTACCAACCACCAGACTGCATCCGGCGATGGCTTCATCCATGGTATCGACAATGCGCGCATTACCGATCACATCGCTGGCACCGGCAGCGAGCGAGATAGCCTGAGAATCAGGTTTCACCAGCGGGTTCACCAAATAGAGGTTGGTTAAGCCCATGGTTTTCATGGCGCGCGCGACAGAACCCATGTTGCCGGTGTGCGAAGTTTCTACCAGTACGATTCGGATATTTTGCAGCATAATTAGAGGCGGTCAGGAAATGATGGCGCGCATCCTAACATAAAAAGAGGACATTTGCTGAACACACTGATATACTCCGCGCCGTTTTCCCCGTTCTTTAACATCCAGCGAGAGATACCGATGCATCCGATGCTCAACATCGCCGTGCGCGCAGCGCGCAAGGCCGGAAATTTAATTGCCAAGAATTATGAAACCCCGGACGCAGTTGAAGCTAGCCAGAAAGGCAGCAACGACTTCGTTACCAATGTTGACCGTGACGCAGAACGTCTGATTATCGAAGTAATTCGTAAATCGTACCCGAAACACACCATCATCACCGAAGAAAGCGGTGAACTGGCGGGCGAAGATCAGGACATTCAATGGGTAATCGATCCGCTGGATGGCACCACCAACTTCATCAAACGTCTGCCACACTTCTCAGTTTCTATCGCTGTGCGCATCAAAGGCCGCACCGAAGTCGCTGTGGTTTACGATCCAATGCGCAACGAACTGTTCACCGCGGTACGCGGTCAGGGCGCACAGCTGAATGGCTATCGTCTGCGCGGCAGCACTGCTCGCGATCTGGATGGCACCATTCTGGCGACCGGTTTCCCGTTCAAGCTTAAACAGCACGCAACCCCTTACATCAACATCGTTGGCAAACTGTTCACTCAGTGTGCAGACTTCCGTCGCACCGGTTCAGCTGCGCTGGATCTGGCTTACACCGCTGCGGGCCGCGTTGATGGTTTCTTCGAGATTGGTTTGAAGCCTTGGGATTTTGCGGCTGGCGAACTGCTGGTGCGTGAAGCGGGCGGTCTGGTAACTGACTTCACCGGCAACCACGGCTACGTGATGTCAGGTAACATCGTTGCCGGTAACCCACGCGTAGTGAAAGCGATGCTGGCAACCATGCGCGAAGAATTGAGCGAAGCGCTGAAGCGCTAAGCATGAAAAAGGCGGATGTGATATCCGCCTTTTTTTTCGTCTTAAAACGGTCTCAACCCGCTGCTCATCATCGGACGCGCGGCTTGCCACAGCACCATTCCCGCCAGTACCAACAACGCACCACCGGCTAACGCCAGCAACGACATCAGCATTTTCACCCGCAGTGAATTGCCATTGCCTGCGCCGAGTTTTTCCGCCAGCCGGCGCGAGCGTTGTACCAGTAAGCCCATGGCCGAAACCGTCAACGCCGTGCCGATCGCCATCGCTACCGCCGACGCTACGCCCCACGCATACACGCCAATCAC
Organism: Pantoea sp. CFCC18179; assembly: GCF_059412405.1. Lineage (NCBI taxonomy): Bacteria > Pseudomonadati > Pseudomonadota > Gammaproteobacteria > Enterobacterales > Erwiniaceae > Pantoea > Pantoea sp. CFCC18179. The sequence continues at coordinate 81,047 of NZ_JBNBPM010000010.1, read as the reverse complement.
CTTGGCAAACAGCAGCATCATGATCGCGCCAGAACAAGGGCGCAGTCCCATCGAGAACACCACCAGCGCCTGAGTTTTGCCACTGACGGCTTGATCCATTTGCGCGACACTCGGCAGATGCGCATGGCCGCAGCCGCAATGTTCGTCGTGCTGATAATGCGGGCGAAGCGCATGAATCTGCATCTTTGGCGCGGGACGCAATAATTGGCGCAAGGTACGTAATGCTCGCCAACCGACCCAACATCCCAGCGCCATCACCAGCAGATAACTGCCCTTCTCCAGCCAATAGCTGCCGAGATGCATCTGGCGTGACGAGGTTTGCAATATCACCAACATCACGGTGACCAATCCAATCGCCACGCCACCTTGCAGCAGCGCCGCCAGCAACGTCAGTTTCATACTGGTTTTCAATTTGGCCGGATGTGTGGCGAGAAAAGTACTGATCACCACTTTGCCATGTCCCGGCCCCAGCGCGTGCAACACGCCATATGCCAGACTGAACAGCATCAACGTCACGCCCGCCTGGTGTGGTTGTTCGGCGACTTGCTGCAGCAGTTGCGTCATCTCGCGATTCAGGACTTTTTGCCATAACACGCTTTGCAGCAAAATCTGCGACCAATGCTGCCACAGCAATACGCCAGCCAGCAGCAGCAACGCCGCCATCAGCCACAACGGCCATAAACGACGTGAAACGGCAGGAAGGGAATTTAATGACATGTCAGCGTAACCGTTTGAGCGAATTGCTGGCCGAGATCCATTTCTTCCGGCGGCGCATCAGCTTTATCCAGTGAGAGCGCATATTGCTTGAGCGAATCATCCGGCTTGGGCGTGTGCAGATCGATTTGGCAATGCGCTTTCACGCTGTCATCCATGGTCAATGCCTGCGGGTTGTCGTAATACATATCCACGAAATAGCTCGTATCAAAGGTTTGAATTCGGTACTGCTTAGCGCTCAATGACTGCGGCTCGCCGAGCGGCACGATAAATTCCAGCACCGCTTTGTTGCCGCTGCGCGACAGGTTGTACTCTTTCGGCAGATTGAGGAACTTCACCCGATTTTTGTCCTGCCACACTTCGGTGAAATAGTGCTGCCCCATTACGTTCGCCATCACTTGTGCCGCCAGCTTTTTCCATACCACATCGCCCGGCTTGGCTTTGCCCGCATCGTAGAGCAGATCGGCCGAGGTAATTTCATCCATGGTCCAGACCATTTTCATGCCGCTTAAATGGTCATTTTCACTGATGAACTCGGTTTTCATATCAATAAAGCTGTGCGGATGTGACCAGGCTGCCGTGCTGAACAACAGCGTAATGGTAATGAGTGCAATTTTCATGTGTTATAAAGTAACAATTTTAAAGTGAAGTGTAGAGTGGTCCAAAAAAATTGTGACCCGCCCTAAAGCTCTGAACAAAAGTCACGACAAAGTGCAAGGTTACCGCAAGGAGTTAGCTATTCTTAGCTCAAAAATGACCTGCGGATAAACCCTTGATGAGTTCTGCAACTTCTTCTGCACCACTCTTCAGCCGTTCTCAGCGTCGCTGTCATTTGTTACTGCTGCTATTTCTGCCCGCTCCCGCGTTGACGCTTGAAAAGCTCTGCCAGTTAAATGGTGTGGCGCCTGTTGTTGCCCGACAGGATATCGCGGATGTGGGAGAGGAGATACAGCGTTACTACCAACTGGAACTGCATCAGATGGTGGATGGCAGCTTCCGCATTCATGGGACGGAACTGGACAGGCGGCTATGCCTGATCCATTGGCTGCGACGCGCACTGCGCTTGTCGCAGGATTTTGTCTGCGAGCATTTTGCGCCGGTACTGCGTCAACGGTTGAAAGTGCTGAAAATCGAGAAAGCGTTGTGGGATGAAACCAACCTGCAAGCGTTGATTCAGCACTGTAGCCTGCGGCTGGCGCGCGACTTCACGCCCCGCGATCGCCTGTTTCTGCAAATCTTCATGAAATACGCACTGTGTCAGCGGCAAAATGCCCTTTTCAATGCTGATCAACGCAGCTGGTTAGCGGAAAAATTCGAGCGTGGCGCGGCGGATGACGTGATTCACCATTGGCAGAAACGTTGCCATTTAGCGCCCGATGTCAGCGAGACCGATTTCTGGACGCTGCTGTTCAGCCTGATTCATGCGCCGGATGCTACGCAACTTGATCATCCGCAAGCGGTAAAGCTGATGCAGTCGGTGGAGGCGTTGATTAGCCACTTTGAACAATTGGCGCAGACGCAATTCAAAAATCGCCATGAGCTGACTCAGCAGCTATTCACCCATTTGGCGCAGGCGTTGGATCGCAGCCATTTTTCTATTGGTATTGATAACAGCGTGGCGCTGGATGTGGCGCGACTTTATCCACGTTTGCTGCGCACCACCGAACGCGCGCTGGAACATTTCAGCCGCGAGTTTGCGACACGTTTCAGTAGCGAAGAAGTGAGTTTGGTGGCGGTGCTGTTTGGTGCCTGGCTGATGCAGGAGAGCGCATTGCAGGAAAAGCAGGTTCTGCTGCTGACCGGCGCAGATGCTGCGCTGGAACAGTTGCTGGAGCAGCAACTGCGCGAAATGACGCTGTTGCCGATCAACATCTCTTATCAGGACGTTTTGCACTTCCAGCGTGAAGGCGCGCCGCGAGATATCGCGCTGGTGATTACGCCATATGCGATTTCATTGCCACTATTCTCGCCACCGCTGATTCACGCGGAGCTGCCGCTGAGTCACCATCAGCAGCAGCGTATTCGCCAATTGCTAGAAACTTAAGCCGCGCGGGGTCGCAGGAACAAAGCTGGCAGTGCGACGCAAGCCATCACCCAGAACAGATGGCCTTGTAGATGAGCGAACAGCACGCCGCAGATCATCGTCATCACTGCAATCCCGCCGCCCATCGCCAACGCCGAGTAAAGCGATTGCAGGCGAATCACTTCCGCACCTTTGCGTGCCGCGATAAACCGCATCGCCGCCAAATGGCAGACGGTAAAACTGCCGCAGTGCAGAATCTGCGCCACGATTAACAGTGGTAATGCGGTGCTTGATCCCAGTAGCGTCCAGCGCACAATCGCACACACGCCAGAGAGCAACAGCAGATCGCGCGCGCTCCAGCGGCGGAACAGTCGGCTACTGAGGGCAAACACGATGATTTCAGCCACCACGCCCAATGACCATAGATAGCCAACTATCGATGCGGAGTAGCCGCTTTCTTGCCACCAAATGGCGCTGAAACTGTAGTATGCCGCGTGCGCGCCTTGCAACAACGTCACGCAGACCATAAAGCGCCATACCGCGTTTTCGCGCAATAAAACGCGCCACGCTTGCCAGCCGCCATCGGTGGATGTCTGCCGTTCGCTGCCCTGCGGTTGCGTAGCGGGCGTCAGCATCATTCCGGCTAACATGCTGATCGCACCGAAGGACAACAGCACTAAAATCGCCTGCGACGAAAACGCACTGACCAGCATGCCGGTTAATGCAGAGCTGATGACAAACGCCAGCGATCCCCATAAGCGCACCGGGCCGTAGGCCAGACCAATTTGCTGCGTCCAGGTCGCCGCTAACGCATCACTCAGTGGAACCAGCGGCGAGAAAAACAGGTTGAAGCCCACCATCACCAGCAGCAGCCACATCCACTGTTGTCCGACCCAATATCCGATGGCGAACAAACAGGTCATCAGCGCCAACAGGCGCAATGCGGTGATCAGCTGTGAGGGATTTTTCACCTGTGAGGCAATCAGTAAACTGCCGACAAAGCGCGCCACCATGCCACAACCGAGCAGCAGGCCAATTTTTTCGGCGTCGAGTCCGGTGCCTTTCAGCCAGACGCTCCAAAAAGGCAGGTAAATGCCGTAACAAAAGAAGTACGTGAAGTAGCCTAATCCCAGCCATCTGGCCGATCCGATTGCCATAATCCCTCCAGCAAAAATGCTGCTCAGCAGCACAAGTGGTCGCTACTTTGTCAGAGCAATGTCGTAGCGGCAATAAAAAAAGGATGGCTTGCGCCATCCTTTTTTAATGCTGCATCAGCAGGCGTAAACGTTACGCGTAAACCGGCAGGCGGCTGCAAATATCCAGCACTTTCTGCTTGGTGCGTTCGATGGTCGCTTCGTCGTTGATGTTGTCCAGAACGTCAGCGATCCAGCCAGCCAGTTCACGCACGTGAGCTTCTTTGAAGCCACGACGCGTTACTGCTGGAGTACCGATACGCACACCAGAGGTCACGAATGGGCTCTTCGGATCGTTAGGTACGCTGTTTTTGTTCACGGTGATGTTAGCGCGGCCCAAAGCGGCATCGGCTTCTTTACCGGTCAGGTTTTTGCTCACCAGATCAATCAGGAACAGGTGGTTGTAGGTGCCACCAGAAACGATGTTGTAACCGCGCTCCAGCAGAACTTCCACCATCGCTTTAGCGTTCTTAGCAACCTGCTGCTGATAAGTTTTGAACTCAGGCTCCATCGCTTCTTTGAACGCTACCGCTTTACCAGCAATCACGTGCATCAAAGGACCGCCCTGACCACCAGGGAACACCGCTGAGTTCAGTTTTTTATAAAGCTCTTCATCACCGTTTTTCGCCAGGATCAGACCGCCACGTGGACCCGCCAGGGTTTTGTGCGTGGTTGATGTCACGATGTGGGCATGTGGAACCGGGTTCGGATAAACGTCTGCAGCGATCAGACCAGCAACGTGCGCCATGTCAACGAACAGGTACGCGCCAACGCTATCAGCGATTTCACGCATTTTGGCCCAGTCGCACACGCCAGAGTAAGCAGAGAAACCACCGACGATCATTTTTGGCTTGTGGGTTTGCGCCAGTTCAGCCAGTTCGTCGTAGTTGATTTTGCCGGTTTCATCGATGCCGTAAGGAATCACGTTATACAGCTTGCCAGACAGGTTAACCGGAGAACCGTGGGTCAGGTGACCACCGTGCGCCAGGTTCATGCCCAAAATGGTGTCGCCCGGTTGCAGCAAAGCGGTGTAGACCGCGAAGTTGGCCTGCGAGCCTGAATGCGGCTGCACGTTAGCAAAATCAGCACCGAACAGCTCTTTCGCACGGTCAATCGCCAACTGCTCAACGATATCAACGTATTCACATCCGCCGTAATAGCGCTTGCCCGGATAGCCTTCGGCATACTTGTTGGTGAGCTGTGAACCTTGCGCCTGCATTACGCGTGGGCTGGTGTAGTTTTCAGAAGCAATCAGTTCAATGTGCTCTTCCTGACGCACTTTCTCTTGCTCCATAGCCTGCCACAACGCGGCATCATAATCGGCAATGTTCATATCACGCTTTAACATCCGGACTCTCCTGACTCAGCTAACTTTTTAAAGGCAGTTTAGGCCCCGGTAAGGGGGCGAAGGCGAACAGTGTAAACGGTTTTGACAGGTGACGGTAGCGCCAACCCCCACTTTTTGCGCAAACGTTTGGCATGGCGCTGGAACGGGTTTTTTACGCTTTTTTGCAAGCCTAAAAATCACGATTTTTCCTCACAAACAGCAGGAAAAAATTTCAGCTTTGCGGCGCAGATTCCAACTTTTCTGCTTAACCCCTAAACAAATCGAGGGATTTACAGACAGACGCAATGGGAATAACATGCATTTAAAATACATGTTTAAATTCACCTTGAGGACGTCACTATGCTCGACGCGCAAACCATCGCTACCATCAAATCCACGCTGCCTGCGATTGCTCAGATTGGACCGCAGCTGACCGGTCATTTTTACCAGCGCCTGCTAACGCAGCACCCTGAACTGAAGAATGTCTTCAACATGAACAATCAGCGCAGCGGCAATCAACGTGAGGCGCTGTTTAATGCCATCGTTGCCTATGGCAGCAACCTGGAAAATCTGGCGGTATTGCTGCCTGCGGTAGAGAAAATTGCGCAGAAGCATACCAGCCTGAACATCCAGCCTGAGCAGTACGCCATCGTTGGTGAAAATCTGCTGGCGACCATTGATGAACTGTTGCATCCGGGTGAAGAAGTGTTGACCGCGTGGGGCAAGGCGTATGGCGTACTCGCCGATGTATTTATTCAGCGCGAAGAAGCGATTTATCGCGAATCCGAAGAAAAAAATGGCGGCTGGCGCGGTGCGCGAGACTTCCGCATTCGCACCATTAAGCAGGAAAGCGCGGTAATCAAAAGCTTTGAACTGGTGCCCAACGACGGCCAACCTGTTGCGACATTCCTGCCAGGCCAATATTTGGCAATTAGCCTGCACCCTGCAGCAAGCGAGCACATCCAACATCGCCAATACTCTTTAACGCACCAGCCGAACGGCAAATCCTATCGCATTGCGGTAAAACGCGAAGAGTTGGGTAGCGTGTCCAATTGGCTGCACGATAACGCCCAAGTGGGTGATATTGTGCAATGCGCCGCGCCAGCCGGAGATTTCTTCCTGCAAGCACAACCGACAACGCCGATTACACTGATCTCTGCGGGCGTCGGCCAAACCCCGATGCTCGCCATGCTGGCGAATCTGGCAGAGCAACAACATCCTGCCGCGGTGAATTGGTTACACGCCGCCGAAACAGGTGCGCAGCATGCCTTTGCAGAGGAAGTAAAAACTCTCGGCGCGCAGTTGCCGAACTTCGCCAGCCACGTGTGGTATCGCCAACCAAACAGTGAAGATGCGGGACGCTATGATGCGCAAGGCTTGATGGATTTAGCCAGCGTTTCTGAGACGTTAAATCAGAGTGAACGCCAATTCTGGCTGTGCGGCCCGCTGGTGTTTATGCAGTTTGTTGCGCGCCAGTTGGTTGATGCCGGTGTCAGCGTCGATCGTATTCATTACGAAGTGTTTGGCCCGCACAAAGTGCTGTAAAAGAAAAAAGCCTGCGCAATGCAGGCTTTTTTAGGCAACACGCGAAGGGGCTTAGATCGCCTCTTCGTCCTCTTCACCGGTACGAATACGCACCACGCGCGCAACGTCGAAGACGAAGATTTTACCGTCACCAATTTTGCCGGTCTGCGCGGTTTTCATAATGGTTTCAACGCAGGTATCGACGATATCGTCACCTACCACCATTTCGATTTTCACTTTTGGCAGAAAATCGACCATGTATTCAGCGCCGCGATACAGTTCGGTGTGGCCTTTTTGGCGACCAAAGCCTTTCACTTCACTGACCGTCATCCCGGTGATGCCGACTTCAGCAAGCGCTTCACGCACATCATCGAGTTTGAATGGTTTAATAATTGCATCGATCTTTTTCATGACAGATCCTTTTTTTACTCCCTCCATGATGGACGGATAACTATAAGTATACGTGTTCCTGACGCTGGCGCAGCAGGCTACTCTTTAAATTCGCTGGCATCTAGCTCATGGCGTGACAGCAGCTTATAGAATTCTGTACGGTTGCGTCCAGCCAGACGCGCTGCATTCGTCACATTTCCTTTGGTCATTTGCAGCAGCTTGCGCAGATAATTCAGCTCAAACTGATTACGCGCCTCAACGAAGGTCGGTAGCGCGGTATTTTCACCCGCCAATGCCTGCTCAACTAACGCATCACCAATCACCGGCGCTGTGCTTAACGCCACACACTGCTCAATCACGTTGACTAATTGCCGCACATTGCCCGGCCAGGCGGCACTGACCAAACGCTTCATCGCATCCACCGAGAAGCTGCGCACAAAGGGTTTATGGCGATCGGCGGACTGACGCAATAAATGGTTGGCTAATAACGGGATATCTTCCGCGCGTTCATGCAGTGCAGGGATCTTCAGGTTCACCACGTTGAGACGATAGTAAAGATCTTCGCGGAAACTCTTCTTCTCCATCGCCTTTGGCAGATCACGATGGGTCGCCGAGATAATGCGCACATTGATATCGAGATCGCGGTTGCTGCCCAGCGGACGCACTTTGCGCTCCTGCAATACACGCAGCAGTTTCACCTGCAACGCTTGCGGCATATCGCCGATTTCATCAAGGAATAACGTGCCGCCTTCCGCTGCCTGGAACAGCCCTTCACGTGCGCTGACCGCGCCGGTAAACGCCCCTTTAGCGTGACCAAACAGCTCCGATTCTAAAAGTTGCTCCGGCAACGCACCGCAGTTAATCGCAATAAACGGTTTGGCGGCGCGCGGACTGGCAGCATGGATCGCCTGCGCCAGCACCTCTTTACCGGTGCCGCTTTGGCCATTGATCAGCACACTGACGTCGGATTGCGCCACCATATGCGACTGCTCGAGCAAGCGCAGCATCAGCGGATTGCGCGTCACAATTGCCTCGCGCCAGGCGTCATCGCTGATCGGTGCACGCTGTGCCAGCGCTTCATCAATCGCCTTATACAACGCATCACGATCAACCGGTTTGGTCAGGAAACTGAATACGCCTTGCTGCGTGGCGGAAACGGCTTCCGGGATGGAACCGTGCGCGGTAAGAATAATCACCGGCAAACCGGTATGCCGTTTCTGGATCTCCCCAAATAGCGCCAATCCGTCCATCTCATCCATGCGCAGATCGCTGATCACCAAATCGACTTTCTCTTTTTGCAGATGACGCAAGGCTTCCGGTCCGCTGGCCGCGGTTGCCACCTGATAACCTTCGCTGCTTAAGCGCATGCCAAGCAGTTTGAGTAAGCCCGGATCGTCATCCACCAACAGTAAGCGTGCGGCCTGTTTCATGGTCACTGATCCTCACTTTGCGCATCGCTGGCACCATGCGATGTGTCACTGCTGTCGGGGGCTTTACGCGATGATAACTGGCGTTCGATGTCAGTAAGACGTTCCAGTTTACGTTGGGTATCGGCCAGCGATTGGCGCAGTGCAGTTTGCTGCTGACGCAGCGTATCCATCTCAGCATCATTGCTCTGCTGCAGCGCAGCGTAACGGCCACGCGCTTCACTGAGTTCCAGTTGTGCCGCCTGATTACTGCGCCAAAGCTGTAATAAAGGCCGCACCGCCGCCGGATAGGACATACTGTAACCGTCTAAGGTCGCGATGTAATCGCGGCGTTCCACGGGTGTGATATTGCCGTTGGCCAGCAAGATGCCTTGTTTGAAGGCGCGCGCCCAGCCTTGTACCGGCCAGCGTCGCGCCTCTGCGCGTGCTTCAGCAGGCGATAAGCGTTCGCCACAATCAATCGCACGCTGCCAATAAAGGGGGTTGTTCTGCGCGGCAGGCGTTTCAATCTGCCAGACGTTTTGGCAATCGGTCGCCAGATAATCCGCCAGACGCATGTCGGGTTCTGGCAAGCTCGCACCATCGTGCTGGGCACGATCTTGTGAAGGTGTTTGGCAGGCACTGAGGCCAAGCGCCATCAACGCGCAGGTCACAAATTTGAGTGGGGATAGTTTCATTGATCAGGCATTCCCGGCGCTGGTAGTCAAAATGATACGAAAACAAACATCCGCATCCTTGCGCGTCACCAACTGCAAATCGCCGTGCATCCTGCGCAGACAATCTTTTGCGATACTCAGGCCCAGTCCGCTGCCTTTAACCGGCCCTTTGCGCTGTTGGCTGCCCTGGTAAAAGGGCTCAAAAATCATCGCCTGTTCTTCAGCCGGAATCGGTGTGCCGGTGTTTGCCACCTCAATCCACACCTGGTTGCCCTTCTGCTGGCTGTGCAGCCAGATGTTACCGGATTCGCTGCCGTAGTTCACGGCGTTCGAGTAAAGGTTATCGATCACCCGCTGCAATAAGGTCGCTTCCGCCAGGCAGTGATGCACTTGCAAATCAACGTAGGTTTTCATTGCACGCGCATTCGCGGGCAATGAATGGACTTTAAGCACTGAATCGATGATGTCGGCTAACGCCACCGATTTCAGCGCCAGCGGCCCATCCGCCAGCTTGCGGTTGTAATCCAGTAACTGTTCGATCAACCGCTGCAAGTGGCGACTGCTGGTATCAAGAATCGCCACCACTTCCTGCTGTTCGGCATTGAGCGGACCTGCAACCTGATCGGCCAGTAACTCGGTGCCTTCGCGCAAACTAGCCAGCGGCGTTTTTAGTTCATGTGAGAGATGGCGCAAGAATTCGTGACGCTGCTCTTCCAGCCAGCTAAGACGTTCGCTCAGCCAGACAATACGTTGTCCCAGCGAGCGGATTTCGCGCGGGCCACCAAAGTTACCGCTTTCGCCTAACGCTTTGCCTTCACCTAACCGATTGATCATGCGTTCAACACGCTTGACCGGCCCGATAATCATGCCAGTGAACAGCAGCACCAACACCAGGCTGATCAGGAACAGAATCAACGCTTGCCAGCCAAAAAATTGGCCGCGATCGGCAATTTCTCGTTGCAGTTGCAGGCCGCGTGAGAACACTACTTCACGCGTTTCCTGCACCATTTGCGTATTGGTATCCGAAAAACGCTCCAGCACATTCGCGGCCTGGGCGACAGGATTGCCGTTATCACATTGAATTTGCTGCAACGGCGGCAAGGTGGTTTGCAGTACTTTGAAAGAAGGCAGGTCAGGCAAGCTGGCGGCGTGACTGTTGAGCATTTGGCCGTAGCGCGCCCACTGCGTTTGATACAGCTTTGCGAGTGAAGCATCGCCGAGCACGCAATATTGTCGATAGCTGCGCTCCAGCTCCAGCGCGGTGCGTGCCATTGCTTCGCTGCGGCGCACATCGGTAAAGGTATTGCGATTGGTATCCGCCGCCTGATTACTCAGCGCCGACAAACTTTCCCACGCTTGCCACGCCAGAACCAGCAACGGCAACAGCACCAGCAAGAACGCCAGCAAGACTAATTGCCGCAGGGATCGGGGGAACAGACGCCATTTCTTCACAATCACGCTTCCTTAAATGTGAGCTGCTGGCATGCTAGCGAAGTATCAAAAGGGAAGAAAGGTCAGAAACGAAAACGGCAGACCTTTTGGTCTGCCGTGAGAGCGACGCCGCAGCATCGCTTGCAAAATAGGTGGAGCCTAACTCAACGTTGCGTCCGATGCTTGATAACGTTGCAAAGCAAGCGATTATCGGTGAGGTGGACGACAGGCTCCGTTTGGTGCGTCATTCTAATTTTATGAGCTCAGCCGCAAATGCGGGGCAATCATAAACAGGCGAATGAGCCACGTAATAAGTATAGCAAGGATCATGCCAGGAAATAAATAGTGAGGATTATCAGAGGAATGCTTACATGGCAGCGGCACTTAGGGCGAAAACAGACCGAACGGTCAGTTAAATGTGTCGCTGATCAGCAACGGGTTTAGATTACGAATTTTCTTAGCATTAAAATCAACGAGTTAAATGTCACCTTTTGGCGACACTCTCATGGACATATTGTCGCTAATTTCCGACATCGGTTGAATATCACTCAGGTCACCATGAATGGCGACCCTACAAAAAGAAAAAGGCCGCTAATTAGCGGCCTTTTAGGTGGGTTATCCCAACTGCTTACGTGCGTTACGGAAGATACGCATCCATGGGCTGTCTTCGCCCCACTCTGCCGGATGCCACGAGTTGCTCACGGTACGGAACACGCGCTCTGGATGCGGCATCATGATGGTCACACGACCGCTTTCGTTGGTCACCGCGGTGATACCGTTTGGTGAGCCGTTCGGGTTCGCAGGATAGCTTTCGGTAACTTTGCCGAAGTTATCAACGAAGCGCAGCGCGACCAAACCTTTACTCTCCAACTGCGCCAGATGCGCGCCATCACGCACTTCAACAAAACCTTCACCGTGCGAAACGGCGATTGGCATGTGCGATCCGGCCATGCCGTCCAGCAGCAGCGATGGGCTTGCTGCCACTTCTACCAGGCTGAAACGCGCTTCGAAACGCTCGGACTGGTTACGCACAAAGCGCGGCCACAGTTCGCTGCCCGGAATCAGTTCACGCAGGTTCGACATCATCTGGCAACCGTTACACACGCCAAGTGCCAGCGTTTGTGGACGATGGAAGAAGTTTTCGAACTCGTCACGCACACGGCCGTTGAACAAGATGGATTTCGCCCAACCTTCACCCGCGCCCAGCACGTCACCGTAAGAGAAGCCACCGCAGGCGACCAGCGCCTGGAACTCTTCCAGACCGCGACGACCGGCCAGCAGATCGCTCATATGCACGTCAACCGCAGTGAAACCAGCGCGATGGAAAGCGGCTGCCATTTCTACGTGTGAGTTGACGCCCTGCTCACGCAGCACCGCAACACGCGGACGCGCGCCCGTGGCGATCATCGGTGCGGCCACATCTTCTTCTGGCTTGAAGGTCAGATGGACGTTGAGACCTGGGTCATTATCGTTTTTCTTCGCTTCGTGCTCCTGATCGGCGCAGGCTGGGTTATCACGCAGGCGCTGCATCTGCCAGGTGGTTTCTGCCCACCAGGTACGCAACGTGCTACGGCTTTCGCTGTATACCGCGCTGTCGCCAGAACGAATTACGAAACGATCGCCCGGTAAGGCTTTACCAATTACATGCACGTTGCTGCTCAAACCGTGGTCAGCGAAGATTTTCTCAACCGCAGCACGATCGCTGGCGTTGATTTGCAGCACCGCACCCAGCTCTTCGGTGAACAACGCGGCCAATGCATCGCTGCCCAACGCGGCGATATCTGCTTCGATACCGCAATGGCCGGTAAAGGCCATCTCTGCCAGCGTCACTAACAGACCGCCGTCAGAACGGTCGTGGTAAGCCAGCAATTTCTGCTCGGCCACCAGCGCCTGAATGGCGTTGAAGAAGCCGGCCAGTTGCGCGGCATCGCGTACGTCAGCAGGTTTATCACCCAATTGACGATAAACCTGTGACAGCGCAGTCGCACCCAAGGTGTTCGCGCCATTGCCCAGATCCACCAGCAGCAACAGGTTGTCTTGATCAGCTTGCAGCTGTGGCGTCACGGTACGACGGACATCTTCAACGCGCGCAAAGGCGGTGATCACCAACGACAGTGGCGAAGTCATCTCGCGCTGTTCGGTGCCGTTCTGCCAGCGGGTTTTCATCGACATGGAATCTTTGCCGACTGGAATGGTGATACCCAATGCTGGACACAGTTCTTCGCCGACCGCTTTTACCGCTTCGTATAGGCCAGCGTCTTCGCCCGGATGCCCCGCAGCCGCCATCCAGTTTGCTGAAAGCTTGATGCGTTGCAGTGAACCAATCGAGGTGGCAGCAATGTTGGTGAGTGCTTCGCCGACGGCCAAACGACCGGATGCCGCGAAGTCGAGCAACGCCACTGGCGCACGTTCGCCAAGAGAGAAGGCTTCGCCATGATAGCTATCAAGGCTGGCGGTAGTCACCGCGCAGTTAGCCACCGGAATCTGCCACGGACCGACCATCTGATCGCGCGCCACCATGCCGGTTACGCTACGGTCACCAATAGTGATCAAGAAGGTTTTTTCTGCTACGGTCGGCAGATGCAGCACGCGATTGACCGCGTCTGCCACGGTGATGCCATCACGTACCAACGCATCACCTTTGGCTTGCTGGCGCGATACATCACGCGTCATCTTCGGCGTTTTGCCCAGCAGCACATCCAACGGCATATCGATAGGTTTGTTATCGAAATGTGGGTCGGCAAGATTCAGATGCAATTCTTCGGTGGCTTCACCGATCACTGCATACGGTGCGCGCTCACGCTTACACAGTTCATCGAACAGCGCCAGTTGCGCCGGCGCGACGGCCAACACATAACGTTCCTGTGATTCGTTACACCACACTTCCAGCGGGCTCATGCCTGGCTCATCGCTGAGGATGTCGCGCAGATTGAAGTTACCGCCACGGCCGCCATCGCTCACCAGTTCTGGCATCGCGTTAGACAAGCCGCCCGCGCCCACATCGTGAATGAACAGAATCGGGTTGGCTTCGCCCAGTTGCCAGCAACGGTCGATCACTTCCTGGCAGCGACGCTCCATCTCTGGGTTGTCACGCTGGACAGACGCAAAATCAAGGTCAGCATCAGATTGGCCAGAAGCCATAGAAGAGGCTGCACCGCCGCCCAAACCGATATTCATCGCCGGGCCGCCAAGCACGATCAGCTTGGCGCCAACCACAATCTCGCCTTTCTGCACGTGATCGCCACGGATGTTACCGATGCCGCCCGCCAGCATGATTGGCTTGTGATAGCCGCGCAACTCAACGCCGTTATGGCTGTTAACGCGCTCTTCATAGGTACGGAAATAGCCGTTCAGTGCGGGACGACCAAATTCATTGTTGAACGCCGCGCCGCCCAATGGGCCTTCGGTCATGATATCCAGTGCAGTAACGATGCGTTCTGGTTTGCCGAAATCTTCTTCCCAAGGCTGTTCAAAACCAGGAATGCGCAGGTTGGAAACCGAGAAACCGACCAAACCAGCTTTTGGTTTCGCACCACGTCCGGTTGCGCCTTCGTCACGGATCTCGCCACCGGAACCGGTCGCAGCACCCGGCCACGGTGAAATCGCGGTTGGATGGTTATGGGTTTCTACTTTCATCAGGATGTGTGCGGCTTCCTGATGGAACTCATATTCGCCCTTCTGCGCATCAGCGTAGAAGCGGCCAACCTCAGAACCTTCCATCACTGCCGCGTTGTCTTTGTAGGCCGACAACACGTGCTCAGGATTATGTTCGAAGGTGTTTTTGATCATCTTAAACAGCGACTTCGGCTGTTTTTCGCCATCGATAATCCAGTCAGCGTTAAAGATCTTGTGACGACAATGCTCGGAGTTTGCCTGGGCAAACATGTAGAGCTCGATGTCGTTCGGATTGCGGCCCAGTTTAGTAAAGGCGTCGAGCAGGTAATCGATCTCGTCATCGGCCAGCGCCAGACCCAAGGTGAGGTTGGCCTGCTCCAGTGCCGCGCGGCCTTCACCCAGCACATCAACGCTCTTCAGCGGCTGAGGCTGATGATGGGCAAACAGTTGCTGCGCATCGTTGAGGTCGGCAAATACCGTTTCCATCATACGATCGTGCAGCAGGCTCGCCAGTTGCTGCCACTGCGCTTCCGTCAGTTCAGGGGCTTGCACATAGAACGCCATACCACGCTCAAGGCGCAACACTTGCGGCAAATCGCAGTTGTGCGCGATATCGGTGGCTTTCGATGACCAGGGAGAGATGGTGCCGGGACGCGGCGTTACCAGCAACAGACGCCCTTGTGGCGCATGCTCGGCGAGAGAAGGACCGTATTTCAGCAGACGTTGCAGGCGGGCTTTTTCATCCGCGCTGAGCGGTGCACTGACATCGGCAAAATGGACGTACTCGGCGTAAATATCACTCACTGGAAGGTGAGCGTCCTGAAAGCGGGTCAGCAGTTTGTTTACACGAAATGCCGACAGAGCGGGCGAACCACGCAGAATTTCCATCATTAAAGATCTCTCGTCTTTGAAGTGCCGGGCGACGCTTCATTGGGCGCAACAGGGGAAAACGGGCGGTATTATAGAGAAACGTCACCGGTTACGAAACCGTTTGCGCATAAATTCTGGCACTTGGCATTTGGCTGATTTTTGCACAATTCTTGCTATAAAAGTTGCCCTGCCCCGCTTTGTTGCGCAAAATGCCCCTCGCTCTGGGAGTTAAAACAACACAAATACTGCCTTTAAAAGACAGAGGCCTGTGAGCCATTACGAGATAACTATTTGAAACGCCTAAAAATAAACTATCTGTTTATCGGTCTGATCACCGTGCTGCTTGCGCTAGCATTGTGGCCATCCATCCCGTGGTACGGGGGCGGAACAGACGCGCTATCACAGATCAAATCACGCGGAGTGCTGCGCATCAGTACCGTAAACTCTCCGCTGACTTACTACACCATCAATAATGCACCAGCGGGCATGGACTATGAGCTGGCGAAGCGCTTCGCCGATTATCTTGGCGTGAAACTGGAAGTGGAGGTGCGTCCTAACCTCGGCGACCTGTTTGATGACTTGGATGATGGCAAAGCCGATTTGCTGGCAGCCGGCCTGATTTATAACAGCGAGCGCCTTGCGCACTACCAAAGTGGCCCAAGCTACTATTCGGTGTCGCAACAGCTGGTGTACCGCATTGATAAGCCTCGACCGAAAAACCTCGGCGATCTTAAAGGCCGCCTGATTGTGCAGTCCGGTTCGGCATATCTGTCAACTTTACGTTCCGCCAAAGCTGACAGCTATCCCGATCTCGACTGGGCGATTTCCGCCGATCAAGGCCAGAAAGCGCTGCTCGAAGCGGTGGCCGACGGCAAACTCGATTACACCGTGGGCGATTCCGTCACCATCGGCCTGTTGCAACGTATTCATCCACAGTTAGCCGTGGCGTTTGATGTGACGGATGAAGAGCCGGTGACCTGGTATTTACCGCGTAACGATGACGATAGCCTGAATGCGGCGATGCTCGACTTCTACAGCCAAATGGGCGAAGAAGGCACCATGGCCCGGCTGGAAGAGAAGTATCTCGGCCACGTAGGCACCTTCGATTACGTGGATACCCGCACCTTCCTGCGCGCGATTGATAGCACCTTGCCGGATATCAAACCGCTGTTTGAGAAATATGCAGCCAGCATGGATTGGCGCTTGCTGGCGGCGATCTCGTATCAGGAATCCCACTGGAATCCACAGGCAACGTCGCCCACCGGCGTGCGCGGCATGATGATGCTGACGCGCAATACCGCCGACAGCCTGGATGTTGACGATCGTCTCGATCCGGAGCAAAGCATCCGTGGCGGCAGCGAATACCTCAAACGTATGATGGAAAAAGTGCCAGACACCATTCCAGAAGATGAACGTATCTGGTTTGCTCTAGCGGCTTATAACATGGGCTACGCGCACATGCTGGACGCGCGTAAGTTGACGTCAAAACAGGGCGGCAATCCGGATAGTTGGGCGGATGTGAAGCTGCGCCTACCGATGCTCAGCCAGAAGCGTTACTACGCGCAAACCACATACGGCTACGCGCGCGGGCACGAAGCCTACAACTACGTTGAGAACATCCGTAAGTATCAAATCAGTCTGGTGGGATATTTGCAGGAGCAAGAGAAGCGCTTAGCGCAGCAATCGGCGCTGGAAGCGGAATTAGGCGCCGGTTACCCGGCGGTGGAACCGAAGATTGCGATGAATTAATCTGCGCGCTGCGCCTGACGCAGCGCCTTCTTTTGCTCACGACGCATACGGAAGAAGTCACTTAACATCCCCGCGCACTCTTCTGCCAGCACACCACAATCAATTTGAATTTGATGATTCATACCGGGATGACCAATCACATCCAGCAGAGAACCGGCCGCGCCGGTTTTCTCGTCTTTCGCGCCATACACCAAACGTGTAATGCGGCTGTGCACCATTGCACCGGCGCACATCACACAGGGTTCCAAGGTGACGTACAACGTAGTATCCAGCAGACGATAGTTTTCCAGCACTTTGCCGCCCTGACGCAGCGCCATGATTTCGGCATGCGCCGTGGGATCGTGCTGACCAATCGGCCGATTCCAACCTTCGCCAATCACTTTGTCGCCTTGCACCAACACCGCGCCAACCGGCACTTCGCCCTGCTCCCACGCACGTTTAGCCAGTTCCAGCGCAAAACGCATCCAATATTCATCAGTTTGTGGGTTCACCAGACAACTCCTGCGGGCAATTAAGGCGGCGCATTATAGCCATGCTGCTAGCGGAATCGAAGCGTTATTCCAGTTGTTGCAGCTCGCCGCGCGGCGTTACGCGCCAACGATGCTGGCAGAAGAACAACAGCGGGTTGTCCTGCTTACTGTCGCTGTAGCCGCTATACAACTGCAATGGCGTGCCGATTTTCTCCTCCAGTTGCGCCACTTTTTCATGACCGAGACAGCGCATCGCCAATAAACGTCCGCCGCGTCCCGGCGTCATCTGGCTCGCGATCAGTTGCACACGCGGCAAAAAGGCGGAATCGAAGTAGACTTGTTCCACCAGCGATTGCGGCGAACCGGTGATCAGCCAGACATCGGCATCGTTACTGCTGAGGTAATCGGTGAGACGCTGCTGCACCACCGGAAAAGCCGTTACGCGTTGGCGAAACCACTCAGCGAACTCGGCTTCACGCTGACGCAGGCGCTTTTCACTGTGACCGAAGGTAATCGCCCACAGCAGCAAACTCATCGGCCAGCGCGCCGCACGTCCTTTAATCAACATGCCCAGCCCAATCACCGGCAGCAGCGGGATCACCAGCAGCAGGTTGAGAGGCTGGCGTCGCAGTAAATAGCGCATAAAGGTGCCAAACATGTCCTGCTGATGCAGCGTGCCGTCGAGATCGAAAAACACCACGCGTCGTTGCGTACCCTTAGTCAAACAACACTCCTTCTCAATTCTTTGCGGTTTCTGCCCTACAGTGTAGCCAGCTTCACGGCTCGCAGCGAAAGCTGCTATTTTTAATTCCAATGACTACAATGCCAGCTGAATAGTTTATTCTTTTGGGTTTACGCGCTGCTAGCAAATGAAAGAATTAAGGATCGAACCATGAGTTCATTGCTGCGAATTCGTCAGCTCTACCCACGACTGGCTCTGAATGAGCGTCGCCTGGCGGATTTTTTGCTGTCGCAGCCGGATCGGGCACGGCATTTGAGTTCACAAAAACTGGCCGAAGAAGCGGGCGTCAGCCAATCGAGCGTGGTGAAGTTTGCTCAGAAGTTGGGTTACAAAGGCTTCCCGGCGCTGAAACTGGCATTGAGCGAATCGATGGCCGATCGCGATGCGATTACCGTGCATAACCATATTCTCAGCGACGATCCGCTGAAAGTCGTGGGTGAAAAGCTGCTGACCGAGAAGATTTCAGCCATCCGCGCCACCCTGGATATCAACACCGAAGAGAAGCTGCTGCAAACCCTGCAACTGCTGAAAAATGCTAATCGCATTCTGCTGGTTGGCATTGGCGCTTCCGGTTTGGTGGCAAAAGATTTTTCCTGGAAGCTGATGAAGATCGGCATCAATGCGGTCGCAGAGCAAGATATGCATGCGCTACTGGCCAGCGTGCAAGCGATGGCGCCGGGCGATGTGCTGCTGGCCATTTCCTACACCGGCGAACGGCGTGAAATCAATCTGGCGGCACAGGAAGCGGCGCAAATTGGTGCTGATGTGCTGGCATTCACCGGCTTTACGCCCAACTCATTGCAACAATGTGCCACCATTTGCCTGTATACGGTTGCCGAGGAGCAAAGCACGCGTAGCGCCGCCATCTCCTCCACCAGCGCACAATTGGCGCTGACCGATTTGCTGTTTATGGCATTGGTGCAGAACGATCCGGAACGTGCATCCAGCCATATTCGTCATAGCGAAGAGTTGGTGAAAAAGCTGGTCTGATGAGCTGAGGCGCGTATAATACCCGCGCCTTTTCTGCTGTTATTGGACGTCCGCTATGGCCCTGCTGATCACCACCAAATGCATCAATTGTGATATGTGCGAACCTGAATGCCCAAACCAGGCAATCAGCTTAGGTGACGCGATCTATGAGATCGATGTTGACCGCTGCACCGAGTGCGTGGGCCATTATGATGTGCCGACCTGCCAAAGCGTCTGCCCAATTGATAACACCATTATTAGCGATCCTCAGCACCCCGAAAGCCGCGAAGCACTGTGGGATAAGTTTGTTCTACTACATCACTAATTTTCGATAATTACGGTTGCACAGGCGTAATGACGTTCATCGGCCAACGTGACATGCACATGCTGCACGCCAAGTTGACTGGCAATCACTTTGGCCTGCTCAAAGAAACGTAACCCCGGTTTGCCCAGCGCATCGTTGTACACTTCGAACTGATTGAACGCCAAGCCGCCGCGAATGCCGGTGCCAAAGGCTTTGGCTGCCGCCTCTTTCACCGCGAAACGCTTAGCAAGAAAGCGCACCGGTTGCTGGTGCGCCTGATATTGCTGCCACTCGGCTTCGCTTAACACGCGGCGCGCCAAGCGATCGCCTGAACGTTCAATCACGCCAGCAATGCGCTCGATCTCTACGATGTCGCTACCGAGTCCGAGAATCGCCATTAGCGACGCGCTTCCCGCATCAGTTGCTTCATCTCGCCCACCGCATCCGCCAGGCCGCTGAACAGTGCACGACCAATAATGGCGTGGCCGATATTCAGCTCATGCATTTCTGGCAGCTCAGCAATCGGCTGCACGTTGTGGTAAGTCAAACCGTGACCGGCATTGACCTTCAAACCGAGACCGGCGGCAAACGTTGCGGCTTTACGGATGCGTGACAGTTCAGCCTGGCGCTCCAAACCTTCAGGCGCTTCGGCATAAGCCCCGGTGTGAATTTCGATGTAAGGTGCGCCGCTGGCAACAGCCGCTTCAATCTGGCGATGATCGGCATCGATGAACAGCGACACCAAAATGCCCGCTTCGCTCAGCAAGCGCACCGCTGCGTTGATTTTGTCCTGCTGCCCCGCCACATCCAATCCACCTTCAGTGGTGACTTCCTGACGCTTTTCCGGCACCAGGCAAACGAAATGTGGTTTGATCTCGCAGGCGATGTCGATCATCTCGTCGGTGACCGCCATCTCCAGGTTCATACGCGTCTGGATGGTGTCACGCAAAATACGCACGTCACGATCGGTGATATGACGACGATCTTCGCGCAGATGCACGGTAATGCCGTCCGCACCCGCTTGTTCAGCGACAAATGCCGCCTGGACCGGATCGGGATAGTTAGTGCCACGCGCGTTACGAACGGTGGCAATGTGATCAATATTGACGCCTAACAGCAACTCAGCCATGACAATCCTCAAATGTATTCAGTGTGTTTGCAGTGTAACGGGCTTAAGAATACCAGCCGGTACGACCAGCGCTAGTCGTTTGCCACATCGGGTTTCTTTTTTGGCACAAACTGGCGAAACAGTTCCTGGCTCTTCAACGGCTTGCCGCCAAGATAGGGCTTCAATGCCATGCGCGTAAAGCGTTTGGCGGCGCGCAGGCTATCGGCATCCGGGAAATCTCGTTCCCACAGCGCGCGCAGTTGGCGGCCAGTAAAGCTGCGTTGATTGACCACCAAGCTGGCGATAAAGCCGCGCTCTTCACGATAGCTGTACGTCATGCCATCGGCGATCTCTTCGCCGCTGCCAGCACAATGCAGGAAATCAACGCCATAGCCAAGATGTCCGAGCAACGCCAGCTCAAAACGGCGCAGCGCCGGTTCCGGTGAGCCGTTGCCGGCCGCCAGCGTTTGGATGCAATTTAGATAATCAAAGAACAGTTCGGAGAAGGGAATTTGCTGCTCCATTACGCGTGAAAGCAGTTCGTTAACGTACAAACCGCAATAGAGCGTGATGCCGCTAAGTGGCAATGCCAGCGAAACCGCTTCGGCATTACGCAGCGTTTTGACGTCACCGCGTCCGCCCCATCGCACCAGTAAAGGCGTGAAGGGCTGCAATGCCCCTTTCAGTTGGGAGCGGCGCGAGCGGGCGCCTTTGGCAAGGACGCGGACGCGCCCTTCGCTTTCGCTGAATAGATCGAGAAGGAGGCTGGTTTCGCTGTAAGGGCGACTATGCAGCACAAAGGCGCGTTGCCAGCCTTCCATCGAATTAACCTTCGTCGGAGTAACCTAAGCTGCGCAGCGCACGTTCATCGTCCGCCCAGCCAGATTTCACTTTAACCCACAGTTCAAGATGCACTTTCGCTTCAAACATCTCTTCCATGTCTTTACGCGCTTCAATGCCGATGGTTTTGATCTTGGCGCCTTTGTTACCGATCACCATTTTCTTCTGCCCTTCCCGCTCAACGAGGATCAAGCCGTTGATGTCGTAACCCCCGCGATCGTTAGAGACAAATTGCTCAATCTCTACCGTGACGGAATAAGGCAGTTCAGCACCGAGGAAGCGCATCAATTTTTCACGAATGATTTCCGAGGCCATGAAACGCTGTGAGCGATCAGTGACATAATCTTCCGGGAAATGGTGCTCGGATTTTGGCAAGCATTTGCGCGCAATCGCCGCAATCGCATCCACGTTTTTACCGCTTTCTGCCGAGATCGGTACGATTTCGAGGAAGTTCATCTGCTGGCTGAGGAATTGCAGATGAGGCAGCAAAATGCTCTTGTCCTGAATGTTGTCGACCTTGTTTATCGCCAGCACTACAGGCACTTTGTTATCACGCAACTTGTTAAGCACCATCTCATCGTCTGGCGTCCAACGCGTGCCTTCAACGACAAAAATAATAAGCTCAACATCACCAATTGAACTGCTGGCGGCACGGTTCATCAGGCGGTTAATCGCCCGCTTCTCTTCCATGTGCAGCCCTGGCGTATCCACGTAGATCGCTTGATAAGCGCCTTCAGTGTGGATGCCCATGATGCGATGGCGCGTGGTTTGCGGCTTGCGTGACGTAATCGACACCTTCTGCCCCAATAACTGGTTCAGCAAAGTGGATTTGCCGACGTTTGGTCGGCCTACAATCGCGACAAAGCCGCTATATGTTTCGAGTTCGCTCATTCGAGTCCTGACTTGGGCAGCGGCGCTGTCGACGCTGCGATGTGACTATTTATTCGAGACCAAGCTTAATTAACGCCTGTTCGGCGGCGGCTTGCTCGGCTTTACGGCGACTGGAGCCAATGCCCACCACCGGTTCTGCCATGCCACTCACTTGACAGTGAATGGTGAATTCCTGGTCGTGGGCTTCGCCACGCACCTGCACCACCAAATAGGATGGCAGCGGCAGATGACGCCCTTGCAGATACTCTTGCAGACGCGTTTTCGGATCCTTTTGCTTATCGCCAGGGCTGATCTGCTCCAGTCGCGAGTGATACCAATCGAGAATCAGCTTCTCAACTGTCTGAATGCTGCTATCAAGGAAAATGCCGCCAATCAACGCTTCAACGGTGTCCGCAAGGATTGATTCACGACGGAAGCCGCCGCTTTTCAGCTCGCCCGGCCCAAGACGCAAACATTCGCCGAGATCAAATTCACGCGCCATCTCGGCCAGCGTATTACCGCGCACCAGGGTTGCGCGCATGCGACTCATATCGCCTTCATCTACGCGCGGGAAGCGGTGATAAAGTGCATTAGCAATCACATAGCTGAGAATGGAATCGCCAAGGAATTCAAGACGTTCATTGTGTTTACTGCTGGCACTACGGTGCGTCAATGCCTGCTGCAATAAATCCGGATGAGTAAAAGTGTAGCCCAGTTTGCGCTGCAGCTTGTTAATGAC
The DNA here is from genome assembly GCF_059412405.1 of Pantoea sp. CFCC18179. NCBI lineage: Bacteria > Pseudomonadati > Pseudomonadota > Gammaproteobacteria > Enterobacterales > Erwiniaceae > Pantoea > Pantoea sp. CFCC18179. Next base: position 58,086 of record NZ_JBNBPM010000010.1, on the reverse strand, counting down.
GATGGGGTTCATGCGATTCCAGTTGTTCTGTGCGTCTGTCATTCTGCATACGAAACAGGGCTGTGGTTCCAACCTGTTCTGTTTCGTGTGCACTGGCCTCCCGAATGGAAGGCCAACCTTTTTTGAAGCTAATTAGTGAATCCCACCAATGCGGCTAAAGCGCACGCCGGTCGGCCACTGTCCTTCTTGTTTCTCGAAGCTCATCCAGATAGCCACCGCTTTGCCGACCAGATTCTTCTCGGGCACAAAGCCCCAGTAGCGGCTGTCGGCGCTGTTATCACGGTTATCGCCCATCATGAAATACTGTCCTTCTGGCACAATCCAGGTGGATTGCGGCTGGCCCGGCTGCTGATAATACATGCTTGCCTGACTCTGCGCTTCGTTTACCAGCAAGATATCGTGCGTTACGCTGCCCAATGTCTCTTTGCGGGTGCCCAAACGCAGGCCGCCTTTCATGGTTTCGCCCTGCGGTGCCTGGAAGAAGCCGTTACCGGTTTCGTTGCCATCAAAACCGCTAAAGGTCTGAATGAAGTTGCTTGGCTCGATATTAGTGTAAGTCACGGGCAGCGCAGTGTCGCATTTGCCGCTGCTGCAAGCCGGATTAATGGTCAAGGTTTTGCTGTAGGGATCAAACACCACTTTGTCACCCGGTAAGCCAATCACACGTTTGATGTAATCAACGCTCGGATCTTTCGGGTATTTGAATACCGCAACATCGCCGCGCTGCGGATGCCCAGTTGGGATCAGCGTGGTTTGGGTAATCGGATCTTTAATGCCATAGGCAAACTTCTCAACCAGGATGAAGTCACCGATCAGCAGCGTTGGCATCATTGAACCCGATGGAATCTGGAACGGTTCAAAGATGAATGAACGCACAATCAACACCACCGCCAGCACCGGGAATACCGATGCCGTGGTTTCTACCCAACCCGGTTGTGCAGCCACTTTCGCCAGCGTTTTGCTGTCGAGAGAATTACCTGCCTGCGCTTGTGCTGCTGCCTGCTTAGCACGGCGCGCCGGAGCCCATTTAAAGCGATCAATACACCAGATAACACCGGTTACCAGCGTTGCAATCACTAAAACCAGGGCGAACATGTTAGCCATTAAAATTCCTTATTTGCTGTCTTTACCGACATGCAGAATGGCAAGGAATGCTTCCTGCGGCAGCTCAACGTTGCCGACCTGCTTCATTCGCTTCTTACCGTCTTTCTGCTTCTGCAACAGTTTCTTCTTACGGCTAACGTCACCGCCATAGCATTTCGCCAGGACGTTTTTACGCAGCTGTTTTACCGTTGAGCGAGCGATAATGTGGTTGCCGATTGCCGCCTGAATCGCAATATCAAACTGCTGACGTGGGATCAGATCTTTCATCTTCTCCACTAAGTCGCGGCCACGATATTGCGAGTTGTCACGGTGAGTAATCAGCGCCAGCGCATCAACACGTTCTGAGTTAATCATCACGTCGACACGCACCATGTCAGAGGTTTGGAAACGCTTGAAGTTATAATCCAGCGAAGCATAACCGCGTGAAGTCGATTTCAAACGGTCAAAGAAGTCGAGTACCACTTCTGCCATCGGAATTTCATACGTCAGCGCAACCTGCTTGCCGTGGTAAACCATATTGGTCTGCACACCACGTTTTTCGATACACAGCGTGATCACGTTGCCGAGGAACTCTTGCGGCAGCAGCATGTGACACTCAGCGATCGGTTCGCGCAGTTCGGCAATGTTATTCAGCGGTGGCAGTTTCGACGGGCTATCGACATAAATCGTTTCGCCATCGGTGGTTTCCACTTCATACACTACGGTTGGCGCAGTGGTGATCAAATCGAGATCGTATTCACGCTCCAGACGTTCCTGGATGATTTCCATGTGCAGCAGACCAAGGAAGCCGATGCGGAAACCAAAGCCCAGCGCCGTCGAGCTCTCTGGCTCATAGAACAGCGAGGCATCGTTAAGGCTCAATTTGCCCAGCGCATCACGGAACGCTTCATAGTCGTCGGAGCTGATCGGGAACAGACCGGCGTAAACCTGTGGCTTCACTTTCTTAAAGCCCGGCAGCACTTTCTCTGCAGGATTACGCTGCAAGGTCAGCGTATCGCCCACTGGCGCGCCAAGGATGTCTTTGATTGCGCACACCAACCAGCCTACTTCACCGCAGTTCAATTCGTTGCGATCGACACGCTTCGGCGTGAAGATGCCCAGGCGGTCAGCGTTATAGCTTTGGCCGGAGCTCATGACTTTAACTTTGTCGCCTTTGCGCAGCGTGCCGTTCTTAATACGGATCAGTGACACGACGCCAAGGTAGTTATCGAACCATGAATCGATGATCAGCGCTTGCAGCGGGCCTTCTGGATCGCCTTCTGGCGGCGGGATATCACGCACCAGGCGCTCCAGCACGTCAGGCACGCCAACACCGGTTTTCGCCGAGCAACGCACTGCGTCAGTGGCGTCGATGCCCACGATATCTTCAATCTCTTCCGCCACGCGTTCCGGATCGGCCGCTGGCAAGTCGATTTTGTTCAGTACCGGTACCACTTCCAGATCCATTTCCATTGCGGTGTAGCAGTTAGCCAGCGTCTGTGCTTCTACGCCCTGACCTGCATCGACCACCAGCAATGCTCCTTCACACGCCGCTAAAGAGCGGGATACTTCATAGGAGAAGTCAACGTGACCGGGAGTATCGATAAAATTGAGCTGGTAAGTTTCACCGTCCAGCGCTTTGTAATCGAGCGTTACACTCTGCGCTTTGATGGTAATGCCGCGCTCACGTTCCAGATCCATTGAGTCCAGAACTTGCGCCGCCATCTCACGATCGCTCAGGCCACCACAAATTTGAATCAAACGGTCAGAGAGCGTTGATTTGCCGTGGTCAATGTGAGCGATGATGGAGAAATTTCGTATGTGCTTCATTTATATGAATATCTTCACGTAGAAAATCAGTGGGAAACTTGAGCACAGACACATTCAGGCAAGTGAGATTTACCCGGAACCTTGTCGGCCTCATTAATGACGACGCATATTACACTGTTAACGCCGCGCGTTAAAGAATGGAACTGTGGGGAATCGCAACAGATTTCAGCAGTTAAGCCGATTTGAAAAGGCCGCACTCAATGCGGCCCTGAGGGGATCAAACTTCGTTTTCCACACGCAGCGCATCGGGAGGTAACGCCACGCTGAGAATCACCGGCTGAAAAGCCTCGCGATCGCCGAATAAGTTAGACACACCTTTCGCCACAATAAAGCCACCAATGCCGCCCAACAGCGCGCCACATGCGGCTGCAAGGTCGCTGTTAAATAGCATCTGGAAAATACCCGCAACGAGGAATAGACCAAACAGTGGCGTCATATACACTAACAACGCGGAGCCAAGCAGGCTGCTTTCACGGATACCTAATTCAATACGCTGGCCCGGTTGCAACGGCTCCGGGCTGGCGATAGTCATCACGTGGGCGTTTTTCGGCCCAAGTTGATTGAGCGCGTGGCTGCCGCAGCCTTTACGCGCCGAACAACTGTTGCAGGAAGTTTTTGCTTCGGAGTGCAGCGTCGCTACGCCTTCCTTCCACGCCACCACGGTGGCCCATTCTCTCATCATTTGGCTGAACCTGAATCTATGCTGTCCGCGATACGTTTGGCAGTGGCTGGCGGCAATTCGCCCACCACGGTGATTTCTCTATTATCGCGCACTTCGGTCTGCACCGTACGACGTCCAGTGCGCAATGCTTGCACGCTGCTGCTTTTGTCGGCGGCCGTCATGTTGATGGCAAAGCTAAACAAGCCATCGCTGTAGAGACGAGATTCAACCGTTTTGTTCATTGAGGGAATGTCGCGGCGGCTCTGTGAAATCAGCTTCATTCCTGCCGGAAGCCAACCTGGCTGCCAGCTAAGCTCGACTTTATCACCGGCTGGCAATGACAGCGACGGTGGCAAATTCGCCTTTTCCAAACCTTGCATCAGATTGCGTACGCCTTCATCGACGGCAAAACTGATCACGCGGAATTGTTCCAACGTTTCGCCGTCACGATCGAGTAGATCAATGCGCAGCGGCAGTTTGGTATCGACATCCAGCCACACCACATAGCTGTAGCGCGTACCATCGCGTGACACGATGCGCACCACTTCGCACATTTGATCGGCCATGCGCGAACGCCCCACCGGGATGAAATCGTAAGCCTCACCCAAACGTGAGAAGTCAGCGAACATCAAGCCTGGCAGCGCATCGATAATGTGGTTGCCCGGCAGCGAGAACGGATCTAATCCCGGCTCAAAATAGCTGATGTCATTGCCGCGCTGAATCACTTCACGACGCGGCCCATCCATTTGCAACAGTTGGGCGAAGATACGATTGTCGATGACCGCGTGACGATAACGCAGAGATTCAATGCCAAGACGCGAGACATTGATGTAGGCAAATTCGTAGTTGAGATTCTGGCTTGCCTGCTCCATCTGTTGTAACAACGCCCCGGACGCAGATGTCTGCGCCGAGGCGGTAGATGACCAAAACAGGCTGCCTGCCAGCAGGCTAACGGCACACCAAAGTTGCTTCATTACTGCTGCTGAGTTCCTAACGACTGATTTCCCGGAACGTTAGCCTGAGCCTGTTGCGGATCGTTCTTTTCAAACTGAACCTGATCGGCATGCAGACGACGTTGCAGTTCATAATCTTGCAGCATGGCATTCACGCGACGACGCTGTTCCTGCACCTGCTGATTAGAGCTGTTGGTATCAAACGCTTCCGAAGGAACACCTAAGCTGACCGGCGACGCTTTGCCCATCATCGGCAACGTATTAAACGCTGGCGAATCGGAGGCTTCTGTCGCACTGCCGGTTGGTGAACTGTTGTAGTGCTGAACGCCAACAATTACCGCCAGCGATACACAAGCAGCGACACCCACCTGCGTCAATTGTGCAGCCCAGCTGCCACCGCGACGCCAGAATGGCATTTTCTGCCAGCGCGACGGTTCAGGCTGTGCTTCAGGAATCAGCGTAGAAACTTTGCGCGCCGGCTCGTTTTCGAGGGCTGCAGCCACACGTGCGGAGATATCAAAATGCAGCACTTCACCGACATCACCTCGTAAGGTGTCGCGGATGAGATGGTAGTTTTCCCAGCTTTGCTGAAGATCCGCATCCTTAGACAACGACGCCAACAGCTCGTTATCCAGTGTTTCACCATCCATTAAAGCGGAAAGTTTTTCTTTCTGCATGCGTTGGTACCCTTCCAGTAGCCGTTATCACTGACGTTGGATAAGCGGTTGAACTTTATTATCAATAGCCTCTCGTGCTCGGAAGATACGCGAACGTACGGTACCGACCGGGCAATCCATGATGACGGCAATCTCTTCGTAACTCAGTCCATCCAATTCCCTGAGGGTGATGGCCATACGAAGATCTTCGGGAAGCGCCTCAATGGTGCGAAAGACGATTTGTTTCAGTTCCTCAGACAACATTAAGTTCTCAGGGTTCGAAATTTCTTTCAGTGCACCTGCACTTTCGAAGTTTTCCGCATCAATCGCATCCACATCGCTGGATGGCGGACGACGCCCCTGAGCAACCAGATAATTTTTTGCTGTATTGACCGCAATGCGGTACAGCCATGTATAAAAGGCGCTGTCGCCACGGAATGACTCCAGTGCGCGATACGCTTTAATAAAGGATTCCTGAACCACATCAGGCACATCGCCTGAGGGAACATAGCGTGAAACCAGGCTCGCCACTTTATGCTGGTATCGAATCACCAGTAAATTAAAGGACTTTTGATCTCCCTTCTGAACCCGCTCAACGAGAACCTGATCCGTTAACTGCTCGCTCATCCGAGGTAATATCTCCCCAAAACTTTTTTATGCGTAAGTGAACTGCCAGCACATCTCATTGTTCTGAGCAAGCATGCGCTTAGAGTGATCTGTTGGCCTGAAGTTCACTACGACCAGAATTTTTCCGTATCGGAACCACGACATCATTGTTGTTGATTGTCTTTCAGTGTAGCGACTTGCCACGCTGGTGGTGTCTTTTGCGGCACCGATAATCGCTGGCAGAGTACCTTATGACGCGGTCATTTTCACCTTTATTACCTGAATTTTCAGAGTGTTTGATATAAAAAACACATTCTGCTTCTTTTAAGCGTTAACTGACTGATATCACGTCACAAACTGTTTGTGGTGCGCTTTTTTTCTGCACTCTTTGTTCAAAATACTTCACAGCATCCCCATCCGGGCTTATGCTCAAGTCACCTTTTGTTTAGTAAATTAAACATCATGACTTCTCTTCCTGACTATCAGTGTGATGTACTCATCGTCGGCAGCGGCGCGGCCGGTTTATCGTTAGCGCTGCGCTTAGCGCCGCATTATCAGGTTACCGTGCTGAGTAAAGCGCAGGTGAATGAAGGCTCAACGCTGTATGCGCAGGGCGGAATTGCGGCGGTGTTTGACGAAACTGACAGCATCGAATCACACGTAGAAGACACGCTGATTGCCGGTGCAGGCTTATGCGATCGTGAAACCGTGAACTTTATCGCCAGCAATGCGCGCCATTGTGTGCAATGGCTGATTGATAATGGCGTGGCATTTGATAAAGAAACTCACAGCGATGGTGAAGCGCGCTATCACCTCACGCGTGAAGGCGGCCACAGCCATCGCCGCATTCTGCACAGCGCTGATGCCACCGGGCGCGCGGTTGAAACGACCTTAGTCAGCCAGGCGCTGAGTCATCCTAATATCCGCATCATCGAACGCACCAACGCGGTGGATTTGATTCTCTCCGACAAACTCGGCTTGCCCGGTAAACGTCGCGTGGTCGGCGCGTGGATATGGAACCGCAACCGCGAGCAGGTTGAAACCTGCCGTGCACGCGCGGTGGTGCTGGCGACCGGCGGCGCGGCGAAAGTTTACCAATACACCACCAATCCTGACGTAGCCTCGGGCGATGGCATTGCCATGGCGTGGCGCGCGGGTTGTCGCGTGGCCAACCTGGAATTCAACCAATTTCATCCAACCTGCTTGTTCCATCCGCAGGCGCAAAACTTCCTGCTAACCGAAGCACTGCGCGGTGAAGGCGCGTGGCTGCTACGCCCCGATGGCACACGCTTTATGCCCGATTTCGATCCGCGTGCCGAACTTGCCCCGCGTGACATCGTGGCGCGCGCTATCGACCATGAGATGAAACGTTTGGGCGTCGATTGTATGTATCTCGACATCAGCCATCAGCCGGAAAGTTTTATCCGCAGCCACTTCCCGATGATTTACGAAAAGCTGCTGACCTTTGGCCTCGATCTCACCAAAGAACCGATTCCGATTGTGCCCGCCGCGCATTACACCTGCGGCGGCGTGATGGTGGATCAGCAAGGGCGTACCGACGTTGATGGGCTTTATGCCATCGGTGAAGTGAGTTATACCGGCCTGCACGGTGCCAACCGCATGGCATCCAACTCACTGCTGGAATGCCTGGTTTACGGTTGGTCTGCGGCAGAAGACATGATTGCACGCCTGCCGGAAGTGGCCGCAGTCGAACATCTTCCTGCCTGGGATGAAAGCCGCGTCGATGACGCCGATGAACGTGTGGTAATTCAGCATAACTGGCACGAGTTGCGCCTGTTTATGTGGGATTACGTAGGCATTGTGCGCACCACCAAACGGTTGGAACGTGCGCTGCGCCGCATCAATTTACTTCAGCAAGAAATCGATGAGTATTACGCGCATTTCCGCCTCTCTAATAATTTGCTGGAGCTGCGCAATCTGGTGCAGGTTGCGGAGTTGATGGTGCGCTGTGCACTGGAGCGTAAAGAGAGCCGCGGCTTGCACTTTACGCTCGACAATCCTGATCTGCTCGCCGAAGCCTTGCCAACCATCCTGCAACCAGAAGGTTATCTGAATAAGTAGAACTCTTTCACCAGACTGAGCCAGTCAGCCGAATAGCTTTTGTCTTCATCGCGAATGGCGAGACGTTCCTGCAACGTTTCGCCTGCTGTTGGTGAAAAGCCCAACACCAAACGATTTGGCGGACGTTGCGCATACGCGGCGACATCATAGCGATAACGCAAGTGCCAGCCATCTGCTTGCGCCAGTGAAATCAATGCTTCTCCCGCTTCTGCTGGCAGCACCACGCAAAAAATCCCCTCTTCTTCAATGAGCTGTGCGGCACAACGCAGTAAGGTTTGATGATCAAGCGTTGCGGTGCTGCGTGCGGTATCGCGTTCGGCGCTGCTGGAAGCCATGCCCGGCGCGAAGAAAGGGGGATTACTGACGATTAAAGAAAAGCGCTTGTCGCACTGCTCGCTCCAACTGACGATATCGTGATGATGCACCGTGATACGATTGGCCCAAGGCGAAGCGTGAATATTTTCCGCCGCCTGTTGCGCCGCGCTGGCTTCCAGTTCAACGGCATCAATGCTGACTTGCTCTGGCGTGCGTTGCGCCAACATCAACGCAATCAAGCCGCTCCCGCAGCCGATATCGAGGATGCGCCGCGTGTTGGCAACCGGCGCCCAAGCCCCTAGCAACACGCCATCAGTGCCGACTTTCATCGCACAGCGATCGTGCGCCACGAAAAATTGCTTAAAGGTAAAACCATCTTTTCTTAACATCGCCCGCGTTGGCGGTTGGTCCTGAGACATACTTCACTACCATTGAATTTTTTACTGCCGGAAGTGTAACGTGGTGCGGATGGGAATTCACCTGCGCCTGTAATACCTACACAAACAGATGAAGATTATATTCGTTCTGTCTATAATCAGCGCCCCAAACTGAGGTAGACCATGACCGTAACCACATTCTCCGAACTCGAACTTGACGAAAGCCTGCTACAAGCGCTGCAGGAAAAAGGCTTTACTCGCCCGACAGTTATTCAGGCCGAGACCATTCCTGCTGCATTAGAAGGCCGTGACGTTCTGGGTTCGGCACCAACCGGGACGGGGAAAACTGCAGCGTTTTTGCTGCCCGCTTTACAACATTTGCTCGATTTCCCGCGTAAAAAATCAGGTCCGCCGCGTATCCTGATTTTAACGCCAACCCGTGAATTGGCGATGCAGGTTGCCGATCATGCGCGTGAACTGGCAAAACACACCCATCTGGATATCGCCACCATCACCGGCGGCGTGGCGTATATGAACCATGCCGAAGTATTCAGTGAAAACCAAGACATCGTGGTTGCCACCACTGGTCGTCTGCTGCAATACATCAAAGAAGAGAACTTCGACTGTCGCGCGGTTGAAACGCTGATTCTGGATGAAGCCGATCGCATGCTGGACATGGGCTTTGCACAGGATATCGAAACCATCGCCGCCGAAACCCGCTGGCGTAAACAAACGCTGCTGTTCTCAGCAACGTTGGAAGGCGAAAATATTAAAGATTTCGCCGAGCGCCTGCTGAACGAACCGGTGGCCATTGAAGCCGATCCGAGCAAAAGCGAACGTAAAAAGATTCAGCAATGGTATTACCGCGCCGACAACCTTGAGCACAAAACCAAGTTGCTGATTCACTTGCTGAAGCAGCCAGAAGCAGAACGCGTCATCGTGTTTGTGCGTAAGCGTGAACGCTTGCATGAAGTGGTGACCTGGCTACATGAAGCCGGAATTCGCAGCAGCTATCTTGAAGGTGAGATGGTGCAGGTCAATCGTAATGAAGCGATCAAACGTATGAACGATGGTCGCGTCAAAGTGATGGTTGCCACCGATGTTGCCGCGCGTGGTATCGACATTGACGACATCTCGCATGTTATCAACTTCGACCTGCCACGTACCGCCGATATTTATATTCACCGCATTGGGCGTACTGCGCGTGCGGGACGCAAAGGCACGGCTATTTCGCTGGTTGAAGCACACGATCATCTGTTGCTGGGCAAAATTACCCGCTACACCAATGAACCGTTGAAGGCGCGCGTGATTGAAGAACTGCGTCCGGAAAGCCGTGCGCCAAGTGCGAAAGTGACAGGAAAACCGTCGAAAAAAGCCCTTGCGAAGCGTCAAGAGCGCAAAGAGAAAGAAGCTGAAAAGCCGCGCGTTAAAAAGCGTCATCGTGACACCAAAAACATCGGTAAACGCCGCAAGCCAAGCGCGAGCGATGTGCCGGAGTCAGGTGCGGAATAAAACAGCACGCATTGCAATTAATCGCCTCTTTTGGGGCGATTTTTTTGTTTTAAGCGTAGAGAAATCACGTTTTGACGACAAAATTGATTTCAATTCCCTTTCTTACGATTCGCTACTCGATTTTTAAACACAAAAAAGCCGCGCCAATCAATATTGGCGCGGCTTGCATTGCTGTGTGTCTTTTCGTCAGCGCTGCAATTACAGGCTTTCGGTGAATGTACGTGTAATCACGTCACGCTGTTGCTCTGGCGTCAGCGCGTTAAAGCGTACGGCATAGCCGGAAACGCGAATGGTTAACTGAGGATATTTTTCTGGATTGTTAACCGCATCTTCCAGCGTTTCACGACGCAGCACGTTAACGTTCAGGTGCTGACCACCTTCTACGCGTACCTGCGGTTTCTGTTCCAATGGAATTTCACGGTAAGCAATTTCACCCAGATCGCTGATCGCAACCACCTGATCTTCTGAGAAATCACCTTTAGCGCACAAGCAACGTGCTTCGGCTTTTTCATCGTCCAGCAGCCAGAATGAGTTCATGAGCTGAGGATTGTTAGTTTGAGTAATTTGAATGCCGGTAATCATAGTCGGTCTCCAGGGCTTTTACGCCGCCTACCGAGGCAGCGAGGTTCACAACATTTTGAATGCTCTGGTATATCATCGCCGCAAAACAGCCGTTTTGACCTGTATCAATTTTGCTCAACCACACTTCCCACTGCAAAATCTAACAAATTGATTCACAACAAATTTCACCATTAACTTTTTATGTAATTCTTCAAATTATTTTTACCCTTCTGCTCTTGAGCCCGACACGTTAAGCTAGGCGCACTATTTTGCAGGGAGTCAATGATGGCTGAGAAGCTAACCTGGCACGATGTGCTGGCTGAAGAGAAAGAGAAACCTTATTTCGTGGAAACACTGAAAGCCGTCGCTAACGAACGTGCTGCCGGTGTAACGGTTTATCCGCCGCAGAAAGACGTGTTCAATGCTTTCCGGCTAACCGAATTGGGTGACATTAAAGTGGTGATTTTGGGGCAAGATCCCTACCACGGCCCCAATCAGGCGCACGGTTTAGCCTTCTCTGTGCTGCCGGGCGTGGCAACACCGCCGTCATTGCTGAACATGTATAAAGAGCTGGAGCAGGATATTCCCGGCTTTGTGCGTCCACAGCACGGTTTTCTCGAAAGCTGGGCAACTCAGGGCGTGATGTTGCTGAACACGGTGTTAACGGTGGAAGCGAGTAAAGCGCATTCGCACGCGCGCTTCGGCTGGGAAACTTTTACGGACAACGTGATTAGCGCCATTAATCAGCATCGCGAAGGGGTTATTTTCTTGCTGTGGGGTTCACATGCGCAGAAGAAAGGCAGCATTATCGATACTCAACGCCATCATGTATTGAAAGCGCCGCATCCTTCCCCGCTCTCCGCACATCGCGGCTTTTTTGGCAGTAAACACTTCTCACAAGCGAACGCATTGCTCACTCAATCCGGTCAAACGCCGATTGATTGGCTGCCGGTTTTGCCATAAAAACAAACGGCCGCATTAAGCGGCCGTTGTCATCGCAGCAATCTATCAGCCTTTGGCTTTGGTCACTGCCACCATCGCAGGACGCAACAAGCGACCGTTGAGGGTATAACCGCGCTGCATCACCATCAATACATGGTTTGGCGCCATTTCGTCAGATTCCATCATCGACATCGCCTGATGAATTTCCGGATTGAACGGAACGTTGGTATCACCGACCACTTCCACGCCAAACTTGCGCACCGCGCCCAGCAGCGATTTCAACGTCAGCTCGATACCTTCGATCATAGAAGCCAGTTCAGCGTTCTCTTTATCGGCCACTTCCAGCGCGCGCTCCAGGCTATCGATCACTGGCAGCAGCTCGTTGGCGAATTTTTCCAGCGCAAATTTATGCGCTTTTTCCACATCCATTTCGGTGCGGCGACGGATGTTTTCAATCTCCGCCTGTGCACGCAGTTGAGCATCACGCACACCAGTCTGCGAAACCGTTAACTCAGCTTCCAGTTGTGCGATACGCTCGTCACGCGGATCCACCTCAGCGGTTGTCTCTGCGTCCACGTGCTGCTGTTCCTGTTGAATTTCGTCTGAGACTTGCTCGTTTGGGGTGTTCTGTTCTTTACTACTCATGAATTTCTCCGCGTTTTACACATTCATCTCGCTGGTTGGCTTATTATGGGGATCAGTTTGACGGTTTCAAGTAAACCCATCACATTGCCTGGCCGTTTTGGCTTATAAGGAACTCGCGCTAAATGAACAAACACTTTAACTGCATCGGGATTGTTGGCCATCCGCGCCATCCTACTGCGTTAACCACCCATGAAATGCTCTGGCGCTGGCTGACGGCAAAGGGTTATGAGGTGATTGTCGAACAACAGATCGCGCGCGAACTGAACCTAAAGAATGCACAAACGGGCAGCCTGGCTGAAATTGGTCAACGTGCTGATTTAGCGGTGGTCGTCGGCGGCGATGGCAACATGCTGGGAGCCGCACGCGTGCTGGCGCGTTATGACATCAAAGTGATTGGTATTAACCGTGGCAATCTCGGTTTTCTTACCGATCTCGATCCCGACAATGCGCAGCAGCAGCTGGATGACGTGCTACAAGGCGATTACTTCGTGGAAAGCCGTTTCTTGCTGGAAGCACAGGTGTGCAAAGAAGATTGCTCGCCACGCATTGGTAGCGCCATCAATGAAGTGGTGCTGCATCCGGGCAAAGTGGCACACATGATTGAATTCGAAGTCTATATTGACGAAGTTTTCGCGTTTTCACAGCGATCGGATGGCCTGATTATCTCAACGCCGACCGGCTCAACCGCTTATTCCCTTTCAGCAGGCGGCCCAATTTTAACGCCATCACTTGATGCCATTACGCTGGTGCCAATGTTCCCGCACACCCTTTCCGCCCGTCCGTTGGTAATCAACAGTAGCAGCACCATTCGCCTGCGTTTTTCGTCGCTGCGCAGCGATCTGGAAATCAGTTGCGACAGCCAAATTGCCTTGCCGATTCAGGAAGGTGAAGATGTGCTGATTCGCCGCAGCGCCAACCACCTCAACTTAATCCACCCAAAAAATTATAACTATTTTAATACCTTAAGCTCAAAACTCGGCTGGTCAAAAAAATTGTTCTAAAAAACAGCGCAGACATCTTTACTGTATAAAAAACCAGTTTATACTGTATGTAATTACATATCTGTTCTTACATACAGGTGATTCTATGTTGGCACAACTGACCATCAGTAACTTTGCTATCGTTCGTGAACTGGAGATCGACTTTCATCGTGGTATGACAGCGATTACAGGAGAAACCGGCGCAGGTAAATCCATCGCAATTGATGCGCTTGGTCTGTGTTTGGGCGGCCGCGCTGAAGCAGATATGGTGCGTCAGGGTGCTAATCGCGCTGATATTTGTGCGCGCTTCCAATTGAAAGCCTCTCCATCAGCGCAACGTTGGCTGATTGAAAATCAACTGGATGAAGGCCATGAATGCTTGTTACGTCGCGTGATCAGTGCGGATGGACGTTCACGTGGTTTCATTAATGGTACCTCTGTGCCGTTGTCTCAGCTCCGCGAATTGGGCCAACTGCTGATTCAAATCCACGGCCAGCATGCACACCAACTTTTGCTCAAATCCGATCACCAAAAACACCTGCTAGATGCTTACGCTGCGCACGATGATCTGCTCAGCGAGATGCGTCAGCACTATCAACGTTGGCATCAAAGCTGCCGGGCGTTAGCGCAACATCAGCAGCTGTCGCAAGAGCGCGAATCGCGCCGCGAGCTGCTGCAATATCAGTTGAAAGAACTCAATGAATTCGCGCCGCAACTGGGTGAGTTTGAGCAGATTGATGAAGAGTACAAGCGTTTGGCGAATAGCGGTCAATTGCTTTCAACCAGTCAACAAGCGCTGCACATCCTCGCCGATGGCGATGACACTAACTTGCAAAGCTTGCTGTACAGCGCTCGCAATATGCTGGGTGAACTGGTCACACTCGATAACAAAGTCAGTGGTGTGTTCAATTTGCTGGAAGAAGCGGCAATTCAGTTGAGTGAAGCCAGCGATGAATTACGCCACTATTGCGAGCGTTTGGATCTCGATCCTAATCGCCTGCATGAGCTGGAGCAGCGCTTGTCGCGCCAGATCGCTCTTTCGCGTAAACATCACGTTTCCCCTGAAACCTTGCCGGTGCTGTATCAGCAATTACTGGATGAAGCGGAATTGCTGTCGCAACAAGAGAGCGATCAGGAAATCCTGCAAACTGAAGTGGTGGCTCACCATCAGGCCGCGCTACTTACCGCTGAGAAGCTGCATCAATTACGTGAAACCTCTGCGCAAGAGTTAAGCCAGTTGATTACGCAAAGCATGCGTACGCTGTCGATGCCGCACGGCCAATTTGCGATTGTGCTAGAGTTCAATGCTGATCAACTCACCGCCGACGGTGCAACGCGCATCGATTTTCGTGTGACGACTAACCCAGGCCAGCCGCTTCAACCGCTTGGCAAAGTGGCCTCGGGCGGTGAACTGTCGCGTATCGCTTTAGCCATTCAGGTGATTACCGCGCAAAAAATGGAAACGCCGGCAATGATTTTCGACGAAGTGGATGTGGGCATCAGCGGTCCAACAGCCGCGGTTGTCGGCCAAATGCTACGTCAGTTGGGGGAATCAACTCAGGTGATGTGCGTAACGCATCTGCCACAAGTCGCCGGTTGCGGACATCAACACTTCTTCGTTAGCAAAGAAACAGACGGAGCTATGACAGAAACACATATGCAACCATTGGATAAACGTGCGCGCCTGCAAGAGTTGGCGCGTCTGCTGGGTGGCAGCGAAGTCACGCGCAACACGCTCGCGAACGCAAAAGAACTTTTAGCCGCCTGATACCGCACTTTTTTCCAGCCTGGTGGTCATATGCTTGCTCTGTAGAGGTTTCAAATAGCGAAAAGGTTTATTATCATCGGCTGCTAAGTCGCCTGGGTAATAAAGCCTGCCGCAGGCAGAGTTCAGAATTTGATGGCAAAAAAATAGCCTGCTGAAAGGCGTTTGGCCCCAGAAAAGGAATGTATAGATGCGCTGTAAAACGCTGACTGCCGCGGCAGTAGTAATGTTGATGACGACCGCCGGATGTTCCACCCTTGAGCGCGTTGTGTATCGTCCGGATATTAATCAGGGGAATTACCTGGTCGCCAACGATGTGTCGAAGATTCATAACGGCATGACGCAGCAGCAGGTTGCCTACACGCTTGGCACACCGATGATGCATGATCCCTTTGGCAGCAACGTGTGGTATTACGTGTTCCGCCAGGAACCAGGCCATGAAGGTGTTAAACAGCAGACGCTAACACTGACCTTTGACAGCAACGGAACGTTGACCAATATCGACAATAAACCGAAGCTCGCAGGCAAAGAAGGCTAAGTGAAGAACATTAAAAAAGGCGCTCTGGCGCCTTTTTTGTTTACTCGCAAACTACTTTTTGTCTGTTGTTCGTTCCGCTCGTTGACGTCGCAACTCTTTAGGATCGGCAATCAGCGGACGGTAAATCTCAACACGATCACCATCCTGAACCGCGTCAGCCAATTTCACCGGACGGCTGAAAATACCCACTTTATTGATACTCAGATCAATATCCTTGCGCAGTGATAACAAGCCAGATGCCTTTATCGCCTGCTCAACCGTCGCGCCTTCATCAAGTGTTACTGAGCGCAAATATTGCTTATCCGGTAGCGCGTAAACCACTTCCACGTGGAGTTCAGGCACGATAAACCTCTTTCGCGCGCTGGCTAAACGCTTGCACCATGCTATTGGCTAACTCTTTAAAGATGCGACCAAACGCCATCTCAACCAGCATGTTAGTGAATTCAAAATCGAGGCTTAACTCCACCTTACACGCATCATCACCTAATGAAGTGAAATGCCAGCCGCCCGTTAACTTACGGAACGGGCCATCAACCAACTGCATTAAAATGCTTTGGTTGTTGATCAAAGTATTGCGCGTCGTGAAGGTTTTACTGATACCGGCTTTCGAGACATCGACCGCCGCCGTCATTTGGTTTTCACTGTTATCCAGCACGCGACTGCCGGTGCAGCCCGGAAGAAACTCAGGATAAGCATCCACGTCATTCACAAGACGGTACATCTGCTCAGCGCTATAAGGGACCAGCGCTGAACGGCTAATCTGGGCCATAATGGTTCCTGTTCATCACAAAACCGTTGAATAATACCATTTTCGGTCACCAAACAAAAATTCACGGGTTTGCTTGCTGTGCTAAAATGGACTGTTTTTTACTGCCCTGCTGCGCAGGGGATGCGCCCATAAACTGAGTGATGTAGACTACGCCGCACTATGACAAAGAAAAAAGCTCACAAACCCGGTTCAGCCACTATTGCCCTCAACAAACGCGCACGCCATGAATACTTCATTGAAGAAGAGTTCGAAGCAGGTCTGTCGTTACAAGGATGGGAAGTCAAATCACTCCGAGCGGGTAAAGCCAACATTAGCGATAGCTACATTTTGCTGCGCGATGGCGAAGCTTACCTGTTTGGTTCCACTTTCCAGCCGCTGGCGGTTGCTTCAACGCATGTCGTGTGTGATCCGACGCGCAACCGTAAGTTATTGCTGAATCAACGCGAACTTGATTCGCTATACGGCCGTGTGAACCGCGAAGGTTTCACCGTGGTTGCGCTGTCGATGTACTGGAAAAATGCCTGGGCCAAACTGAAAATCGGCGTGGCGCGCGGTAAGAAAGAGCACGACAAGCGTGACGACGTTAAAGAACGCGAATGGAAGATGGATAAAGCGCGTATTATGAAGAATTCAAAGCGTTAAGCACTGGATTCGAACGTCATTTTTCTGTAGTATTGAAATTTCTTGGGGCTGATTCTGGACTCGACGGGATTGTGAAGCCTTAGGAGCATGCCGAGGGGCGGTTTGCCTCGTAAAAAGCCGCAAAAAAATAGTCGCAAACGACGAAAACTACGCTTTAGCAGCTTAATAACCTGCTTTGAAGCCCTCTCTCCCTAGCTTCCGCTCTTAAGACGGGGATCAAGAGAGGTCAAACTCAAAAGAGATCGTGTGGATGCCTTGTCTGGGGTTGAAGCACTAAATCTAATCAGACTAGTTTGTCCGTGGCGTGTCTGTCCGCAGCTGGCCGGCGAATGTAAAGACTGACTAAGCATGTAGTGCCGACGGTGTAGTAATTTCGGACGCGGGTTCAACTCCCGCCAGCTCCACCAAAATTCTTGACCGGTGATTACCAGAGTCATTATGTTAAGTCCTGAAAACCCGCACGGTGAAAGCCTTGCGGGTTTTTTTGTATATGTCACTCTTTGAGGCGAACCGCGTGAATCCAGCGATAGAAAAGTTTGGCGGCTCCTCTGGCTGAAATAAGGTATAAAGCCGCATGAAGATTCCAAACAGAATTCAACCGCTGGTCGATGATGGCCTGATCGACGAAGTGCTACAGCGCCTGAAAAGCGGCAAAGAAGCTGATGTTTACACCGTGTTAAGCGGTGGCAATGTGCAGTGCGCCAAGGTGTATAAAGAAGCTTCACAACGCAGCTTCAAACAGGCGGTGCAGTATCAGGAAGGCCGTAAGGTGCGTAATTCTCGTAACTCGCGCGCCATGCAAAAAGGCTCGAAATTCGGCCGTAAACAGCAAGAAGAATCGTGGCATACCGCCGAAGTGGATGCGTTATTCCGCCTGGCTAACGCAGGTGTTCGCGTTCCACAGCCCTATCTTTGCATTGATGGCGTGTTGTTGATGGAGTTGGTCACCGATGGCGCAGGCGCTGTTGCCCCGCGACTCAGTGATGTGACCTTGACTGAAGAGAATGCCGTTACCGATTTCCACACCATGATCCGCAACATCGTGCGCATGTTATGTGCCGGCATTGTGCATGGGGATTTATCGGAGTTTAACGTGCTGCTGGATGCGCAAGGTCCAGTGATTATCGACTTGCCACAAGCCGTTGATGCCGCGGCGAACAATCACGCCGAATCGATGTTTGAACGCGACGTGAATAACATCACCGAGTATTACGGCCAGTTCGCGCCGCAGTTGCTGCAAACACGGTACGCCAAAGAGATTTGGGCGCTTTACGAGAACGGGAAATTAACCCCAGAAACGCCGCTTACCGGTTTGTTTGTTGAAGAGTTGCACGACGTGGATATGGACTCGCTGCTGGATGAGATCATCACCGCTGAGGATGAGTATTACGAACGTCAACGCGCGGCAAAAGAACGCGATGACGAGTGAGTTCTGCGCCAAATTTCCGGCAAGCTGGCAATGAAAGCTTCAGCAAGCGCCTGTTTATTGCGGCCCGGATTCCACAACGTCACCAAAGTGATGTTTAATCCTTGATTGCCCACTTCCGTATCCAGCGCTTGCACATTACGCCAGCGCTGAGCCTGAAAATGGGTGGGGAGAAATCCCCAACCCGCACCACTTTCTAACTGATGTTGCAAAATGGCGCGATCGTTCACAAATAGCGATTTCCCCGATATTTGCAGACGCCGACTCACCTGCTCATCGTTAACGTGGTGCATCACCAGTTGCGGCACCAAAGACAGATTCAGCAACGTTACCGGCTGAGGGTGATCGCGAAACAGTGATTTGGCGGCATAAAAATTGAGTTCGACGTTACCCAGCGCCTGCCACTCCATCTCATTGCCTAATGTACGATGCTGCGCCTGACAAATCGCAATATCGGCCAATCCATTTTTTAAAGCGGCTACAGCTTGGTCACGCGTCGCGCTCCAGGCACTGAAACGAATGTTTTTCTGCGCCATTTCACTTATCACTGCCTGTAGAAAAGCGAGCGGTACAAACGGATCGTAAACCAGCACCAACTCCTCTTCGATAGCCACGGGCAATCCACGTGCGTACGATTCAAACGCCTGCGCCTGCCGCATGAAAAGATGCGCCTGACGATGCAATTGCTGGCCTTGTTGCGTGAGCAATAATTTGCGTCCTTCGCGTACGAACAGCGTATAACCGAGCGCATCTTCAAGGTAATCCAGCAGATCGCGAATCGTGGTGCGATCTTTCCCCAGTAGCACAGCGGCTTTGGCGATGCTGCCGGTTTCCGCGATGGCGGCAAAGGCTTCAATTTGCGAAAATGAGTAACGTAAAGCAGGCACAATCCACTCCAAAACAATCAGGGGATTTTCCCCCATTGAGTGATTTTATCAGGGGGAGTAACGTTCTTATACTGCTGCGCATTCACTCCTGAAGATGCAGAGACAATAATGAACCAACATCTGTTAAAACCACTGCTGATTGCCGCGACACTGAGCACCATCGCCTTCACCACATCAACTTTCGCGGCAGAACTGATCGATTGTGGCGGCGTTAAACTAGAATCTTGCCCGCAGCCTTTTGATAAAAAACTGCCGGATACACACCAAATGCTGAACTGGAATCAAGCCGATCGCGTGGTGGGATTCCGCAATGATTACCGTAACTATGCTGGCGATGTGTTCCACCATGGCAAAGCCGCACCGTTGCCTAAAGCCAGCAAAACACTCACCTCGGCCTCTTACACGTTCAATGGCAAAAGCTATTCATTGCCTGACTATCTTAAAAGAGAAAATGTCAGCGGTATGTTGGTGCTGAAAAACGGCAAAATCGCCTATAAATATTTAGCCGCAGGTAATACGGATAAGACGTTGTGGACGTCTCGCTCGGTAGGGAAATCCGTGGTCTCAACGCTGGTTGGCATCGCCATCAAACAAGGCAAGATTCAATCTCTCAACGACCTCGTCACCGATTACGAACCCGATCTCAAAGGCACAGCCTGGGATGGCGTAACCTTGAAGCAGTTGATCCAGCACACTTCCGGCGTGGCCTGGAATGAAGATTACGCCAATCCTGACTCTGACTTTGCGCATCTTACGCAGTGTGAAGCGCGTGCTGGCACCTACGATTGTGTGCGCGACATCATCAAGCACTTACATCGCGCACATCCGGCAGGCACAACTTGGTCATACTCATCAGGCGGCGCCTGGCTACTCGGCGATGTGTTAGAAAAAGCCACCGGTATGCCGCTTGCCGCTTACCTGGAAAAAACCATTTGGCAACCTTACGGCATGGCCAGTGATGGCGTCTGGCATGCCTATGAAAAAGGACAGCACGACGTTGGCGCGCACGGCTTTAACGCCACGCTGGAAGATTGGGGACGCTTTGGCCTATTCATTATGAACAGCGGCCGCTTAGCGAATGGTGAACAAACGTTGCCCGACCACTGGCTGGACGATGCCGCTAATTGGACGCAGGCGAAAAATTCAGTATCCGCCGCACATCCAGAAGGCACTTATGGTTATCAATGGTGGAACAACGCGGTTGCCGCTAATGCGCAACACGTTTCGCCTGCTGCCGATCAATCTCTGAAAAATTCACTGTGGGCGTTAGGTATTTATGGTCAGGTGATTATGGTGAATCGTGCAGAAAATCTGGTGATTGTGCAGTGGTCAACCTGGCCACAGGCTGAACCGAAGATGAATGCTCAGCCACTGGAAGCGGCACTGATGTATAGCGCAATTGCGCAGCAACTGGCTGATTAACCAACGAAAGCCGCCGCAGGGTGGCTTTTATTAAAGCAATTTCGGCTTAAAATGCTTTCTGCGAGTTAATTCCCCAGCAAAACTAGAGCTTTTTCATTCCTGGTTTATTCTTAAATCTTTCCATTCCGGCTTATGCCAGGATGATTACCTGAAACGACATATTTCATGAAAGAGGGAATTATGAAAAAGACCATTATTGCACTGTCAGCCATTCTGATGGCTTCTTCGGCTTTTGCTGCCACTACACATGCAACTGATGACACTGTCGCCAACGCGCAAGCTGGCGCGAACACCGCCAAGGAAAAACTGCATCAGGCGCAGAATCAAGGCAAAGAGCAGCAGCTCAAAGCCAAACATGCCGCTGAAGGTAAAAGCGATAGCATGACCAGCAAAGCCAGCGAAAGCACGCAAAAAGCCTGGAACAAAACCAAAGAAGGTTCTGAGAAAGGTTGGGATGCCACCAAAGAAGGCACCCAGAAAGGCTGGAATAAAACCAAAGAAGGTGCCAGCGATCTGAAAAAGAAAGTGACTGAATAACTTTCGCTGCAAAAATGAAAAGGCCGCCATTGCGGCCTTTTTTAATGCTTCAAAGCTTCCTTTAATTCAGCGAAACACCAGCGTTAGCACCACGATGATCACCATCATCAGTATCAGGTGAAACACCACCTTGTTGAGATTACGGTTCCGCATATCGCCTCCTTGTGTTTAAAACCACTGACCAAAGCGCTTGATGTAGAGTGTTTTCATGCCCTGCGCCACCACGCAGTAACCGAACAGCGTCGCCACCAGCCATGGGAAATAAGCCCAAGGCAGCGGCACCAAGCCCACCATGCTTCCCAGCGGTGAGAACGGCAACAAAATGCCCGCGATCATTACACCCGCGGTGGTGAGCAATACTGGCAGCGCCGCGCGACTCTGAATGAACGGAATCTTTTGCGTACGCAGCATATGCACCACCAACGTTTGTGACAGCAAACCTTCAACAAACCAGCCCGACTGGAACAGCGACTGCATTTCTGGCGTATTGGCCGCAAACACATACCACATCACGGCAAAAGTGGTGATGTCGAAAATTGATGACGTTGGCCCAATCCACAGCATGAAACGTTTAATATTCCGCGCGTCCCATTTGCGCGGTTTGCGTAGGAATTCGCGATCCATTTTGTCCCATGGCAACGCCAGCTGGGACAGATCGTACATCAGGTTCTGAATCAGCAGATGAATCGCCAGCATTGGCAGGAACGGAATAAAGGCGCTTGCCACCAACACCGAAAACACGTTGCCAAAGTTAGAACTGGCGGTCATGTTGAGGTACTTGATGATATTGCCGAAGGTTTCACGGCCCTTCATCACGCCCTCTTCCAGCACCATCAAATCTTTTTCTAGCAAGATGATATCGGACGACTCTTTGGCGATATCCGCCGCGCTATCCACTGAAATTCCCACATCCGCATCACGCAGCGCCGGTGCATCATTGATGCCGTCACCGAGGAAACCGACGGTGTGGCCTTGCTGCTGCAACGCACGCAAAATGCGCGATTTCTGCAACGGCGTCAGTTTGGCAAATACCGCACTGCGCGCCGCCGCCTCCGCCAACTGCTCGTCACTCATCACCGCGATCTGATCGCCGGTCAGAATGTCGCCGCTATCAATGCCAACCTGCTGGCAAATACGCGCCGTCACCACCGGATTGTCGCCAGTCAGCACTTTGACACTCACGCCATTGTCGCGCAGTGCGCTAATGGCTTTCGCGGCGCTCTCTTTTGGCGGATCGAGGAACGTCAGCAGTCCTTCAATGGTTAATCCCTGTTCATCTGCCACGCTCAACGCTTGTTGTAAACCCGGTTCCGCCAGTACGCGACTCGCCACCAGCAGCACACGGAATCCTTGCTGATTGTATTGATGTGCCAGTGCCAGCAGCTCCGCACGACGCGTTTCATTCAGTGGCTGGATCAGTTTGCCTTCACGCTCGGCGGTGGCGATGCTCAACATCTCTTCCACTGCACCTTTGCAAATCAGCATTTGTTGATTTAGGCGGCGATCACGTACCACCACAGAAACGCGGCGACGAATGAAATCAAACGGCAGCTCATCCACTTTGGCGTAGTAATCGCCCATATCGTGACTAACGCGATCTTTGCCGTAACGCAGAATCGCCCGATCCATCAGGTTCAGCGTGCCGCTCTGATAATGGCTGTTGAGCCAGCTCAGCATCAACACGCGTGAATTTTCCACGCCGGCGCAATCCAGATGGTGCTCAAGAATGATGTTGTCTTGCGTCAGCGTGCCGGTTTTGTCGGTGCACAGAATATCCATCGCACCAAGGTTTTGAATCGCATTCAGGCGTTTGACGATCACTTTACGCCGTGACATGGCAATCGCGCCTTTCGCCAGATTCGAGCTCACAATCATCGGCAGCATTTCCGGGGTTAAACCCACCGCCACTGCCAGCGCAAACAGTGTGGCATCCAGCCAATCACCTTTGGTTAAACCATTAATCAGCAGCACCACTGGCACCATGACCAGCATGAAGCGGATTAACAGCCAGCTGACGCTATTCACGCCGCGATCAAAAGCGGTTTGTGAGCGGTTACCCACAATCGATTTTGCCAGGCTACCAAAGTAGGTTTCGCCGCCCGTCGCCACCACCACCGCTTTGGCGCTGCCGCTGGAAACGTTGGTGCCCATCAGGCACACGCTGCCTAATTCGAGCAGCGATGTGCCCTGCTCGCTGGCGCCGCTGCTTTTGCTGGTGACATTGCCAGTGACGTCATATTTCTCCACCGGCAAAGATTCACCGGTCAAAATCGCCTGACTGATAAACAGATCGCGTGAGTCCAGCAGGCGTACATCCGCTGGCACCAAATCTCCCGCAGAAAGGTAAATGATGTCGCCCGGCACCAGCGTGGCGATATCCACTTCCATTTTCATCGGTGCAGATTGCGCTGACTCCCGGCGCAGCACCGTCGCGGTGGTGCGCACCATTGATTTCAGCGCCTGCGCCGCTTTGTTAGTACGGAACTCCTGCCAGAAGCGCAGCAAACCGCTGAGCGTTACCATCGTCACAATGATGATGACACCGGTCAGATCGGTCTCCTCGCCATGACGCAGCGGCAGCCAAAAATCGGTGAAAAAGCTCACCAACGCCAACGCCATCAACACATAGATGAAAGGATTGTTGAAGGCTTGCAGCAATTGCAGCAGCGCCGGTGGCGCTTTGTCGTGCTCTACCTGATTGCGGCCATACACCGCTAAACGCGCTTCCGCTTCGCGTTCGTGCAAACCCAGCGCATCGCTGCGCAGACGCACTAAGGTTTCGTCAGCAGTAAAACCGGCTTCATCTTCAATCAGATAGCGCGGCGTTTTTTGGCGTGGCTGGCGAGTGGTATTCCAGGCTTTTTTGTCCTGGTTGAGTTTCATGTCAGTCATGATGACATTCCTCTATTTTACGGCAATAAAAATCCCTGCATGCTGAGCACACAAATTAAATAAACGGCATTACGTTATTAAATTAAAAATAACCTGTCGGGAATTTCCATATCACCTCCCGGAAATTAAAGACGAAAGAAGTCGCTCGTAAAATAACGAGAAATAAATAATGACGATGGAAAACACCGCGCCGTCAGAAGGCGGAAAGCGATCTAACGCGCAGAGCAAATCAGCACGCTGAAGTTCAGCGCGCGCATCGAGGCGGAGGGAAAAGTGCGTTTAAAATCATGTGCATGATGAAATCCCCACGAGCATCAGCCCGTTACAATAAGTTTGTGAGGGAACAATCATCAGAAAAGAGGAGGATTGCTGCCCGCCGTGTTTGGCAAGCAGCGACAAAAAAGTTCGCGCGTCAGCTTGCCTTGTGTTGCCAACTAAAAGGGTGACTGTCCAACTGAACTCTCCTGCTTTGAAATTGCCGCCATTATATTCCTGGCAAAAGCGAAGTAAAGTTAATTATCCGTTACTAACTGCTTATTTAATTTTCGTTGGGATTGAGTTTAATTAACCGTCCAATCCAGCAACAAGGTCACCATAAATGGCGACCCTACAGCGTGACGCCTTATAACCTAAGCACACCATTTAGATCATTAATGCATATGCATAGCCTGAAATTGACTATTCTTCACCGCAGCGCTCTCGTAAACTCGCGTAACTTTTTAAGGCAAGGGAACACCATGAAAAAAATTATTCCAACTATGCTGGCGCTTTCGCTGGCCGCCGCCTTCTCTGTTCAGGCCGCAACGCCGAAAGACACGCTGGTCATTGCTCAATCAACGGATGATGCGGATAGCTTCGATCCCGCGCAGGGCTTTGAACTGACCACGGTGCAAGCGTTCACTAACATTTACCAGCGTCTGGTGCAGTCCGATCCCACCAATCCGATTGACCTCAAACCAACGCTGGCGACTTCATGGCAAGCTGGCAGCGATAATCGCAGCCTGACGTTTGAACTGCGCAAAGGGGCGCAATTCGCCAGCGGCAATCCGCTGCGTCCGGAAGATGTGATCTTCTCGCTGGGTCGCGTGGTGAAGCTAAACCTCGATCCTTCCTTTATTTTGACGCAGCTTGGCTGGAATAAAGACAACGTCGATAGCTTCCTGAAGAAAGTCGATGACAATCACGTGCAGATTAGCTGGAGCGCCAACGTTAGCCCGGCGTATGTGCTGAGCCTGCTGTCTGCGCCGGTCTCGTCGATTATTGATGAGAAAACCGCGCAGGCGAATGCCAAAAACAACGATTTCGGCCACACGTGGCTGGCCACTAACTCGGCGGGCAGCGGCCCGTATCAGATTCGCAAAGTGGTACTGCATGAAGCCGTGCTGCTGACGGCCAACCCAACGTCGCCTGCCGGTGCGCCGAAGCTGAAAAATATCCTGATCAAAAACGTTCCGGAACCGGCGGCGCGTCGTCTGTTGCTGGAACAGGGCGATGTGGATATCGCGCGTAACCTTGGTGCGGATCAGATTGCCTCACTGAAAGGCAAAGCGGGCGTGAAGACGGAAGCGATTCCGATGGCTTCGCTCTATTACATCCAGTTCAACATTGGTGAAAATCCAGTGCTGAAAAATCCGGCCTTGTGGGAAGCCGCACGCTACCTGTTCGACTACAAAGGCATCGCCAACGATCTGCTGAAAGGTCAGTTCGATGTGCATCAAACCTTCCTGCCGAAAGGTTTCCTCGGCGCGATCAACGACACGCCATACAGTTACGATCCCGAGAAAGCCAAAGCGATTCTGAAGAAAGCCGGTTTGACTAACGTCAGCTTCAAACTCTCCACCAGCAATCAGCCGCCTTATCTCGATATCGCCCAAGCATTGCAAGGCAGCTTCGCCAAAGGTGGCGTGAAAGTGGAAGTGCAACCGGGCTTGAGTTCAGAAGTCTCTACCCGCGTGAAAGCCCACAAGTACGAAGCGACGCTCAACGCCTGGGGCGCGGACTATTTCGATCCCAACACCAACGCCGCTTCGTTCGCTTACAACCCGGAAGATGGCAGCAAAACCGTGGCGTACCGTTCTGACTGGCATATTCCTGAGTTAAACAAACAAACGCTGGCCGCCACTGCAGAAAGCGATCCTAAAAAACGCGTTGAGCTGTATCAGGCGATGCAACAAGAAGTGTTAAAGAACTCGCCGTATGTAATTGGTTTGCAGGCGAAAAATCTGATTGCGTTGCGCGACAATCTGCAAGGCTATGTGCAGGGTATCAACCCGGACATGGTGTATTACTCGCAGGTTTCTAAGTAATGGCAGCATCAGATTCATCGGCCGGGTTCGCCCGGCCATTCTGGCAACGTTTTAGCCATCTCGTCACCAGCCTTTTATCGCTGCTGGTGACGCTGGTCGGTTTGTTAGCGTTTACTTTCATGTTGTCGCACCTATCGCCAGTCGATCCGGTGCAACAAATTGCGGGCGATCACGCCAGCGAAGCCACCTACGCGCAGGTGCGTCACGACCTTGGCCTTGATCAGCCGGTGCTGGTGCAGTTTTGGCGCTACATCAGCCATTTGGCGCGCGGCGATCTCGGTTTATCACATCTTACTAACCAACCGGTGAGCGCTGATCTGATGCGCACGTTCCCCGCCACCATTGAACTCGCCACCTGCGCGATGATTTTTGCCGCCGTATTTGGCATTGCCTTAGCGCTGCTGGCCGCATGGAAACCCGGCAGCCTCATTGATAACGTGGCACGTTTTGTCTCGCTGCTTGGCTATTCGGTGCCAGTATTCTGGCTCGGATTGCTGGGTTTATTGCTGTTTTATGCCGTGCTGCACTGGTCAGCAGGACCGGGCCAGCTCGATGACATCTGGGTGTATACGCTGGAGCCGAAAACCGGCTTTGTGCTGATTGATAGCTGGTTGTCTGGCGATGCGGAGATGTTCCGCAATGCCATCGCCCACTTGTGGCTGCCGGTGGTGATTCTTGGCTTGCTGGCGATGGCTGGGATTACACGCCTGCTGCGTGCGGCATTGCTGGAAGAGAGCAATAAAGAGTATGTGGTGCTGGCGCGCGCCAAAGGGGCCAGCCGTGGCCGTATTCTGCTGCGTCATATTTTCCCCAACGTGCTCGGCACGCTGATTACCGTCATCGCCCTCTCCTACGCCACGTTGCTGGAAGGTTCGGTATTGACCGAAACGGTATTTGCCTGGCCGGGCGTCGGTCGTTACATGACCAACGCGCTGTTTTCCTCTGATGTACCGGCGATTCTTGGCTCAACCTTGCTGATTGGCAGCTGCTTCATTCTGCTCAACGCGCTGGCTGATGCTTTGACCTGGTTAACCGATCCGAGAACCCGATGACTCAACAACTCTCTGAACTGGAAACGCTGCGCCCACGTCGCCGTCGCGCACGCGTGACCTCGCTCACCATCGGCCTGACGTTGGTGTGTATTGTGGTGGCGATGGCGTTATTTGCGCCATTGCTGGCCCCGTTTGATCCCAATGCGCAGGTGATTGCCCAGCGTTTGCAGGCTCCTTCGGCCTTGCATTGGTTTGGTACCGATGGCTTTGGTCGCGATTTGCTGTCGCGCGTGATTTACGGCGCGCGTCCAACGCTGCTGCTGGTCGCGCTGATTTTGATTTTGACCATTCCGGTGGGATTGCTGATTGGCATTACCGCGGGCTACGTCGGCGGCTGGACTGAGCGTGTGCTGATGCGCATTACCGATATCTTCCTGTCACTGCCGAATCTGGTGATCGCGCTGGCGCTGGTCGCCATGCTGGGTCCGGGTTTGATGAATGGTGCGCTGGCATTGGCGCTCACCAGTTGGCCGCCGTTTGCCCGCCAGGCGCGCGCGGAAACCCTGGCGCTGCGCCGCAGTGATTACCTCGCCGCCGCGCGCATGCAAGGCATCACCGGATTACGTTTGATGTTCGGCCACATTCTGCCGCTGTGTATGCCAACTGCGGTGGTGCGCGCTGCGCTCAGCCTCGGAGGCATCATTTTGTCGGCCGCTGGTCTGGGCTTCCTCGGCATGGGCGTGCAACCGCCAACCGCTGAATGGGGTTCGATGGTGGCAGAAGGCAGTAAAGTGATCTTCGACCAATGGTGGGTCGCTGCGGCACCCGGCGGCGCCATTCTGTTCGCCAGCCTGGCGTTTAACCTGACAGGCGATGGCCTGCGTGACCGACTGGATACTCGCCATGCCAAATGATCTGTTAGTCGATGTGCAAGGCCTGACCATTCGCAGCGATGATGCGTTGCTGGTCGATAATATTGGCTTCCAAATTGGTCGCGAGCGCGTGGCGTTGGTCGGTGAATCGGGATCGGGCAAATCGCTCACCGCCCGCACGCTGATGGGCTTGCTGTCACCTTCGTTGCAGGTGCAGGCGGATCGTTTACAGGTGATCGGCAACGATGCGCTGCATCTGCGTGAACGTGACTGGATTAAACTGCGCGGCAGCAAAGTGGCGATGGTGATGCAGGATCCGAAATACGCCCTCAATCCCACGCGCACCATTGGCTGGCAGGTGGAAGAACCGCTGGTGCTACATCACAAATTGAGCCGTACCGAGCGCAAAGAAAAAGTGTGCGAGATGCTGGATGCGGTTGGTTTGCCCGATCCGCGTCAGCTGATGAAACGCTATCCGCATCAGCTTTCCGGCGGCATGGGTCAACGCGTGATGCTGGCGATCGCCCTGATTACCGATCCAGAACTGCTGATCGCCGATGAACCGACGTCAGCACTCGATCACGCGATGCGCGATCAGGTACTGGCGCTGATTCGTCATTTGGTCGAGCAACGTAACATGGGCTTGCTGCTGATCAGCCACGATCTGCAACAGGTTTCTGAACACTGCGAACGTGTAATGGTGATGTATCAAGGCCGCGTGCTGGATACGCTGCCCGCTGCTGAATTGTCCAACGCCAGCCATCCTTACACCCGCACGCTGTGGTCTTGCCGTCCGAGCAAAGCCACGCACGGCGAACGCTTGCCGGTGCTGGATCGTGCCGCGCTGGAGAAAAGTCATGATTGAGTTAACCAACTTGAGCGTGTCGCACAAGCAAGGATACGAGCTGCGCACGGTGGTGCATGACGTCTCGCTACAGGTCAACGCCGGTGAGTGTTTTGGCCTGGTTGGCCCATCCGGCTGCGGCAAATCGTCGCTGCTGTGGGTGCTGGCGGGATTGAATGCGCATTGGAGTGGCAAGATGGCGTTGGCGGGCACCTCGGTTCAGCCTGGCAAAGCGTTTACCGGACCGTTGCGCCAGGACGTGCAAATGGTGTTTCAGGATCCTTATGCATCGCTGCATCCGCGTCATCGGCTGCGTCGCACGCTGGCAGAACCATTGAAAATGCTGAAACGCGATAATATCGACGATCGCATTGATGCCGGGTTCCGCCATGTTGGACTTGATCCGGCCTTAGCGGATCGCTATCCGCACCAGCTTTCCGGTGGTCAACGTCAGCGCGTAGCGATTGTGCGGGCGTTGCTGCTGCAACCCAAGATCCTGCTGCTGGATGAGCCGACTTCCGCGCTGGATATGTCGGTGCAGGCTGAGATCCTTAATCTACTCAACGATCTGAAGCAGAATGATGGGTTAACCATGGTGCTGGTTAGTCACGATCCCGATGTGATCGATCACATGTGCGATCGCGCGGCGCGCATGGCACAGGGTCGGATTGTCAGCTAAATTCGTAGGGTCGTCATTTATGACGACCTCTCCTTTTACCGCACCATCTTGTTTATCAATGTGCCATCGCCTGCATCGTTTCGCTGCGAATCGATTCGGTGACTTCGGCTTTCAGAGTCATAAATTCTGGCGATGTTTTGATGGTGTAATCGCGTCCGGCATTAAAATTCACCGCCACTTCCTGTTTGATGCGTCCTGGTCGGGCGCTGAAAATCGCCAACTTATTCGCCATGAAAATCGCTTCATCGATATCGTGCGTCACGAACAATACAGTTTTGCGCGATTGCTCCCACACCGACAGCAACAGCTCCTGCATCATCACTCGCGTCTGGTTATCCAGCGCGCCAAAAGGTTCGTCCATCAGCAACACTTTGGGATCATTGGCTAACGCGCGGGCAATTGCGGTGCGCTGCTGCATGCCGCCGGAAAGCTGGCGCGGATAGTGCTGAGCAAAACCGCGCAAGCCGACCTGATGAATATAGTAGTCGCTGCGCTCTTTCTGCTGTGCCGCACTCAAGCCGCGCTCCCTTAAACCAAAGCGGATGTTCTCTTCCACCGTCAACCACGGAAACAGCGTGTAACTCTGAAACACCATGCCACGATCGGCGCCCGGCCCTTCCACGCTTTTGCCATCCAACCAGATCTCGCCGCGCGTCGGCGTGTCCAGCCCAGCGATAATGCGTAACAACGTAGATTTGCCGCAGCCTGAAGGCCCCAGAATCGTAATGAAATCGTTCTCTTCCACCTGATAATCAATCGGCTGCAACGCCTGAGTTTGCTCGCCTTTCGGCCCGGTGAAGATGCGCTCGACGCCGCGCACGTTGAGTTTGCTGTGTTTCATCACAAGGTACTCCATGCAAACAAGCGCCGATTGAGCACTTTGAATAAGTAATCCGAGATCAGCCCAATGCAGCCGATAACGATGATGCCGAAAATGATCTGCCCGGTATTCAGCAACGCCTGACTATCAACGATCATATGACCAATGCCGCTTTCCGAGCCGATCAACTCAGCGACGATCACGTAGGTCCACGCCCAACCCAGCACCAAACGCAGCAACTCGGCAATGCCCGGCGCGGATCCGGGAATCAGCACGCGCCGCACGATCGAACGATTGCTACAACCCAGCGTGTAAGCTGCTTCAACCAGATCGCGTCGCGCGCCGCTCACGGTCACCGCCACCATCAACACGATCTGGAAGAAGGAACCAATGAAGATCACCAGGATCTTTTGGGTTTCGCCAATGCCCGCCCACAGAATCAGCAGCGGGACAAACGCCGAAGCCGGTAAGTAACGACAGAAGGAGACAAAGGGTTCGAGAAACGCTTCCCAGGTTTTATACGCGCCCATCATGATGCCGAGCGGCACGCCAATGATTGCCGCTAACACGAAGCCCGACAGCACGCGCATCACCGTCATGCCGATGTCCAGCGAGAAGTTGTACTCGGTGAACAGCAGCACGCCCTGTTGCAACATGGTGAGCGGATCGGCGAGGAAGGTCGGCGACACCATGCCGCTCAGCGTCACCAGCGTCCACACCGCGATAAACAGCACGAAGAACGCCACGCCGAGCCCAACACGCAGACGCAGCGAAATGGCTTTCAGTGGCACCATCAGCGGATTGTGCCAACGCTGTGGCGCATCCGGCAGTGCCGCTGGCGGTGAAACCGGTTGGCTTTTACTCATCTCCATCTCCTTTCTCCCGCTTACTGCACGAAGCTGGCGTCGTACAGGCTCTTCACGTCAGGCATTTTCTTGATCACGCCCGCGCGCAGCAGCAATTTGCCGGCTTCATCACTGAAGGTTTCAATCTCGCCGCTGAAGAACTTTTTGTTCTCTTCCGGTCCCGCCCAGCGCAGATAACTGGCCGATTCGGCAAACTCTTTGCCGGTGGATTTCACCGCTGCGCCCATGATTTCGTTAGATTTATCCGGCTGCTGTTTGATCATCTCCAGCGCATCGTAATAGCTAGCCACCAGCGCTTTCGCCGCCTCAGGATGATCTTTCAGGAAGGTTGGCGTGCAACCTAAGGTGTCCATCACAGTGGGATAATCCAGCGTGGTGGCGAGGATTTTGCCGGCCTTCGGCTGATTACGGATCACCGAAAGATAAGGTTCGTAGGTCACCGCCGCATCGTTTTGACCGGCAGCAAAAGATTGTGCCGCCGCTTGTGGCGCCATGGTTGCCAGACGCACGTCTTTCATTGTCATGCCGTTTTTGTCCAGCATCCATGCCAACAGGAAGTAAGGTGAAGTGCCCGGCGCATCCACTGCCACGGTTTTGCCTTTCAGATCTTTGATGCTGGTGATGTCGCTGCGCGTTGCCAGGCCATCTGCACCATACGATTTATCCAACTGGACAATCTGCTTGATCGGCACACCGGCGGCGTTCCATGAAATATAGGTTTCCACGGTAGTCGCAGCGCATTGAATGGTGCCGGAAGCCACCGCCAAATGACGACTGCTTTGCGGAATCATCTTCACATCGACATCCAAACCGTGCTTTTTGAAGATGCCCGCTTTGTCCGCCAGCGTCAGCGGGGCGAAACCGGTCCAGCCGGAAATACCGATGGCAACTTTGGTGTCTGCGGCCTGCGCCTGCAATGCGCTGGCAATCAGCGCGGCAGCGGTTACAACTTTAATGACCTGTTTCATTGGCTTGCCCATGTTCCACTCCTGTCAAAAGGTGATGAAAAACAACGGTTGTATAGTCTTATCTATACAAGCCAAGCAATGCGTGTGCCAGAACAGCAAAGCCTGATGTAGCCAGCGAATCCTTCGCCACTGCGCACCAGCAAGGTGCAGCGCGGCGACTTGCTCATCCACACTGGTGCGTAAAACAGGTTTAATTGAATGGCGCTATACTCGCGCCATCATCTCAACGGAAGGAGCAGCTTATGACAGTTAAATTACGGCCACTGGAGCGCGAAGATCTGCATTTTGTTCATCAACTGGATAACAACGCCAGCGTGATGCGTTACTGGTTTGAGGAGCCATACGAAGCGTTTGTCGAGCTGTCCGATCTCTACGACAAGCATATTCACGATCAAACCGAACGCCGTTTTGTGGTGGAACATGAAGGTCAGAAAGCCGGTTTGGTCGAGTTGGTGGAGATCAACCATGTGCATCGCCGCGCCGAATTCCAGATCATCATCGCGCCGTCGCATCAGGGCAAAGGTTTAGCCACCCAAGCGGCGAAGTTAGCCATGGATTACGGTTTTTCGGTGCTCAATCTCTACAAGTTGTATTTGATCGTCGATGAGGAGAATGCGAAAGCGGTGCATATCTACACCAAGTTAGGCTTTGAGGTGGAAGGTGTGCTGAAGCACGAATTTTTCATTAACGGGGAATATCGCAACACCGTGCGCATGTGTATTTTCCAGCAGCAATATCTGGCGCAGCATAAAAGCGCCAATGCGATGGTGAAACCCACCGCGCAGTAAGAGTCAGGTCGCCATCATTGGCGACCTGATTGCATTAACCGCGCG
The DNA here is from genome assembly GCF_059412405.1 of Pantoea sp. CFCC18179. Classification (NCBI taxonomy): domain Bacteria; kingdom Pseudomonadati; phylum Pseudomonadota; class Gammaproteobacteria; order Enterobacterales; family Erwiniaceae; genus Pantoea; species Pantoea sp. CFCC18179. Next base: position 24,825 of record NZ_JBNBPM010000010.1, on the reverse strand, counting down.
CACCCACCACGTTTAACTTCGGCTGCGGATGTTCAGGTTTGAGATCGTACATGCCACCGTAGAACGGATCGACCAACAACCAGCCGGGGAAGCCCAACAGCGGAATGTTACCGAGCAGATACCACAAGTTGGCATTGGCCTCGATCGGCAATGTCACCGGTACATAGCCCGGCGCTTCCAGCATCACCTGATAGTGTTTTTTGCCAAAATAGTTACCGGTCGATTTGGCTAACTCAACGGTTTGCGGCGTGTAGCCCTGCGCTACCGCGCGGCCAGTTTCATCCTGCACGGTGAAACGCGCACCTTGCGGCAACGAGTCGATTTTTACCGGTTGAGTTTGCGTGCCGACGATAGAGGCGCAGCCGCTTAATAGCAGCGCACAGGCAGGAAAAAGGTGTCGCAGGTTCATAGCAGGTCCGCGTTAGCATCAGATTAAGGCAGTCTAAACTGCCTTTGCGTGATTAATCGCGCTAGTACTGATGTTTTTCTGCGCTTTATTGCGGTTTACAACATGACGCAATGGCTGCGATATCCTGCGGAGTGGTGCGACAGCAGCCACCAATCAAGCGCGCGCCCGCCTGCTGCCATTCGGCGAATTTATCATGCAGCGTGCAACCCGATGGCGCCGAATGCCAGGTTTTGCTGCTGGCATCGTACTGTTCACCGGAATTGGGATAGACCAGCAGCGGCTTGTCGCACAACGCCTGTAAGGTGCGTAACGCGGGCGTCACGCTTTCCAGTGCCACACAATTGAGGCCGATCGCCACCACTTGCGGTGCGGCATTGACCAACTCCGCTACTTTGCTCAACGGCGTGCCATCGCTGATGTGCTGTGCATCGCGCAAGGTGAAAGAGAACCACGCGCTACTGGCAGGAAACTCCGCCAACAAACTCACTAACGCCTGCGCCTCGGCAAACGAAGGCAGCGTTTCGCACGCCAGCACATCAACGCCGGCTTCGACTAAAGCCTGCACGCGCGGGCGATGGAAGGCTTTCATCTCATCTTCCGGCAACGCGTAATCGCCACGATATTCCGCGCCGTTCGCCAGATACGCGCCATAAGGTCCCACGGAACCGGCCACCAGCAACGGCGCTACGCGGGATGATGCCGCACGATAATCGTCACGCGCACGCTGTGCCAGCTTCACGCTTTGTTTGATCAGTTCCAACGCCTGCGCGCCATCCAAACCGCGTGCGGCAAAGCCCTGCGGCGTGGCTTGATAGCTGGCGGTGATCGCCACATGCGCGCCTGCGGCAAAATAATCGTGATGCACCTGATAGATCAGCTCAGGGTTTTCCATCAGCACTTTGGCGGACCACAGCGCATCGGCCAGATTGCAGCCGCGTGCTTCCAGTTCGGTGGCCAATGCGCCATCAATAATCAAAGTGTCAGTTTGGGTCAGTGCCTGGGCGATGGGATTACGCGACATCATTGGCCTCCTCAGCCTTTTGCGATGACTTTCCTCGTTGCGAAACATGGTATGCGGCATAGCAGAACAGCACAAATGGAATGCCGCACCACAACGCGATGCGCTGCGAGGCATCGAATGCCAGGCCCACACAGGCCAATAAGCACAAGAGGAAGCCGAGAATCGGCGTCAGCGGATAAAGCGGTGCGCGATAGGCAAGCTGCTTAACGTTGCCGCCAGCCTGAACAAAGCGGCGTCGAAACACGTAGTGCGAAGCGCAAATACTCAGCCACACCGCCACCACCGCAAATCCGGAGATGGCCGACAGCGCCACAAACACCGTGTCCGGCGCAATCACGCTCGAGAACAGCGCCAGCAGGCCGCCAATCATGCTCACAGTCAGGGCCAGCGTCGGAATACCGCGACGATTCACCTGCGCAAAGCAGCGCGGCAAGGTGTTCTCATTCGCCAGAGACCACAGCATGCGGCCTGATGCATACAAACCAGAGTTGGCAGCGGAAAGGATCGCGGTGAGGATTACAAAGTTGAAGATATCCGCCGCATACGGGATACCAATCTTCTCAAACACCAGTACAAACGGACTTTTCACGATGCCCGCTTGATCCATCGGGATCAGCGCCGCCAGCACAAAAACCGTGCCGATAAAGAAGATGATCAAACGTGCCACCGTGGTACGAATCGCCAGCGGCAGCGCTTTTTGCGGCTGTTCGGTTTCCCCGGCGGCAATGCCGATCAATTCCGTTCCCGAAAAAGCAAAGTTGACTGCCACCATGGTCATCAGAATCGGCAAAGTGCCGTGCGGCAACCAGCCAGAAGCGGTGAGATTGTGCAATCCTGGCGCGGTGCTGCCATCTTTCATCGGGATAAAACCAAACATCGCCGCAGCGCCAAGAATGATAAAGGCGATGATGGTGATCACTTTGATAATCGAAAACCAGAATTCACCTTCAGCAAAGAAGCGCGTCGAGACAATGTTGAGCAAATAGATGGCAATGCAGAAGACTAAGCACCACGTCCAGACCGGCACGTTGGGGAACCAATACTGCATGCAGAATCCTGCGGCGGTCAGGCTCGATCCCAGCGCGACCGTCCAGGTAAGCCAATACAGCCAGGCGACGGTATAACCGGTAGCGGGACTTAAATAACGCGCGGCATACACATGAAAAGCGCCGGTTTCTGGCATCGCCACAGCCAACTCGCCGAGACACACCATCACCAGCCACACCACCAGCGCACCGATCAGATACGCCAGTAAGGTGCCGGCTGCGCCCGTGGTGGAGATGATGTAGCCGGTGTTGAAGAACAGGCCGGTGCCGATCACCCCACCCAGCGATAGCATCACCAAATGGCGAACTTTCATGGTGCGCTGAAAATTTTGTTGCGGGGACGAATCCTGAGTTTGCATATCTTTGTATCCGTATGGACGTCTGAACATCTATATGGACACAGGGTTATACGCGTCAGCGTGGGGATTTGCAACGTGGTAGAAAGTAAGGATTAACGAAAGGTTTGCGGCCCCGCAGACACGGGGCGCAGCATCAGCCGCCGAAGACGCCTTGCAGATAGCGCTCAAGCGCTACACGTGAGCTAAAGCCGTGCGGAATACCGTAATGCTCTTGTGAATCGCCCATTAGATAGAGCGGAAACTGCGTGTAGTGATCGCAGGTTTTCATTTCTGACGCTGGCTCAGCAAAGTGATGACTCTTCTCTTTCAGCGTCGGATGGATGATCAATGCGGTACGTCCCATGCGTGCTTCGCGATTGACGTAAACGTAGTTGTCGCCGCGGCGATAACCATAAGTTTTTGGCGTTTGGGTATCCATTTCGAAGCCCACTTTCTCAAGTACGCGCGCTACCTCATCTGGTCGTAAATACATGCTTGCTCCTCTCTTCTCACAGCCCCGCAACCTTACAACAGCAAGACAGCGCGGAGCATTCGGAATTTTCCCTAAAGCCTGGCACATCCCTGCGTTTAATCACGCTTCGTCTACACTGAGTATTACGTTTTAAATCAAAGGGAGCTAAAAATGTTTAATCGAAGCGCTAAAAACGATGACATTGATATCAATCAGGATGTAAACGAACTGGCAGATTCGCTAGAAGCGTTACTTAAATCTTATGGCAGCGAAGCCAAAGATGAGGTTGATAGTGCACGCAGCCAGGCGCAGGCGCTGCTGAAGCAGACGCGGGCGAAACTGAGCGGCGGTCAGAGTCGCGTATCGCAAGCGGCACGTGATGCAGGTACCCATGTTGATGCGTATGTGCATGACAAGCCGTGGCACGGCGTCGGTGTCGGTGCAGCCGTTGGTTTAGTACTGGGCGCGCTGCTGGTGTCTTCACGCCGCTAATCCTCGTTGTGCATGCAATAAGCCTCGCCTGGTGCGGGGCTTTTTTGTGGGCGCAGAATAGTGCGCGCTGTCCCTCACCCTAACCCTCTCCAGCAAGCGGGCGAGGGAATGTTTAGGTGGCGTTCAACTGTGACACCCATGCTGGATCGGCCCCTTCTCCTGCTTGCGGGAGAAGGCTGGGATGAGGGCCAGATCGCACAAAACTCAACCACCTCCCTCCCTTCTCATCCTTTACAAAAAAATTTTTCGGCCTGGAGAGCGCATGATCTCTGGCGTTAGCGATTATCTGAAGATCAAAATAACAAAACCCTATATCTGGTGGGCTTGACCGCTTTAATCACTACATCTAGTATTCAACCCATCAACACGCTACCAGATGTCGTCAAGGACGAAGCTCGATGCAAACAGGAATTTGCTTCGTATCTCGCAATCTGACCGCAATCAAAGGGGAATACGAATCATGCGCATTATTATTTACACCAAAGACAACTGTGTCCAGTGCAACGCAACAAAAAATGCAATGGATCGCAAAGGCATCGATTACGATTTAATCAATCTTGATAGCCAACCCGAAGCTATCGACAGCCTCAAATCCCTCGGCTATCGCCAGGTGCCCGTGGTGATGACGCACGACGATCACTGGAGCGGCTTCCGTCCCGATAAAATCGCCGGCCTGCGCCAACTCGCTGCCGTCGGGGGATAAGACGATGTTTCCACTGGTCTATTTCTCTAGCCAGTCGGAAAACACGCACCGATTCATCACGCGTTTGGGGCTGCCTGCCCGCCGCATTCCGGTTGATGACACGCAGCGCCTGCAAATCGAACAGCCCTATATTTTGGTGGTGCCGAGCTACGGCGGCGGCAGTTCGCGCGGTGCAGTGCCCAAACAAGTGATTCAATTCCTCAATGATGATGCCAACCGACGCGGAATTCGCGGGGTGATCGCTGCCGGTAACCGTAACTTCGGTGAAGGCTTTTGCCTGGCGGGCGACATCATTGCGCAGAAATGTCAGGTTCCCTATCTCTACCGCTTTGAGCTGATGGGAACCCCCGACGATATCGCTAATGTAAAAGCGGGAGTGACCCAATTTTGGCAACGACAGACACCCTAAACAGCACGGCGCTGGATTATCACGCGCTCAACGCAATGCTGAACCTGTATGACGCCGATGGCCGCATCCAGTTCGGCAAAGATCACGAAGCCACGCGCCAGTTCTTCCTGCAACACGTGCAACCCAACACGGTGCAATTTGCTGATGCGGGCGCGCGCCTGCGCTATCTGGTGGCCGAAGGCTATTACGAAGCGGAGGTGCTGAATCAGTACGATTTCGAATTCCTGTGCCAGCTGCACGATGAAGCGGCAGCGGCGGGTTTCCGTTTTCACACCTTCCTCGGTGCGTGGAAGTTTTACACCAGCTACACGTTGAAAACCTTCGACGGCAAACGCTATCTGGAAACCTTTGAACAGCGCGCCTGCATGGTGGCGCTGACATTGGCACGCGGCAATGAAACCTTGGCGCGCGAGCTGCTGGCAGAAATGCTCAGCGGCCGCTTCCAGCCCGCAACGCCAACTTTCCTCAACTGCGGCAAACAGCAGCGCGGCGAGTTAGTTTCCTGCTTCCTGCTGCGCATCGAAGACAATATGGAATCGATTGGTCGTGCAGTGAATTCGGCGCTGCAACTGTCGAAACGCGGCGGCGGCGTGGCGTTCCTGCTCTCCAACCTGCGTGAATCCGGCGCGCCGATTAAGCGCATTGAGAACCAATCTTCGGGCGTGATTCCGGTGATGAAAATGCTGGAAGACGCGTTTTCTTACGCCAATCAGTTGGGCGCACGCCAAGGCGCGGGCGCGGTGTGGCTCAATGCCCATCATCCGGATATTTTCCGTTTCCTGGATACCAAACGCGAAAACGCTGACGAGAAAATTCGTATCAAAACGCTGTCGCTCGGCGTGGTGATCCCGGATATCACCTTTCAGTTAGCGAAAGAGAACCGCGATATGGCGCTGTTCTCACCGTACGATGTGGAACGTATTTACGGCAAGGCGTTTGGTGACATCAGCATTAGCGAGCATTACGACGAAATGCTCGCCGACGATCGCATCAGCAAAACCTACATTAAGCCGCGCGATTTCTTCCAGACGCTGGCCGAGATTCAATTCGAGTCGGGTTATCCCTACATCATGTTTGAAGACAGCGTGAACCGCAGCAATCCGATTGCCGGTCGCATCAACATGAGCAATTTGTGTTCTGAGATTTTGCAGGTCAACAGCGCTAGCGAGTTCCATGACGATCTCAGCTATCGCCGCGTGGGCAAAGATATCTCCTGCAATCTCGGTTCGCTTAACATCGCGCATGCGATGGATTCACGTAATCTGGCGCAAACGGTGGAAACCGCGGTGCGCGCCCTGACCGCAGTTTCCGAAATGAGCGAGATTAATTCGGTGCCGTCTGTGGCCGAAGGTAACCGCCGCTCACACGCCATTGGCCTGGGACAGATGAACCTGCACGGTTATCTGGCGCGCGAAGGCATGGCGTACGGTTCGGCAGAAGCGTTGGATTTCACCAATCTCTACTTCTATTGCGTCACCTATTACGCGGTGCGCACCTCGAATCTGCTGGCGCAGGAACATCAGCAAAGCTTTGATGGTTTCGCCCAATCGAAATACGCCAGCGGCCAATACTTTGATAAGTATGTTGATCAAGCCTGGCAACCGCGTACCGCGCGCGTGGCGCAACTGTTTGCCGATGCCGGTATTGCCTTGCCGACGCAGGCCGATTGGCAAGCATTGCGTGAATCGGTGATGCAGCACGGTTTATACAACCAAAACCTGCAAGCGATTCCGCCAACCGGTTCGATTTCCTACATCAACCACGCCACTTCGAGCATTCACCCGATTGTGTCGCGCATTGAGATTCGCAAAGAGGGCAAAACGGGCCGCGTCTATTATCCGGCGCCGTTTATGACCAACGACAATCTCGATCTCTATCAGGATGCTTACTCGATTGGTCCGGAAGCGATTATTGATACCTACGCCGAAGCCACGCAGCACGTCGATCAAGGCTTGTCGCTGACGCTGTTCTTCCGCGATGACGTCACCACGCGCGATATCAACAAAGCGCAGATTTACGCGTGGAAGAAAGGCATCAAAACGCTCTATTACATCCGTCTGCGTCAAATGGCGCTTCAAGGTACCGAGGTGCAAGGCTGCGTCTCGTGCGCACTGTGATGAAAACTATGCAACTAAAACAAATTCAAGCGATTAACTGGAACCGCATCCAGGACGATAAAGATCTCGAAGTGTGGAACCGCCTAACCAGCAACTTTTGGCTGCCGGAAAAAGTGCCGCTCTCCAACGATCTGCCTGCCTGGCAATCGCTGGAACACCAGCAACAGCAGCTGACGATTCGCGTGTTCACCGGTTTGACGCTGCTCGATACCATTCAGAATGTGATTGGCGCGCCGGGACTGATGGAAGATGCGATTACGCCGCATGAAGAAGCGGTGCTGTCGAACATCTCCTTTATGGAAGCGGTGCATGCGCGTTCATACAGTTCGATTTTTTCCACGCTCTGCAACACCGCCGATGTTGATGCGGCGTATCGCTGGAGCGAAGAGAATGAAGCGCTGCAAAACAAAGCGAAGATTGTGCTGGAGCACTATCGCGCTGAGGATCCGTTGAAGAAAAAAATCGCCAGCGTGTTCCTTGAATCATTCCTGTTCTATTCCGGTTTCTGGCTGCCGATGTATTGGTCGAGTCGCGGCAAATTAACCAATACCGCCGATCTGATTCGCCTGATCATTCGCGACGAAGCGGTGCACGGCTATTACATCGGTTATAAGTACCAGAAAGCGCTGGAAACCGTTGATGACGCACGTCGCGAAGAGTTGCAGCAATTTGCGATTGATTTGCTGCTGGCGCTGTACGAGAACGAAGTGATCTATACCGAAGCGCTATATGGCGAGGTTGGCTGGGCGGACGAAGTGAAAACCTTCCTGCATTACAACGCCAATAAAGCGCTGATGAATTTGGGTTATGAAGCGCTGTTCCCGGCAGAGTTGACCAGCGTAAATCCGGCCATTTTGTCGGCATTATCGCCCAACGCCGATGAAAACCATGACTTCTTCTCAGGTTCTGGCTCATCCTACGTGATGGGGAAGGCCGTAGAGACCGAAGACGAAGACTGGAATTTCTAATCCCCGTCATATTTCGCGCTGCAACTGCGTTGACTGCGCCCGCTCTTCCCAGTCACATAGTTTACTATGCTCCTGGGTCGAGCGGGCTGGTCGCCTTGTTGCAACACGAACTATTTAGGGGATTAATTTGGTGATATTTGCTTTAAAACCAAATTTTATTTCCCCTTAGAACATCACTTTTCAATCACGCTATTTATCCTCATCACATCGCTTTATTTCACTTATATTTCGTTTGATCAGGGTGCTTTTTCGGCAATTCTGCGTCGTAAATTTCCTGAAGCAGCTATAAATTCACTTCTTTGAGACAAAAAATTCATCCGCGCGCACCCCTTGTGAGCACTGGAATTATTGCCAATCGTTACCTCTCTGCCTCCGCCAATATTCCCATTCAGGGTTGTCAGATATTCTCACTATGCTACGGTATAGGGCGCTTAAATTTGACCAGGACCACAACAAGAAATAGTTAAACATTAACCGGGAAATTAATTACTGCATGGCAATTAAACTCGAAGTAAAGAATTTATATAAAGTATTTGGGGACAACCCCGAAAAGGCATTTAAGCTGATTGAAAAAGGGGAAAGCAAAGAGAGTATTCTGGCAAAAACCGGTCTCTCAGTCGGCGTCAAAAATGCCAGTCTGGCCATTGAAGAAGGCGAGATATTCGTCATCATGGGGCTTTCAGGTTCAGGTAAGTCCACCATGGTTCGCCTTCTCAATCGTCTGATCGAGCCCACTCGCGGCCAGGTAATCATCGACGGTGTCGATATCGCTAAAATATCGGAATCCGAACTGCGTGAAGTGCGCAGAAATAAGATCAGCATGGTATTCCAATCCTTCGCGCTAATGCCACATATGACGGTACTAAATAATGCCGCCTTCGGCATGGAATTAGCCGGTGTGCCCTTGCAGGAACGTCAGGAAAAAGCGCTGGAAGCCCTACGTCAGGTTGGGCTGGATAATTACGCCCATTCGTATCCTGATGAACTTTCTGGTGGCATGCGTCAACGTGTTGGATTAGCGCGCGCATTGGCAATTAATCCCGATATTTTATTGATGGATGAAGCCTTTTCCGCGCTCGATCCTCTGATTCGTACTGAAATGCAGGATGAATTAGTCAAATTACAGGCGAAACATCAGCGCACCATCGTATTTATTTCTCACGATCTCGATGAAGCCATGCGTATTGGCGATCGCATTGCCATTATGCAAGGCGGCGAAGTGGTACAGGTCGGTACGCCGGATGAAATTCTCAATAATCCTGCCAACGATTATGTGCGCACCTTCTTCCGTGGCGTCGATATCAGCCACGTATTCAGCGCCAAAGATATTGCCCGTCGAAGCGCTGGCGCGCTGATTCGTAAAGCCGCCGGTTTTGGTCCGCGATCCGCCATCAAGTTGTTGCAGGATGAAGACCGCGAATTTGGTTATGTACTGGAAAAACAGAAGTTTGTTGGCGTGGTGTCAACCGATTCTCTGAAAGCTGCATTGGCAGCCGGAGAAGGTCTCGACAGCGCGCTACTTGAGGTTCCTGCGGCGGTGACTGCCGATACCTCGCTGAACGATCTGCTGTCGCATGTGGCGCAAGCCCCGTGCGCCGTGCCGGTGGTCGGCGAAGAGAATCAGTACGTCGGTATCATTTCGAAAAGCATGCTATTGCGCGCTTTAGATCGTGAAGGAGCCTAATTATGAGTGAACAAACAGCCAATCCGTGGGAAAGCGCCAGCCAAACCACACCCGCCGCCGACACCAACGCCGCCGCCAGCAGTAGCGATCCGTGGTCGAGTGGCGACAGTGCCAGCAGCGCAGCACCAACCGACAGCGGTTCCGGCGGTGCTGATGCGTGGGGTGATCCAACAGCCGCTAGCAGCGGCGGTCACGATGCCGCCAGCAGTGCGGCGAGCAGTGGCAGCGACTGGTTAAGCAGTGCACCCGCTCCTGCACCGGAACATTTCAACATCATGGATCCGTTCCATAAAACCTGGATTCCGCTGGACAGCTGGGTCACCGAAGGCATCGATTGGGTGGTCAGCCATTTCCGCCCGCTGTTCCAGGGCATTCGCGTGCCGGTGGATTATATCCTCAGCGCCTTCCAGCAGTTGTTACTGGGCATGCCTGCGCCGGTGGCGATTGTGGTGTTTGCGCTGATCGCCTGGCAGATTGCCAGCCCGGCAATGGGTCTCGCCACCTTGATCTCGTTAATTGCCATTGGCGCGATTGGTGCGTGGTCGCAGGCGATGGTGACGCTGGCGCTGGTGCTGACCGCCCTGCTGTTCTGTATCGTCATTGGCTTGCCGCTGGGAATCTGGCTGGCGCGCAGTGAACGTGCCGCACGCATTATCCGTCCGTTATTGGATGCGATGCAGACCACGCCAGCGTTCGTCTATTTAGTGCCGATCGTCATGCTGTTTGGTATTGGCAATGTGCCAGGCGTGGTGGTGACTATCATCTTTGCGCTGCCGCCGATTGTACGCCTGACGATTCTCGGCATTAAGCAAGTGCCCGCTGACCTGATCGAAGCCAGTGAATCCTTTGGTGCCAGCCCAAGGCAGATGCTGTTCAAAGTGCAATTGCCACTGGCAATGCCAACCATTATGGCGGGTGTCAACCAGACACTGATGCTGGCGCTATCGATGGTGGTGATCGCCTCGATGATCGCCGTCGGTGGTCTGGGTCAGATGGTGCTGCGCGGCATTGGTCGTCTTGATATGGGCCTCGCCACCGTTGGCGGCGTGGGCATCGTGATCCTCGCCATCATCCTTGATCGTCTGACGCAATCCATGGGCCGCGATAGCCGCAGCCGTGGTAGCCGCCATTGGTACAGCACCGGTCCACTTGGCCTGCTGCTGCGCCCTTTCAGTAAAAAAGCCTGATTTATTGGGCGGTCCGTTGTGGCCGCCCGTCTCCGACGTAACACGTAAAATAAGGAATGACTATGCGCAAGACAGCTCTATTCGCCGCCGTCCTGACGACGTTCGCCGCGACGCACGTGTCCGCCGCCGACCTGCCCGGTAAAGGCATCACCGTTAAACCTGCTCAAAGCACCATTTCTGAAGAGACGTTTCAGACGCTGCTGGTCAGCCGCGCGTTAGAGAAGCTCGGCTATACCGTTGAGAAGCCAAGCGAAGTGGATTACAACGTGGCTTACACCACCATTGCTGCGGGTGATGCGACCTTTATCGCCACCAACTGGAAGCCGCTGCACGATGATATGTATGCCGCTGCCGGTGGCGATGCGAAATTCTATCGCCAGGGCACCTACGTGACCGGTGCTGCGCAAGGTTATTTGATCGATAAGAAAACCGCCGAGCAATACCACATCACCAATATCGAGCAGATGAAAGATCCGAAGATTGCCAAATTGTTTGATACCAATGGCGATGGCAAAGCCGATCTGACCGGTTGTACGCCAGGTTGGGGCTGTGAAGCGGTGATTAATCACCAGATTGACGCCTTTAAACTCAGCAACAGCGTGGAGCACAACCAAGGCAACTATTCGGCGATGATTGCCGATACCATCACCCGCTTTAAGCAAGGCAAACCGATTTTCTATTACACCTGGACGCCATATTGGGTCAGCGATGTACTGAAACCGGGCAAAGATGTGGTGTGGTTGCAGGTACCGTTCTCATCAATGCCTGGCGCGCAGAGCAAGGTCGACACCAAATTGCCTAATGGCAAAAACTACGGTTTCCCAGTCAATACCATGCACATTGTGGCGAACAAAGCCTGGGCAGAGAAAAACCCAGCAGCAGCGAAACTGTTTGCTGAGATGAAGCTGCCACTGGCGGATATCAATGCCGAAAACGCGGCGATGCATGAAGGTCATGCTTCTGAAGCGGATATCAATAGTCACGTGGATGGCTGGATTAAAGGTCACCAGGCAGAATTTGATAAGTGGGTGCAAGATGCCCAAGCCGCAGCGAAATAGTTAAGTAATACACGCCACTCTTTCAGGTCGGCATGCTTGCCGGCCTGCTTTCGAAACACATTAATCCGTCCCGTTTTATCAACCATCCCAGTTAATTTAAACGCAGCGTACGCTATAGCGCACTGGTACGTCCTGTTAATTAACACATCAATGTAATAATTTTTTGGGTTACTATTACCCACATATGATTATTTCCCCCATTCTCACGCCATGAATGCTGTCAACCTGGGCGACGTGTTTAGCCCAACTCAGCTGATGCCCGCAGCGGCAGATTTGATGACCTTCCAATCTTGCGATCGAATTCCATCATTTTCCTGGTACGGGGCATTGGGCGTTGTTGTTAAGAGGATGTTAATCAACACATTGATTTTAGTGCGTATCCTGCATTGCAAAAGTGTTTAGAAATCGTAAAGATGAGACCAATTTGTTGAGCAATACTGTTCATTGATGATTGGGTTTGTTATGGTTAGCAGCGCAGTTATTCACCACAGTTATTTTTTCTCGCGAAATTATTTATCGCTAAAAAGGTTTCGCTGAGCGCATTGATGATAGCGTCCATTTTCACCTGCTGGCGCGCTATCAGGGCAAACCGCCCAAGGTTAAGGAACAACCTGGATGTCATATGTTGACAATGTGATCGTGCGAACAATCACTGGCGGAAAATATGACTACGCTTAATCTGTCACCATCATTACTATACCAGTTGCAACTAAGAGGTTTTTTTAAAATGGAAAGTTCGTTTTCCCCGATTGAACAGATGCTAAACATCCGTGCTAACCGCCATAAAGATTTTCCGTTGCAGGAGATCATTCTGACCCGCCTGTGCATGCACATGCAGGGAAAACTGCTGGATAATCGCAACAAAATGTTGAAGGCGCAGGGAATTAACGAGACCTTATTCATGGCGTTGATCACGCTGGATGCGCAGGAAAATCAAAGCATTCAGCCATCAGAATTAAGCTCAGCGCTGGGTTCCTCACGTACCAATGCCACGCGCATCGCCGATGAGCTAGAGAAGCGCGGTTGGATTGAGCGTCGTGAAAGCGAAAACGATCGCCGTTGCCTGCATCTGCACTTGACCGAAAAAGGTAACGAATTCTTACGTCAGCTGCTGCCACCACAGCATCAGAGCCTGCAATATTTGTGGTCTTCGCTTTCAACTAACGAACAAGATCAGCTTGAAGCGATTACCCGTAAGTTGCTTAACCGCCTTGATAAAATGGACGAAGATCAGGTTATCGCTTCCCTGTCGCGCTAATAGCAAGAAGTGCGACACAATCACCTTCCGAAATCGCTATTTTAATCCCCTTTTGTCCGGCCAGCGCTCTAAGTGCTGGCTTTTTCGACTCGGGCAACCGTGTTGAAGGATCAGCACATCCCGACTAAATGGAAAACGTGGAGAACAACATGAGTGCGACAGCGGAAGCTCAAAGCCCGCAACAGCCAGCAAATAAAAAGAAGAAGCGCAAAGGTGTGCTTATCCTGCTGGCTATCGTGTTTGTATTAATTGGCGTGGCGTACCTGGCTTACTGGTATTTGGTGCTGCGTCACTTCCAGGAAACCGATGATGCGTACGTTGCAGGCAACCAGGTGCAGGTGATGGCACAGGTTTCCGGTAGCGTGAATAAAGTGTGGTTTGATAACACCGATGTGGTGAAAAAAGGCGATGTACTGGTTTCGCTGGATAAAACTGATGCGGAGCAAGCGTTTGAAAAAGCGCAGACCTCATTGGCCACCAGCGTGCGTCAAACCCATCAATTAATGATTAATGGCAAGCAGTATCAAGCCACCATCAAACTTCAGCAAACTGCGCTGGATCAGGCCGAATCAGACCTGAAACGCCGCGAGCCGCTGGGTGCATCCAATCTGATTGGTCGAGAAGAGCTGCAACACTCGCGTGATGCGGTGGCGACAGCGAAAGCGCAGTTGGATGTCGCGGTGCAACAATACAATGCTAATCAGGCAATGATTCTGAATACCTCGCTGGAAAATCAGCCTGCGGTACAACAGAGTGCTGCTGAATTGCGTGATGCTTGGTTGGCCTTGCAGCGTACTGAAATTCGTAGCCCGATTGATGGCTTCATTTCGCGTCGTAGCGTGCAGGTTGGTTCGCAAATCACCACCAGCACCCCGCTGCTGGCCGTGGTTCCCGCCAACAATTTGTGGGTGGATGCCAACTTTAAAGAGACGCAGCTTGCTGGCGTGCGTATTGGACAATCAGCCACGGTGATCAGCGATATTTACGGCAATGACGTTGAATATCACGGCAAAGTGGTTGGTCTGGATATGGGCACCGGTAGCGCCTTCTCGCTGCTGCCTGCACAGAACGCCACCGGCAACTGGATCAAAGTGGTTCAGCGTCTCCCAGTACGTATCGAGTTGGATCCGCAGCAAGTCGCGCAACATCCGCTGCGCATTGGTCTCTCTACCTTGGTGAAAATCGACACGCAGAATAAAGATGGCGCAACGCTGGCAAGCGTGGTGCGTTCGCAAGCTGCGTATGAAAGTAACGCCTTGGCAATCGACCTCGCGCCGGTTAACCAGCTGATTACTGACATCGTTCGTGCCAACGCTGAATAACGCCGCGGGAGGCTGTGATGGCACAAAAACCGCTTGAAGGTGCGCCGTTAGTCCTGATGACCATCGCCCTGTCGTTGGCGACGTTTATGCAGGTCCTCGATTCCACCATCGCTAACGTGGCGATTCCGACCATCGCCGGTAACCTTGGCGCCTCGAACTCGCAGGGCACATGGGTGATTACCTCGTTCGGGGTGGCGAATGCCATCTCGATTCCGATCACCGGTTGGTTGGCGAAACGCATTGGCGAAGTGAAGCTGTTTACGTGGTCCACCATTCTGTTTGTGCTCGCGTCCTGGGCTTGTGGCATGTCCGAAAGCCTGGAAATGCTGATCTTCTTCCGTGTGATTCAGGGTGTGGTTGCCGGTCCGCTGATTCCGCTGTCGCAAAGTTTGCTGCTGAATAACTATCCACCCGCAAAACGCAGCGTAGCGCTGTCACTGTGGGCGATGACGGTGATCGTCGCACCGATCTGCGGCCCGATTCTCGGCGGCTGGATCAGCGATAACTATCACTGGGGCTGGATCTTCTTCATCAACGTGCCGATCGGTTTAGTGGTGGTGCTGTTAACGTTGCAAACGCTGCGTGGACGTGAAACCAAAACCGAAATCCGCCCGATCGATATGGTTGGCTTGGTGCTATTGGTGGTCGGTATCGGATCGTTGCAGGTGATGCTCGACCGCGGCAAAGAACTCGACTGGTTCAGCTCAACCGAGATTGTGGTGCTGATGGTGGTCGCGGTGGTGGCGCTGCTGGTGTTGTTGGTGTGGGAACTCACCGACGATCACCCGATAGTCGATCTATCGCTGTTTAAGATGCGCAACTTCACCATTGGCTGTTTGTCGATAAGTCTGGCGTACATGCTCTACTTCGGCTCGATAGTGTTACTACCGCAGCTGTTGCAGGAGGTATATGGCTACACCGCCACCTGGGCCGGATTGGCGTCGGCGCCGGTAGGCATTCTGCCAGTCATCCTGTCGCCGATCATTGGCCGCTTCGCGCACAAGCTGGATATGCGCAAGCTGGTAACCTTCAGCTTTATCATGTACGCCGTGTGTTTCTATTGGCGCGCTTATACTTTTGAACCGGGCATGGACTTTGGTGCGTCGGCGTGGCCGCAATTTATTCAGGGCTTCGCGGTGGCATGCTTCTTCATGCCATTGACCACCATTACGCTGTCGGGATTACCACCGGAACGTATGGCGGCGGCATCAAGCTTGTCGAACTTCGTGCGTACCCTGGCGGGTTCGATTGGTACGTCGATCACCACCACCATGTGGACCGATCGCGAATCCATGCATCACAGCTATTTGTCGGAGTCGGTGAACCCGTTCAACGTCAATTCACAGCAGATGTACGACCAACTGCAAAGCCTGGGCATGACGCAACAACAGGCGTCGGCGTATATCGCGCAGCAAATTACTAATCAGGGCCTGATTATCTCAGCGAATGAGATCTTCTGGGCATCGGCGGGAGTGTTCTTGCTGTTGCTGGTGCTGGTGTGGTTTGCGCGTCCGCCATTTGGTGCGGGCAGTGGCGGGGGTGGCGCTCACTAAGCGGTGAAAATAAAAACGGGCCTTGCGGCCCGTTTTTTTATGCGTTCTGACGCCACCATTCGGCAAGCAGAATGCCGGTTGCCACCGATACGTTGAGGCTTTCAACGTTGCCGGTGCCACCAATCGACAGGCTGATATCACCTTGCTGGAACGCGCTGTCTGACAGACCTTCGCTCTCCTGGCCCAGCACCAGCACCATTTTGGCTGGCAGCTCGGCTTTCGCCAGTGGCGTGCCTTCGTGGCTTGACGTAGTCACAATGGTGTAACCCGCTTTACGGAACGCTTCGAGGCCATCGGCAAAACTCTCGCCGCTGATCGCTTGCACGTGCTCAGCACCCCCTTCAGCGGTACGCACAGCGGCGCCCGATTCCAGCAGTGAAGCATCGTTTACCAGCAAACCTTTCACGCCGAAGTGCGCGCAGCTACGCATGATGCCGCCGAGGTTATGCGGGTTGCTGACATCTTCCAGCGCCAGCACGCAATCTTTGGTTGGTGCTTTGCTCAGCCACTCGGTAACAGGCATGCCCATACGTTTTTTGATGATGAAACACACGCCGCCATGGTGTTCGGTGCCAGACGCTTTGGTCAGCTCGGCATCATCCACGACGTGATAGGCTTTGCGGTTAGCCGCTAACCAACGCAGGGTTTCACGGAAACGCGGCGTGACGCTCTGGATAAACCACGCACGCACGATGCTTTCTGGGCGGCTCAGGAACAGCGCTTTACAGGCGTTTTCACCGTAAACGCGCGTCTCTTCCTGGCGCTGACGGCGAATCTGCTCAGGATCGATCACCGGCTTGTTGCTTGCCGCATCATCCAGTTGGCTCTCATCCGTTACCGGCGGACGAGAAACGGTACGCCATGGCGAATCGCCGAAGCTACGGTTGTCATCAGCACGATCGTCACGGCGACCAAAGCTGCGACCACGTTCGGTATTGCTCGCACCGCGTGGTGCAGAGCTGCGGCCACCCGCTTCACTACGCGCGCCACGTGGAGCACCGCTACGGCCACTGCCTTCTTCATTATTACGTGCAGTGCGAGGACCAGAGCGACGATTATCTTCCTGGCGTGCAGCAGGACGGCCGCCTTTACCGGTACGAGGATTAGGCTTCTGACCGGCATCCTCATCACGTACGTACATCACTTTTACCTTGCCGCTTTTGCCTTTAAATTCGTCGTTCATCTGTTCCTCCTGCATTGAGAGCGCGAAGATTACCTGATGTGTCGGAGCTTAGCTATCATCTATTGAACCTATTGGGTAATCCAGATTGAGCATAGCACTCAACCTTTTAATAATGTCCGGCAATCATGAGATTTACAGGTCCGGATTGAGGTAAATATGAATACAGTTTGTGCCTCGTGTCAGGCAACCAACCGCGTGCCCGAAGCGCGTATTGCCGATGGCGCGAAATGTGGACGCTGCGGCGGCGAGCTTTTCAATGGCGAAGTGGCTAACGCAACAGCCGCTACGCTGGATAAGTTTTTGCAGGACGACTTGCCGGTGGTGATCGATTTCTGGGCGCCGTGGTGCGGCCCGTGCGTTAACTTCGCGCCGGTGTTTAAAGACGTTGCCGACGAACGCCGTGGCAAAGTGCGTTTTGTGAAAGTGAACACCGAAGCCGAACCGGCACTGAGTTCGCGTTTCCGCATTCGCAGCATTCCAACCATTATGCTGTTTAAGAATGGCGAAATGGTCGACATGCTGAACGGTGCGATGCCAAAAGCGCCTTTCAACGAATGGCTCGACGAATCCCTGTAAGCCGTTAGGCCAGCCACGTGTTGGCCCTCCTTATTACCTTTCCCGGCTAATTCCATTACACTGGCGTTTTTTCCCTGCCTACGAATCTATGTCTGAAAATGCCGTTCTGCGCTTACGTGCGCAACGTTTAGCGCGCGCCACGCGCCCGTTTCTTGCGCGCGGTAATCGCGTGTTGCGCTGCCAACGCTGCTTGCTGCCGCAGAAGAACTGTCTGTGCGCCACCATGCAACCGCAAGATGCGCGCAGCCGTTTTTGTTTGGTGATGTTTGATACCGAACCGATGAAACCGAGCAATACCGGCAGATTGATCGCCGATGTGTTGCCAGACACGCTGGCGTTTGGCTGGTCGCGTACGGAACCGGATGAAGCGTTGCTCGCAGCAGTAAAAAACAGTGATTACCAACCACTGGTGGTGTTCCCAGGTTCGTATGCGGATGCCGATCGTCAGGTGCTCACTACCCCGCCACTCAGCGGCAAACCGCCACTGTTTATCATGCTGGATGGCACCTGGACCGAAGCGCGCAAAATGTTTCGCAAAAGTCCGTGGCTCGATGCATTTCCGGTGATGTCACTGGATGTCTCGACGCCTTCGCGCTACACGCTGCGTGAAGCTCACGGCATAGGCCAGCACTGCACCGCTGAAGTCGCTGCCGCGCTGCTGGAGCAAGCCGGCGATGTCGTCGCCGCCGCTGAACTGCAACGCTACTTTGAACGCTTCCGCCATGCTTATTTGGCAGGGAAACCGCATCATCCCATTCACGCGAAAGAGGCCGCCTTGAGCGACGGTTTCTGAAGCTGGCTCTCAGCCTGCGATCGGCGAATCGGCACGCGCAGTAAAAAGCGTTTACAATCATGCCAATCTTGATAGCAGGAGCGGATGATGAGCCAACGCGGACTGGAAGCGCTGTTACGACCTAAATCAATTGCGGTGATTGGTGCGTCAATTACGCCCGGACGCGCCGGTTACTTTATGATGCGTAACCTGCTGGCAGGCGGATTTAGCGGCCCAGTTTTGCCGGTGACGCCAAAGTATAAAGCCGTGAGTGGCGTGCTTGCCTGGCCGAATATCGCCAGCCTGCCCTTCGCACCCGATCTCGCCATCATTTGCACCCACGCCAAACGCAATCTCGAACTGTTACAGCAACTGGGTGAAAAAGGCTGTAAGGCGTGCATTATCCTGTCTGCGCCCGCCAGCCAATTGGAAGAGTTGAAAGCCTGCGCCAGCCAATGGCAAATTCGCCTGCTCGGCCCGAATAGCTTAGGCTTGCTGGCACCGTGGCAAGGACTGAATGCCAGCTTTTCACCCGTGCCGATTGCCAAAGGACGCATTGCCTTTATTTCGCAATCAGCGGCAGTTTCTAACACCATTCTTGATTGGGCGCAGCAGCGTAATCTCGGTTTTTCGTGGTTTATCGCGCTGGGTGACAGCCTCGATATCGACGTTGATGATTTGCTGGATTTTCTTGCACGTGACGGAAAAACCAGCGCCATTCTGCTGTATCTCGAACATCTCAGTGATGCCCGCCGCTTTGTCTCAGCCTCGCGAAGCGCATCACGTAATAAACCGATCCTGGTGATTAAAAGCGGACGCAGCCATCAAGCACAAGCGATGATCGGCAGCCATAGCGGGCTGGATGCCGCCTGGGATGCGGCAATCCAGCGTGCAGGTTTATTGCGTGTGCAGGATACGCATGAGTTGTTTTCCGCAGTGGAATCACTGAGTCATATGCGCCCGCTGCGCGGTGATCGCTTGATGATCATTAGCAATGGCGCAGCACCCGCGGCTCTGGCGCTTGATGAGCTGTATGCGCGTAACGGAAAACTGGCCACGCTGAGTGATGAAACCTTGCAGGCGCTAGAAAGATGGCTGCCGGAAGGCGTGGGCCGCGGCAATCCGCTCGATTTGAAAGATGACGCGACGCCAGCACGTTATGTCGCCTGCATCGAACAGTTGCTCGATAGCCATGAACTTGATGCCTTGATGATCATCCACGCGCCAAGTGCCGTTTCACCAGCCAGTGAAACCGCCGAGCAGATTATTGCGGCGGTGGCTAAACATCCTCGTGGCAAACAAATCACCTTGCTCACCAACTGGTGCGGCGAATACTCATCGCAGGCAGCAAGGCGCGCATTTACTCAGGCCGGAATTCCTACGTGGCGCACGCCAGAAGGTACCGTGACCGCGTTTATGCATCAGGTGGAATATCGTCGCAATCAGAAGCAGTTACGTGAAACGCCCGCGCTACCGCTCGGTTTAACCCAGAACAGCGCGCAGGCACATCAGTTGATTCAGCAAGCACTGGATAGAGGCATCACTACCTTAGATACCCACGAAGTGCAGCCGGTGTTGCAAGCTTACGGATTAGCGACCTTACCAACGTGGATCGCCAACGACAGTGCAGCAGCGACCAGCATCGCCGATCAAATTGGCTATCCGGTTGCGCTGAAATTGCGCTCACCGGATATTCCACATAAATCCGAAGTTCAAGGCGTGATGTTGTATCTGCGCAGTGCCGCTGAAGTGGAACAGGCGGCTGAGGCCATTTTTGATCGTGTACGTGAAACCCATCCGCTGGCACACATTGATGGCCTGCTGGTGCAAAGCATGGCGAATCGGGCCGGTGCGCAGGAATTACGCGTGGTGGTTGAGCAAGATCCGCTGTTTGGCCCGATTATTCTGTTGGGTGAAGGCGGTGTGGAGTGGCAGCCAGACAAGCAAGCCGCTGTGGCTTTGCCGCCGCTGAACATGACGCTGGCACGCTATCTGGTGATTCAGGCGATGAAAAGTGGCAAGGTGCGCAGTCGTAGCGCGTTACGACCGCTGGATATTACCGGGCTGAGCCAGTTGTTGGTGCAGGTTTCGAATTTGGTAGTGGATTGCCCTGAAATCCAGCGTTTGGATATCCATCCACTGCTGGCTTCAGCCAATGAATTTACCCTGTTGGACGTCACATTGCAGCTAGCGCCTTTCCATGGCGATAACGAAACTCGCCTCGCGATTCGCCCTTATCCGCATCATCTGGAAGAACAAGTAGAGTTGAAAGATGGTCAACATTGCCTGTTCCGCCCGATTCTGCCGGAAGATGAACCGCAGTTACGCGCCTTTATCGCCCAAGTCACCAAAGAAGATCTCTATTATCGCTATTTCAGTGAAATCAATGAGTTTACTCATGAAGATTTGGCCAACATGACGCAAATTGATTACGACCGCGAAATGGCGATTGTGGCGGTACGTCAACACAACGGCGCAGACGAGATTATTGGCGTGACACGCGCCATTTCGGATGCCGATAACATTGATGCTGAATTCTCGGTACTGGTGCGTTCGGACCTGAAAGGTTTGGGGATGGGCAGACGCTTGCTGGAAAAGATGATCCGTTATACGCGCGATCATGGCCTGCAACAATTGAACGGTATCACCATGCCGCACAATACCGGCATGATCACGTTGGCGAGAAAACTCAATTTTCGTGTGAATATTCAATTAGATGATGGCATTGTAAGCCTGAACTTACCGCTGGGAGAGGCAATCAGCTAACCTGTACAGAAAGGTAAAAATCCTCCTCTGCGGGCCGGTTGATGGTATTATTTACCGTTAGGATCATGATTTGATGGCAAAAGGCCATGCAATGAACAGAGAAGAAGTGCACTGTGATGTTGTCTAAATTTAAACGCAATAAACACCAACAACACCTCGCACAGCTGCCTAAACTGTCACAATCCGTGTCGGATTTGACGACGCTTTACTCGCCTGCCGAGTTTCGCGAAACCCTGCTGACGAAGATAGCGGCGGCAGAGAAGCGCATCTGCATTACGGCACTGTATCTGGAAAATGATGACGGCGGCCGGGGAATTATGCAGGCGCTGTACGCTGCGCGTCAGGCACGTCCGGAGCTGGATGTTTGCATCCTGGTTGACTGGCATCGTGCGCAGCGTGGTCGTATCGGCGCAGCGCGCAGCGTGACCAATGCCGATTGGTATTGTGAAATGGCGGCTCAACATCCTGACATCGCCATTCCGGTTTACGGCATTCCGGTTAATACCCGTGAAGCGCTTGGCGTGCTGCATCTGAAAGGTTTTATCATTGATGACACGCTGCTTTACAGCGGTGCTAGCCTGAATGATGTTTATCTCCATCAGCATGATAAATATCGATACGATCGCTATCAGTTGATCCGTAATCCACAACTGACCGATACCATGTATGCGTGGATTTGCGAAAACCTCAAAGAATCGGATGCGGTTAACAGACTCGATCAATCTGAGCGTCCTTCTAGCCCGGAAATTAAGAACGAAACGCGCCAGTTCCGCCAGGATCTGCGCAGCTTTAACTATCAATTTACCGGCAATGCAGATAATGAATCACTGGCTGTTACGCCATTGGTTGGCTTAGGCAAACGTAGCCTGCTGAACAAAACCATCTTTCATTTGATGCCCTGCGCCGAGCGTAAACTGACGCTTTGCACGCCTTACTTTAACTTGCCAGCGATTCTGGTACGCAACCTGATTCATTTGCTGCGTCAAGGTAAAGAAGTCGAGATCATCATTGGTGATAAAACGGCGAACGACTTTTATATTCCGCCTGATCAACCCTTTAAAATCATCGGTGCGCTGCCCTATCTTTATGAGATCAACCTGCGCCGCTTCCTTAGCCGACTTCAGTATTACGTCAACAACGGTCAGCTCACCGTGCGTTTATGGAAAGATGGCGAAAACAGTTATCACCTCAAAGGCATTTGGGTCGATGACGAATGGATGATGATTACCGGCAACAACCTCAATCCACGCGCATGGCGACTTGATCTTGAAAATGCGGTGCTGATCCATGATCCACTTAATCAACTGGCCGAACAGCGCGAGAAAGAGTTGGCCTTGATTCGCCAGCACACCACTGTCGTTCAGCATTTCCGCGAGCTGGAAAGCATCTCTGATTATCCAGCCAAGGTGCGTAAGTTGATTCGTCGCCTGCGCCGCATTCGTATTGACCGTTTGATTAGCCGTCTGCTGTAAGCCAATGCGTGCGCTCATCCTCTGCGTGATTTTATTGTGTAGCGGGTGTGCGCATGTGGCGCAAGATAGCTGGACCGGCAAAGATAAAGCGGAACACTTTTTCTCCTCTGCTGTGTTGGCGGCTGCCGGTAGTGAGATTTCACAACATCAGCATCAAAGCCGCGGGCAAAATCTGCGTTTTGGCTTCCTGTTCTCACTGAGTTTTGGTGTTGGGAAGGAGTTGTATGACAGCCGCTCTGCTGGGAGCGGCTGGAGTTGGAAAGATCTCAGTTGGGATATTGCTGGTGCTGCTAGCGGTATTGCGCTCTGGAATCTAAGCCAGTAATTACAATGCGATACCTTTGCCTTTACGGTGCAGCATTAATGAAACCAGAAACGCTAAAGCGCCCATCGCCGAAACGTACCAAAAGAAGCTGGTTTCAATCCCTTCCTTTTTGAGCAGCAACGCCACGTACTCCGCTGAACCACCAAAAATCGCATTCGCCACTGCGTACGACAATCCGACGCCTAGAGCGCGGACTTCCGGTGGAAACATCTCGGCTTTCAAAATGCCACTTATCGCGGTGTAGAAACTGGTAATCAGCAGCGCCAGCATGATCAGCGCAAACGCCAGCCAACTGCTCTGAACGTTTTGTAGCAGCATGAGAATTGGCACTGTACAAATTGCCGCGCCAGCACCGAAAATCATCATTGATGCACGACGGCCAATTTTGTCAGATAACGCGCCTATAACTGGCTGGATCAACATGAATACCAGCAAAGCCCCGGTCATCAATCCACTGGCGCTACGTGCATCCATGCCTGCAGTGTTAACCAGATATTTCTGCATGTAGGTGGTGAAGGTGTAGAAACTGAGCGAACCGCCGGCGGTGAAACCTAGCACCATCAGAAAAGCACGTGAATGGTTGCGCAAAAGCCCAATAATGCTGCCGGCATCGCGGTGTTCACGATGCTTTTTATCAGAGGTTTCATTGAGCGAGCGACGCAGCCACAATGCGACGACAGCCAATACAGCTCCGAGGAAAAATGGGATGCGCCAGCCCCAACTGCGAAGTTCTTCATCGCTAAGGATTTGCTGCAACACAACCACAGTCAGCACCGCTAACAATTGCCCTCCAATCAGCGTTACATACTGGAATGATGCATAGAAACCTTTCCGCCCTTCTAATGCCACCTCACTCATATAAGTGGCACTGGTGCCGTATTCACCGCCAACCGATAATCCCTGGAACATGCGAGCCAGCAACAGAATAACGGGTGCAGCTAAACCTATTTCCCCATAGCCGGGCAAGCAAGCGATCACTAATGATCCCAGGCACATCATGCAGACGGAGATTAACATCGACGTTTTGCGCCCATGACGATCGGCGATGTAACCAAATAGCCAGCCGCCAATTGGTCGCATTAAAAATCCCGCAGCAAACACGCCAGCAGTTTGCAGCAATTGTGTGGTGGTATCGCCACTCGGGAAGAAGATATGAGCAAAATAGAGTGAGAAGAAGGAGTAGACGTAGAAATCGAACCATTCAACCAGGTTGCCAGACGATGCACCAACGATCGCCCAGATGCGTTGTTTAGTGTCAGCGGTGGGCTCTGGCTGTGTTGCTTTTTGTTGTAGTGAATTTGTCATGCTTACCTCTTTTCCATGCTAATAATTAGCGCCAAAGGATTGAGTAAAGCATCAATTTGCTACTTGCGGGAATTCTGGCTAATCCTGACTGACAAATTGTGACTGAAGAGGAATTTTTCGTTGGGATTGTTGCTGTTTTTCGCAAAAGCCCAGTGTTTTAGTTGTTGAAGGCAGAGGAAATTAGCTGATTGTTGCTGTGTTTCTCTGAAATTCATCTGAAATTCAGACGTAAAAAAGCCCTGAACTACTGTTCAGGGCTTCTTCACTTATTTGATGCCTGGCAGTTCCCTACTCTCGCATGGGGAGGCCCCACACTACCATCGGCGCTACGGCGTTTCACTTCTGAGTTCGGCATGGGGTCAGGTGGGACCACCGCGCTAAAGCCGCCA
>NZ_JBNBPM010000009.1:0-214320 GCF_059412405.1 Pantoea sp. CFCC18179 | reverse complement strand
CACTTTTTTCAGCGTTTTCATCCGGCGGGATGAATTTCTTCACTCCCTGCTGAGCCGTCTGCGTTGCCGCTTTGCCGTCTCAGTGGTGGCGCATTATAGGGAGTTATTCGCGGCTGACAAGAGCAAATTTCAACTTTTTTGCTGTTCGCTTGAAATTTGCGCAAAAGCCCCGTTTTTACCCCTTTTTGATGCGTCCAGGTAGCTCTGCAAGGCTATTTAGTACCCAATCTGCGGCGGACTCACCTTCTGAGGTTACAGGCTTACCGCTGCGCACCAGCACTTTAGTGCCTACTCCAGCGGCTAACGCTGCCTGCATATCTTCTATTTTGTCGCCTACCATATAAGAAGCAGCCATATCGATATCCAAATGTTGCTGCGCAGAGAGCAGCATACCCGGTTGCGGTTTACGACAATCACACTGCTGGCGATAGGCTTCTACTGTTGCATCCGGTAAATGTGGGCAGAAATAGATGCCATCCAGATCGACATCACGATCGGCCAGCGACCAATCCATCCATTCCGTAAGCTGCATAAACTGGTCTTCGGTGAACATGCCACGCGCAATACCCGATTGGTTGGTCACCAGCACCAGCGCATAGCCCATCTTCTTGAGCGCCTGCAACGCTTCGATGGTGCCATCAATAAATTCGAAATTATCGATTTCATGAACATAGCCGTGATCGACATTTAAGGTGCCATCACGATCAAGAAAAATAGCCGGGACTTTGTTCGCCACGTAGAAACTCCTGCTGAAAATGTGTCGCTAAGTATCGCATGATTGCGCATAACGAGAGAATGCCAGATTGAATGACTCTCATTGATTTAGACGTCTGGATGCCTTAACATCCATCCAAATTTCGCTCAGTGCTGCTGAGCGAATCCCGATACACCACGGACAATGCAACACGATAATAAATAAACTAATGATTAAACTCGAAAATATCACCAAAGTGTTCCAGCAAGGTTCACGCACTATCCAGGCGTTATCAAACGTTAGCCTGCATGTGCCTGCTGGACAGATTTATGGCGTCATCGGTTCATCCGGTGCCGGTAAAAGTACACTGATTCGCTGCGTCAATCTGCTGGAGCGCCCTACTTCTGGCCGTGTGCTGGTTGATGGCCAAGAGTTAACCACGCTCTCCTCAGGTCAATTGACGCTGGCACGCCGCCAAATTGGCATGATTTTCCAACATTTTAACCTGATGAACTCCCGCACCGTGTCAGGCAATGTGGCGCTGCCGCTAGAGTTGGGCAATCTGTCGCGCGATCAGATAAAGAAACGCGTAACCGAGCTGCTGGAACTGGTGGGCTTATCGGATAAACACGACAGTTGGCCGGCGAACCTCTCAGGCGGACAAAAACAGCGTGTGGCGATTGCCCGTGCGCTCGCGAGCAATCCCAAAGTGTTGCTGTGTGACGAAGCCACCAGCGCATTGGATCCAGCCACAACACGCTCGATTCTGGAGTTGCTAAAAGACATTAATCGTCGCCTGGGAATCACTATTCTGTTAATCACCCATGAAATGGATGTAGTGAAGCGCATCTGTGATCAGGTTGCAGTAATCAGCAATGGTGAATTAATAGAGAAGGACAGCGTTAGCGAAGTGTTCTCGCATCCGAAGACGCCGTTGGCGCAGCAGTTCATCCAATCAACGCTGCATCTGGATATCCCGGATGATTATCAGCAACGCATGCGCGCGCAAGCCAGCGCGGACAGCGTTCCTTTATTGCGCTTGGAATTCACAGGTAAATCGGTGGATGCCCCGCTGCTGTCGGAATCGGCGCGTCGCTTTAACGTGAATAACAACATTATCAGTGCGCAGATGGATTACGCCGGTGGTGTGAAGTTCGGCATCATGCTGGCTGAAATGGATGGCAGTGAAACAGATACACAAGCCGCGATTGCCTGGCTGAAAGAAAATCATGTGAAAGTAGAGGTGCTGGGTTATGTCTGAAGCGATGATGTGGTTACTGACGCGCGGCGTCTGGGAAACGCTGATGATGACTTTTGTCTCTGGTTTCTTTGGTTTTGTCATCGGCCTGCCAGTTGGCGTGCTGCTGTATGTCACGCGTCCGGGGCAGATTCTGGCAAACAACTCGCTGTATCGCGTGCTCTCTGCGCTGGTAAATATCTTCCGCTCGATTCCCTTCATTATCCTGCTGGTATGGATGATTCCGTTCACCCGCATGATTGTTGGCACGTCAATTGGCTTGCAAGCCGCCATCGTACCGCTGACTGTCGGTGCCGCACCCTTTATTGCGCGCATGGTAGAAAATGCCTTACTGGAATTGCCAACCGGTTTGATCGAAGCCTCTCGCGCCATGGGCGCTACGCCGCTGCAAATCGTGCGTAAAGTGCTGTTGCCGGAAGCGCTGCCGGGTCTGGTGAATGCCGCTACAATTACCCTGATTACGCTGGTCGGCTACTCTGCCATGGGTGGAGCTGTCGGCGCAGGCGGTTTAGGCCAGATTGGCTATCAATACGGTTACATCGGCTATAACGCCACCGTGATGAATACCGTACTGATCCTGCTGGTTGTTCTGGTGTATTTAATCCAATTCTGTGGCGACCGCATTGTGCGTGCTGTGTCCCACAAGTAAGCAAGCAACATCAATAGTCCTCTATTAAGGAAGGGATATGTCTTTTACATTTAAAAAGATTGCCGCTGTGGGTGCGCTGGTTGGCGCGATTGCGTTGGCAGGATGCGATCAAAAAGCCAAAGATCCAAACCACATCAAAGTGGGTGTGATTGTCGGTGCTGAGCAGCAAGTTGCAGAAACCGCGGTGAAAGTGGCTAAAGAGAAATATGGTCTCGATGTTGAGCTGGTGACCTTTAACGATTACGTGCTGCCAAACGAAGCGCTGAGCAAAGGTGATATCGATGCTAACGCCTTCCAGCACAAACCGTACTTGGATCAGCAGATCAAAGATCGCGGCTACAAGCTGACCGCCGTCGCCAATACCTTCGTTTATCCGATTGCTGGCTACTCGAAGAAAATCAAATCACTGGACGAACTGCAAAACGGTTCACAGATCGCGATTCCAAATGATCCAACCAACCTGGGTCGTTCTCTGCTGCTGTTGCAGAAAGTCGGTCTGATTAAATTGAAAGATGGCGTTGGCCTGCTGCCAACCTCGCTGGATATCACCGAGAACCCGAAAAACCTGAAGATTGTTGAACTGGAAGCACCACAGCTGCCACGTTCACTCGACGATCAGCAGATTGCACTGGCGGTCATCAACACCACTTACGCGAGCCAGATTGGTCTGACACCTGCCAAAGATGGCATCTTCGTAGAAGATAAAGATTCACCTTACGTGAACCTGATTGTTACCCGCGAAGATAATAAAGACGCTGAAAACGTGAAGAAATTTGTTGAAGCTTACCAATCAGACGAAGTGTCTGAAGCGGCTAACAAAATCTTCAACGGCGGCGCAGTGAAAGGCTGGTAATTTTAACCATTCATGCCTAACAGGGCGGCTTCGGCCGCCCTTTCTTTTGCCATAAATTGCACCTGACTTGTTATTTATTGTCGTCCTTGTTTCAATAACGCCACTTTTTATGACTAGAGGATGTTGCCATGCGTTTTTTACCGCTCTGCTTGTTGGCATTGATGCTGACCGGGTGTGTGCGTGAATACCACCCGATAAGCAGTGCTCCTTCTCGCCCGCAACAGGCATCCAGTGAGCCAGAACGCAAACCCGCCCCGCGTCCCGCACCGGTGAAAATTTACACCGATGCCACCGATTTGGTGAGCAACCCGTTCCGCGATTTGGGCGAAGTTTCCGCTGAAGATTGCCAAAGCAGCAGTCAGGATTCACCACCGAATATCAATACCGCGCGTAAGCGCTTGCAGATCAAAGCCGCGGGTATGAAAGCCAACGCCGTACTGCTGCATAAGTGTGAAATTGTTAGCAGCACGCCAGGCTGTTATCGCCAGGCAATTTGCCAGGGATCTGCATTGAAAGTTTCCAATCAATGAGTGAATTTGCCTTCGCGCAAATCGGCGTAATCCGTTCGCCGTGGAAAGAGAAGTTTGCCGTCCCGCGCCAGCCAGGTCTGGTGCAGGATGGCGGCGGCGAGTTGCATCTCTTGCCGCCTTACAACCAGCCGGAAGCGGTGCGAGGGCTAGAAACGTTCAGCCATCTTTGGTTGCTGTTTGTTTTCCATCAAACCATGGAAGGCGGTTGGCGTCCGACGGTGCGTCCACCGCGCCTTGGCGGCAATGCGCGTATGGGCGTATTCGCCACTCGCTCGACCTTTCGTCCGAACCCGATCGGTATGTCACTGGTTGAGTTGAAAGGCATTCGCTGTGAGAAACAGCAGGTGATTTTGCAGCTTGGTAGCCTTGATTTGGTTGATGGCACGCCAGTGGTGGATATCAAACCCTACTTGCCTTTTGCCGAAGCGTTACCTGATGCGCGCGCGGGTTTTGCTCAAGCCGCACCTGATGCCAGCATGCCAGTGCGTTTTTCGCCGCTGGCGCAGAGCCAACTGCTTCAGCAGCAAAAAAAGTATCCCCAATTGGCACGGTTTATCACCGAAGTATTGGCACAGGATCCGCGTCCCGCCTACCGTAAAGGTGAGACATTGGATCGTGAATATGCCGCATGGCTGCTCGACTTTAATGTGCGCTGGCGCATTGATGAGGTCGGAACCGAGGTGATTGCCCTCGATCCACGCTAAAACGCGCTTTTGAGTGATTGATCTCACTGGTACACTAGCCGCCACAAAAAATTTTGTCAGTTTCCTTCCGTATAACTGGAATCGTAATCAATGCGTACTACTCAATATCTGCTCTCCACTCTGAAGGAGACACCTTCCGATGCAGAAGTGATCAGCCACCAGCTGATGCTGCGCGCCGGCATGATCCGCAAACTGGCTTCTGGTTTATACACCTGGTTGCCGACCGGTATTCGCGTGCTGCGAAAAGTTGAAAACATCGTGCGTGAAGAGATGAACAACGCCGGTGCGATTGAGATCTCCATGCCGGTGGTTCAGCCTGCCGATTTGTGGGAAGAGAGCGGTCGTTGGGAGCAGTACGGCCCAGAACTGCTGCGTGTTAAAGATCGTCACGATCGTCCTTTCGTGTTGGGCCCTACCCACGAAGAAGTCGTGACTGACCTGATCCGCAACGAGCTGAGCTCGTATAAGCAGCTGCCGTTGAATCTGTATCAGATTCAGACCAAATTCCGTGATGAAGTGCGCCCGCGTTTTGGTGTGATGCGTTCACGTGAGTTCATCATGAAAGATGCCTACTCATTCCACACCTCGCAGGAATCATTGCAGGAAACTTACGACGCGATGTATCGCGCCTACAGCCAGAGCTTCAGCCGTATGGGGCTGGATTTCCGCGCCGTACAGGCGGATACCGGTTCGATCGGTGGTAGCGCATCTCACGAATTCCAGGTGCTGGCGCAGAGCGGCGAAGATGATGTGATCTTCTCTAGCGAATCTGATTACGCGGCCAACATTGAGAAAGCCGAAGCGGTAGCGCCAGCGGGCGAGCGTCCACAAGCGACGCAGGCAATGACGCAGTTTGATACGCCGAATGCCAAAACCATCGCTGAACTGGTAGAGCAACATCAGGTAGCGATTGAGAAAACGGTGAAAACGCTGTTTGTTAAAGCCACCGCAGAGAGCGGCCACACGCTGGTTGCCTTGCTGTTGCGCGGCGATCATCAGCTGAACGAAATCAAAGCCGAGAAGCTGGATATCGTGGCCGAGCCGCTGGAAATGGCCAGCGAAGAAGAGATTCGTGCGCTGCTGGGCGCAGGTCCGGGTTCACTTGGTCCGGTCGGTTTGACCATGCCAGTAATTGCCGATCGTACCGTGGCAAAAACCAGCGATTTCTGCGCGGGCGCTAACATTGATGGCAAACACCTGAGCGGCATTAACTGGGGACGCGATCTGCCAGAACCGCGTGTGGAAGATATCCGTAACGTGGTTGAAGGCGATCCAAGCCCAGACGGCAAAGGGACATTGCAGATCAAACGCGGTATCGAAGTCGGCCACATCTTCCAGCTGGGTACCAAATACTCAGAAGCGATGAAAGCCGCGGTACAAGGCGAAGATGGTCGTAACCAGGTGATGACCATGGGTTGCTACGGCATCGGTATCACGCGCGTGGTGGCGGCAGCGATTGAGCAGAACAACGACGAACGCGGCATCATCTGGCCTGCCGCGCTGGCACCGTTCGAAGTGGCGATTTTGCCAATGAACATGCACAAATCTTTCCGTGTGCAAGAGCTGGCAGAAGAGTTGTACAACACGCTGCGCGCTAAAGGCATTGACGTGATTCTTGACGATCGTAAAGAGCGTCCAGGCGTGATGTTCGCCGATATGGAACTGATTGGTGTGCCACACACCATCGTGATTGGCGATCGTAACCTTGATAATCAAGAGATTGAGTACAAGGCGCGTACCGCCAGCGAGAAGCAGATGATTAAGCAGCATGACATCGTCGACTTCCTGGTGAAAGCCCTGAACAAGTAAGCCTAAAACGCCTCCAATTGGAGGCGTTTTTCATTACGCTTTTACTGCACCTTGCCGCGCATCGCCTTCACATTACTTCGTCGCGATTTCCCTTCCAGCCGCCGTTCTTTCGAACCGCGCGTCGGTTTGGTCGCTCGCCGTACTTTCTCTACCGTGGTTAATTCACGAATCAGATTTATCAAGCGCTGTACGGCCGCTTCGCGGTTCATTTCCTGGCTGCGATGTTCTTGTGCTTTGATGATCACCACACCTTCGGCGGTGATCAAATGATGGCTTGCCGCCAGTAATCGCTCTTTGTAAAACGGCGGCAATGACGAAGCGTGGATATCAAAACGCAAATGAATGGCAGTGGAGGTTTTATTCACATGCTGGCCGCCCGCACCTTGGGCACGGATGGCACTGAGCTCTACTTCATTATCGGCAAGTGCAACTGCACGAGACAGCACAATCATCTGTCACCTTCTGTTTGTTTCGACGTTGCTTCGCGTAATATCCTGTTCATCGACTTAACCTTTTGTGCGCATGGCCGATGCATGAGACCAGCGCTGTGTGTCACTTTTGCCGGTTTCCTTACATCATTCCCGTGATGACCGGGCTGATTTCCATGAAAATCCTGTGATATAGTCGCCTATCATCCAGAGTATCAAGCTCTGCTGAGGAGGTGTATGTGCAAAAGTATTGTGAGTTAGTTCGCCAGAAGTATGCCGAAATTGGTAGCGGCGACCTTGGGTATATGCCAGACGCCATTGGTTGTGCGTTAAAGGCTCTCAATGATATTGCCGCTGATTCTGCGCTAAACTCTTCTCTCAGGGAACAAGCAGCGTATGCCGCTGCAAACTTATTGGTGAGCGACTATGTTGACGAATGAAGCCTACAAACCCATCAACTGCGATGACTACGACAACCTCGAGCTCGCCTGCCAAAAACACTGGACGCTGTCGCTGGAATTAAAAAACGGCGATCAGCTCAAGGCGAAAGCCATGGACATGGTCTCACGTAAAAACGTTGAGTACCTTGCCGTCGATCTCTCCGGCGAGACCCGCGAAGTGCGGCTCGACCACATTGCCAGCTTCACCCATCCGGAGCTGGGCACCGTCATCGTCAGCGAAGACGAGTAAAACCTCTCTCGGGCGGGAATTACATCCCGCCCACCTCGCTTAAGGCTTCAGCGAACTGTAATACGCCGACAAATCTGCCATATCCTGATCGCTCAATCCGGCCACAAACGCTTTCATCACTTCCGCCTGACCGCCGCTGCGCTCGCCCTTTTTATAAGCTTGCAACGAATGCAGCAAATAGGGTTCGTGTTGCCCAGCCAGATTCGGATAAAGCGGTACAGCACTTTTCCCTTCCGCGCCGTGACACGCCATGCAGCTTGCCGCTTTTTGCGCGCCGGTGTTGACATCACCGTCGGCAAAAGCCGGTAGCGCCGCCGCCATGAATGCCGCCGCAATCCAATGTTTCATCATTGCTCTCCATTTTATTGTTGTGCTGACCAGATCGCCTGCCAGCCTTGCTCATCGCTGGCCGCGCCTTCGCGGGTAATAAACAGTCCCGGCGCGCAAATCAACGTCTGGTTAAAATAAATCAACGGAATACGCTCGCGTTGCCACGGCGCAACGCTTAACTCCTGCCACAGCTTCTTCATCTCACGACCACCCGCGCGGCCGAGCAGATGATAGTAACCTTGCGCCTGGAAACGAATCATCACGGTCTCATCCGGCTGTGGATGGCGCAGCTCGGCGATGCCGCCGCTGGCATGCAGCCAGCCCAGATTGTCCGGCAAGTAGAGCGGCTGCGTGCGGTCCTGCCAGGTTAGCAAGTGCTGACTCAGTGATATTTGAGGTCGCAGCCAGAACAGTTGCTGGCGATAACGTCGCAGCTCAAAGTTGCCAAAGCGCAAACACGGTTTGGCATCTTCACGGCTGTTAATCACTTCATCAGTGATGCGCTTGAGGGCTTCGCGCGCCGGCATCGCGCCGCCTTGTTGTGCAATCCAACGCCGTAACAATGCATTACGCCGCGTCTCGCTCATGGTGATCAGCGGCGGGAAATGCAGCGCGCCCTGCGCATCGGTCAGTTGCATCAACTGCTCTGCCAGCAACTCATCCAGTAATTGTTCCTGTTCGCCACACAGTGCGGCACTGCGCGCGCTGGCGGCGCTAAAATGCGGCCAGCGCTGCTGCAACAACGGCAGAATTTGCTGACGTAGAAAATTGCGATCGTAACGGCTATCCGCGTTGCTCTCGTCTTCGATCCAGCGCAATTGATGTTCAGCGGCATAGGCTTCTAATTGCTGGCGGCTTATTTCGAGTAATGGCCGCAAATGCTGATGATCGCCCACCGTACGCTGCTGCGGCATTGCGGCTAAACCGGCAGGCCCGCTACCACGTTTCAATGCCAATAACAGTGTTTCGCATTGATCGTCGAGGTGTTGCGCGGTAAGTAAGTGCTCACCGGGTTGCAGTTGCTGGAACAACGCGTGATAACGCGCCTCGCGGGCGGCCGCTTCAATGCCGCTGCTACGGCCATCAACCTGCACGTACAAAACTTCGCAGGGAATCTGCCACTGCTGGCAAATGTGCTGGCAATGTCGCGCCCAGTTGTCGGCATTGGGGCTCAAACCATGATGGACGTGTAACGCACGCACGCGCAGCTGCGGGTGCTGCTGTTGCCAGCTCACCAGTTGATGCAGCAGCACGGTGGAATCCAGCCCGCCACTGAACGCCAGCACAAGGCGGGCGTCGGGTGTTAGCAGCGAAGCAAGATGAGATAAAGACATGAGCGCGTTCCGTCGAGGCGAACCACCTCATTGCGGTTCGCGGCGGAGGCTAGTTTACGCTTGATACAGCTCCAGCGGCAAACCATCCGGATCGGGAAAGAAAGTGCAGGCTTTGCCGGTCAATGCATCGATACGAATCGGTTCGCAGGTTACGCCCTTCTCTGCCAATGCGGCAATCGACTGTTCAACATCATCAACGCAAAACGCCAAATGGCGCAAACCACAGGCTTCCGGTCCGCTGACGCGCGGCGGTGGCGAAGGGAAAGAGAACAGCTCAATGGTGTAAACGCCATTTAGGCCAAGATCGCCTTTCCATGAATCGCGCTCGGCACGGTAATATTCGCCTAACAATTCAAAGCCCAGCACATCACAGTAAAACGCCTTACTGCGCTGATAATCGGTGGCAATAATGGCAATGTGGTGGATCTGTTTTATATGCAGCATAGCGGCTCCGGTTGTTCAATCAGCCGCTTACCCTACGTGGTGCAAGCGGCGTTGAAAAGAGGCAATTATCTTAAGTTAGTGCTCGACGTCGTCGCGAAGCACGCGTACCAAATAGCGGCCATCCTCAGTCAGCGTTGCGCCATGAATATCGGTTTCGAAGCCGGGATAGTGCCGACCAATGGTGCAGAGCATCAGCAGAAAATCGAGCACCGCGCGACTCTGTTCAGTGATCATCTCGCCCGGCATCACCAATGGCACGCCAGGTGGATACGGCAGAATCATATTGGCCGAAATGCGTCCCACCAGCTCGCGAATGTCGACGGTTTCAATCTGCCCTTTGACCTGACGCTGAAACGCCTGATGCGGCGTCATCTTCATTTCCGGCAGCACATCAAAGGCTTTCAACATCAAGCGCGGCAGATCGTGTTGCAGAATCAGTTGATGAATGCCCTGCGCCAGCGTTTGAATACGCATGTTGCGGTAGAAGTCAGGATCTTCGGCATACAGATCCGGTAGCATGTTTTTCACCCGCAGATTGAGATCGTAAGCACGTTTGAACTCGGTTAATCCACGCAGCACGCTCATCGCTTTGGTTTTATCAATGCCGATACTGAACAGGAATAACAGATTGTACGGCCCGGTTTTCTCCACCACGATGCCACGTTGATCGAGGAATTTGGCCACCAGTGCCGCAGGAATCCCCTCTTCGCTCATCTTGCCGAGTTCACTCATGCCCGGCGTTAAGATGGTGACTTTGATCGGATCGAGATACATATGATCGCGATCGGCGTGGGTAAAACCGTGCCAATCTTCCTCGCCCGGCTGAATCGGCCAACACTCAGCTTCATCCACCTGTTCAGGCTGCCAGATATCAAAGAACCAGCCGTCAGATTCTTCACGTAGGCGTTGAATCTCGCGGCGGAAATGCAGCGCGCGCTCTACTGAGCGATTGATCAGCCGTCTACCCGGATTGCCACGCAGCATCGCTGCCGCTGTTTCAATCGAGGACACAATCGCATAACTCGGCGATGTGGTGGTGTGCATCATATAGGCTTCATTAAAGGTGTCGTGATCGTAATCGCCTTTAATGTGGATCAGCGAAGCCTGCGAGAACGCCGCCAGCAGTTTGTGCGTCGATTGCGTTTCGTAGATCACTTTGCCGGGAATACGATCGCCGCTCATACCACTTTTGCCGACGTAAATCGGGTGGAAATTGGTG
This sequence comes from Pantoea sp. CFCC18179, assembly GCF_059412405.1. NCBI lineage: Bacteria > Pseudomonadati > Pseudomonadota > Gammaproteobacteria > Enterobacterales > Erwiniaceae > Pantoea > Pantoea sp. CFCC18179. Next base: position 203,378 of record NZ_JBNBPM010000009.1, on the reverse strand, counting down.
TACGGCACCCACGCCGAATCAAAGTGGATCGACGGCACATCCAGCGTTTCTTTGATGTATTGCGTGTTATACAACAAGCCATCGTAAGTGGAGTTAGTGATCACCGCATGCACCGGCCAACTGGCGCGCGGCGTAGCGTTGACCTTGAGCTGGATGCTGTCGCGGGTAAATTCGCGCTGCGGAATGCCACCGAGGATACCTAACGCATTACGAGTTGGCTTAAGCCAAATCGGAATGATGTCACTCATCATTAATAAGTGCGTCAACGATTTGTGGCAGTTGCGATCAATTAACACGGTGCTACCGGCGGGCGCGGCGTACATGCCAACGATTTTATTTGATGTCGAGGTGCCGTTGGTGACCATGTAGCTCTGCTCGGCACCAAAGGTGCGCGCCACGTACTCCTCGGCTTCCAAATGTGGGCCAGTGTGATCAAGCAACGAACCTAATTCAGTCACCGAGATCGACACATCCGCCTTCAGCGTGTTGGAACCAAAGAAGTCATAGAACAAGCTGCCCACTGGACTTTTTTGGAACGCGCTACCGCCCATATGGCCCGGCGTACAGAAGGTATATTTGCCCTCTTTCACATAGGTGAACAACGCTTTGGTTAGCGGCGGCGTGATGTTGTCGATGTACTCATCAGTGTACTGGCGAATGTGCAGCGCAATATCATCGGCGGCGCTCAAGGCATATTCAAAGAAGTGCAACGCCATACGCATCTCGTTGATGCTGACATCCATTTGCGAATGGGTGTTGATGAAGGCATACAGCGGCAGATATTCGTTGAGTTGATTGATGTCGCTACACAGCGCCAGACTGTAATCGTCCCAGTCAAAAATTACCCCGCAGATGCGCGGGTTATGCTCAATCAACTTCAACAGGTCACTGGCATTATTGGGGTAAACGGTTTGGAAGCCTTGCTGCTTCAGCGCCGCATCCAATTCTCGAATCGGCTCATCTTTATAAAAAGCGCCGTGCGGTCCCATGATCGCAATAATATTCAATGCTCACCTCCTGTGGTGTTGTGGCACTGAATAAGGATAGCGAAAAGTTGCGGCGAATGGACCTGGAATGCTCTGCTGTTGCTCAATCGGATAAAGGTCACCATAAATGGCGCCCATACGCAGAGTCGTGCGATTTTGTAGGGTCGCCATTTATGGTGACCACTTACCATTCCCTATTTTGCAGGCATAAAAAAAGCGGACCGAAGTCCGCTTCCTTTTACGTCATGCGCTCATCACGCATAGCCGTAATTCATCAGGCGCTGATAACGACGGTTGAGCAACTCTTCAGTGCTCAGCACATCGAGATCGGCCAGATCGGCCAGCAACTGCTTCTTCAGCGACGCCGCCATATCCACTGGCTGGCGATGTGCGCCGCCCAATGGCTCTGGAATGATCGAATCAATCAGCTTCAGCTCTTTCAGACGATCGGCAGTGATGCCCATCGCTTCCGCAGCCAGCGGGGCTTTGTCTGCGCTTTTCCACAGAATCGATGCACAACCTTCCGGCGAAATCACCGAATAGGTGCTGTATTGCAGCATGTTGACTTTATCGCCCACGCCGATTGCCAGCGCACCACCGGAACCGCCTTCACCGATGACAGTACAAATCACCGGAATTTTAAGGCCCGACATTTCACGCAGGTTACGTGCAATCGCTTCAGACTGACCGCGCTCTTCTGCACCGACGCCAGGATACGCACCCGGCGTGTCGATAAAGGTGATCAGCGGCATCTTGAAGCGTTCAGCCATTTCCATCAGACGCAGCGCTTTACGATAGCCTTCTGGTGCAGGCATACCGAAGTTGCGACGGATTTTCTCTTTGGTTTCGCGACCTTTCTGATGACCAATGATCATCACTGGACGACCATCGAGACGCGCAATGCCGCCGACAATCGCTTTGTCATCGGCGTACGCACGGTCGCCGGCCAGTTCGTCGAATTCATCAAACGCGTTGCGGATATAGTCCAGTGTATAAGGACGCAGCGGATGACGCGCGAGTTGCGCCACTTGCCAGGCGCCTAAATCGGAGAAGATTTTACGGGTCAGCTCGACGCTTTTTTCGCGCAGACGCTGTACTTCTTCATCCAAATTAATATCGTGTTTCTCATCCGAACGGCCAATCGATTTTAACGAGTCGATTTTCGCTTCAAGCTCTGCGATAGGCTGTTCAAAATCCAGGTAATTAAGACTCATAATGTTCCTGTTTTAGTCAAACTCCAGTTCCACCTGCTCCGATCCTACTAACGACCGCAAATCGTTGAGTAAACGATCGCTGGGCGAAATTCGCCACGCTGCACCAAAGCGCAGCTTCGCCCGCGCATCGGCTCTCTGATAGTAGAGATGCACCGGAATGGTCCCGGAGCGATGAGGCTCCAGAGACTGGCGGAGACGGTTTAAAAGCTGGTCATCAATTTGCCTGTCCGTCAGCGAGATAGCAAGTCCGCGCGCGTATTTTTCCCGCGCTTCGTCGATGTCCATAACTTCTCGGGCGGTCATTTTAAGGCCACCGCTGAAGTCATCAAAGCTGACCTGTCCACTGACGATCAGGATACGGTCCTTCTCCAGCAACTGCTGGTATTTATCTAACGCATCGGTAAATAACATCACTTCAAGACGACCAGAACGATCGTCAATCGTACAAATACCAATTCGGTTGCCGCGTTTCGTGACCATCACGCGGGCGGCAATCACCAGCCCCGCCGCGACGGTTACTTTACCACGATCTGTCGGATGCATGTCTTTCAGGCGCATGCCGCCGACGTAACGCTCAATTTCTTTCAAATACTGATTAATCGGATGGCCGGTAAGATACAGCCCAAGCGTCTCTCGCTCGCCATCCAATTGAATTTGTTCCGGCCACGGCGTAATGCTGGCATAGGATTTCTCCACCTGTTCCGGCTCTTCCGCCAGCACACCAAACATATCCGCCTGGCCGATGGCTTCGGCTTTCGCGTGTTGATCGGCGGCTTTGAGCGCATCGCCGAGCGCACTCATCAGGGCAGCTCGATGCGGGCCGAGGCGATCAAACGCGCCGGACATGATCAACTTCTCCATCACGCGACGGTTGATCTTTTTGGTGTCGGTGCGGGCGCAAAGATCGAACAGCTCTTTGAAATAGCCACCTTCGTTACGCGCATCAATGATCGCTTCGATCGGACCTTCTCCGACGCCTTTAATCGCGCCGATGCCGTAAACGATCTCACCTTCATCGTTGACGTGGAACGGGTAGAGTCCTGAATTGATGTCTGGCGGCAATACTTTTAACCCCATGCGCCAGCACTCATCGACCAGGCCAACCACTTTTTCGGTGTTATCCATATCGGCCGTCATTACCGCCGCCATGAACTCAGCTGGATAGTGCGCTTTCAGCCACAGCGTTTGATATGAAACCAGTGCATAAGCCGCCGAGTGCGACTTGTTAAAGCCATATCCGGCGAATTTCTCTACCAGATCGAAGATTTTCATCGACAGTTCGCCGTCAACGCCCATCTTCTCCGCACCGTCCTGGAATACCGAACGCTGCTTTGCCATCTCTTCGGGTTTCTTTTTACCCATCGCACGGCGCAACATGTCCGCACCGCCCAAGGTGTAACCGGACAGCACCTGCGCAATCTGCATCACCTGTTCCTGATACAGGATGATGCCGTAGGTCGGCTCCAGCACCGGCTTCAGGGTTTCGTGCTGCCACTGAATATCCGGATAAGAAATCTCTTCACGCCCGTGCTTACGGTCGATGAAGTTATCTACCATGCCTGATTGCAGCGGCCCCGGACGGAACAGCGCAACCAATGCGATCATATCTTCGAAGCAGTCCGGCTTCAGACGTTTGATCAGATCTTTCATGCCGCGCGATTCCAGCTGGAATACCGCAGTGGTTTCCGAGCGTTGCAGCATGTCGAAACTTTTCTTGTCATCCAGCGGGATGGCAGCGATATCAATCGGCGGTAAACCCTGCTTTTCACGGCGCGGGTTAATCATCTTCAGTGCCCAATCGATAATGGTGAGCGTGCGCAGACCAAGGAAGTCAAACTTCACCAGTCCGGCGTATTCCACGTCATTTTTATCGAATTGCGTCACCGGGAATTGCCCGTTTTCGTCGCAGTACAGCGGCGCGAAATCGGTAATTTTGGTCGGCGAAATCACCACACCACCGGCATGTTTACCGGCGTTACGTGTGACACCTTCCAGCTTACGCGCCATGTCGATCAGCGCTTTAACCTCTTCATCCGCCTCATAAATTTCCGGCAGTTGCGGTTCAGCAAGGAAGGCTTTTTCCAGCGTCATACCTGGATCAGGCGGGATCAGCTTGGAGATGCGATCAACAAAGCCGTACGGATGACCGAGCACGCGCCCAACGTCACGAATAACCGCTTTCGCCGCCATGGTACCGAAGGTGATGATTTGCGATACCGCTTCACGTCCATACATGTCGGCGACGTGATCAATAACCTGATCGCGTTTCTCCATGCAGAAGTCGACGTCGAAATCGGGCATCGAAACACGTTCCGGGTTGAGGAAACGCTCGAACAGCAGGTCAAATTCCAGCGGATCGATATCAGTAATTTTTAACGCGTACGCTACCAGCGAACCGGCACCCGAACCACGGCCCGGCCCCACCGGAATACCGTTGTCTTTCGACCACTGGATAAACTCCATGACGATCAGGAAGTAGCCGGGGAAACCCATCTGGTTGATAACCGTCAGTTCGATTTCCAGACGTTCGTCGTATTCCACGCGCTTCTCGGCGCGGTCGGCAGCATCCGGGAACAGGAATTCAAGACGCTCTTCCAAACCTTCGCGCGACTTCGCCACGAGGAAGTCTTCGGTGCTCATCTCGCCCGTTGGGAACTGCGGTAAGAAGTATTCGCCAAGGCGCACCGTGACGTTACAGCGCTTAGCAATCTCTACGCTATTTTCCAGCGCTTCCGGGATGTCCGAGAACAGCTCGCACATCTCCTCTTCGCTGCGCATATATTGCTGAGGACTGTAATTGCGCGGACGTTTTGGATCGTCCAGCGTGTAGCCGTCATGAATCGCGACGCGAATTTCGTGCGCATCGAAATCTTCTTCATTGAGGAAACACACTTCGTTGGTGGCCACCACCGGCACACCTTCGGCAATCGCCAGATCCACCGCCGCGTGCAGATAGGACTCTTCATCGGCGCGGCCGGTGCGGATCAATTCTAAATAGTAGCGATTCGGGAAATGTTCCTGGTAGAAGCTTAAACACTGCGCCACCATCGCGCTGTTGCCGCGCAGCAGACTACGTCCAACATCGCCACGACGACCGCCCGACAACAGGATCAAACCTTCGCCTAACTCGATCAACCAATCGCGATCGATGATCGGACCGGCAATGCCATAACCGCGCTGATAAGCGCGTGAGATCAGTAATGTCAGATTCTGATAGCCGGTGTTATTAGCTGCTAATACCGTAAGCTGCGTCAGCTCATCGCCCATTAACTCGCTGGCAACGTGGAAATCAGCACCGACAATCGGTTTGATGCCGGCGCCATGGGCGCTGCCGTAAAAACGCACCAGTCCACACAGGTTAATGTAGTCGGTAACGGCAATCGCCGGCATGCCGAGCGCAGCCGCCTTCTTGACCAACGGCCCGGTTTTCGCCAGACCATCGACCATGGAGTAATCGCTGTGGACGCGCAGATGTATAAAACGAGGTTCAGCCATATCAGTTTCCGGTTAAAACAGCGTCAGGCTATTAAAGCGTAGTTGGCTGGCGCGCGGCCAGCACGTCGGCATCAATCAAAGCGTTACGCACCGGCGCAAAGCTGCGGCGATGATGAGGTGTGGCACCGTGCTGCGTCAGCTTTTCCATGTGCAGCGCAGTGGGATAGCCTTTGTGCTGCGCAAAGCCATATTCAGGAAACAGCACATCCAACTCGGCCATTTCACGGTCGCGCGTTACTTTAGCGATGATCGAAGCGGCGCTGATCTCTTTGACCAGGCTATCGCCCTTCACTACCGCCTGCGAAGGCATTGGCAGCGCAGGACAACGGTTACCATCAATCAGCACAAAACCTGGCATGATAGACAAACCCGCCACCGCGCGCTGCATCGCCAACATAGTGGCGTGCAAGATATTCAGTTGATCGATCTCTTCTGGCTCGGCACGACCTAAACTCCAAGCCAATGCCTTCTCTTTGATCTCGTCATACAGCGCCAGACGACGCTTCTCAGACAATTTTTTCGAGTCGGCCAGTCCGGCAATTGGATTGGCGGGATCGAGGATCACCGCAGCAGTAACCACAGCACCAACTAACGGGCCACGTCCGACTTCATCAACGCCAGCAATCAGCAGGGCGTTGGGATAGATAAATTCAGCCATTGATGACCTCCAATACCGCATCTGCCGCTTGTTCATCGGCATTCCAGCGAATCTGTTGGTGCAATTCGGTAAAGGTGTGCAGCAGCGCTTCACGTTCAGGGCCTGCATGCAATAACGGTTCAAGTGCCGCCGCCAGTGCTTCTGGCTGACAGTCGTCTTGCAGCAACTCTTTCACCAGTTCGCGTCCGGCGAGCAAATTGGGCAGCGAAACATACGGCGTTTTCACCAGGCGCTTCGCCAGCCAGAAGGTAAACGGCTTCATGCGATAACCGACCACCATCGGACATTTGGCCAGCATGCATTCCAGCGCGGCAGTGCCGGACGCCAGAATCGCCGCATCACTTGCCAGCATCGCCTGGCGGCCTTTGCCATCCAGCAGATGCATCGGCAACTCTGGTGCAACGTCAGCTTTGATCTGCTCAAACTGTTCGCGGCGTTTGGCGTTGACCAGCGGCACCACAATTTCCAGCGTTGGATAGCGCTGACGCAGCAACTGCGCGGCACGCAAGAAATCCGCGCTGAGCATTTCAACTTCGGCTCCACGACTGCCCGGTAATAAACCGAGGCATATCGCTTCGTCAGCAATGCCCAATTCGCGGCGCGCAGCCAGCTTATCGGGTTGCAGCGGCATCGCATCCGCCATGGTGTGACCGATAAAACGGCACGGCACATTGAAGCGATCGTAAAAGGCTTTTTCAAACGGCAAAAACGCCAACACCAAATGGGTGTTGCGACCGATTTTGAACACGCGTTTTTGTCGCCACGCCCAAACAGATGGACTGACGTAATGAATGGTGCGAATACCGCTGCGTTTGAGATTGCCTTCCAACGTAATGTTGAAATCCGGCGCATCAATGCCGACGAAGACATCGGGTTTGAGTTCGGTAAAACGCTGCGTGAGGTCGCGACGAATGTGCAGTAAACGCCGTAAGCGTCCCAACACTTCGACGATGCCCATCACCGCCAACTCTTCCATCTCATACCAGGCTTCACAGCCTTCGGCCTGCATTAGCGGACCTGCCACGCCAACAAAACGCGCATCAGGATGGCGTGCTTTTAACGCACGAATGAGGCCGGCACCAAGAATATCGCCGGAGGTTTCTCCGGCGACCAGGGCAATCGTAAGGGGGCGCGCTGACATGGATTAACGAATCAATCCACGCGTTGAACGTTCAAAGAAGTCGTAGAAAGGCTGCACTTCGCTGTGTTGTTTCGCCAGCTCTTCAATCTCTGGTTTCACTTCATCCAACGTCTTGCCGCTGCGATACAGCAGTTTGTATGCATTACGAATAGCATGCAGCGCTTCTTTGCTAAAGCCACGACGCTTCAAGCCTTCGATGTTGATACCGAACGGCGTTGCGTGGTTACCCTGCGCAATGACGTACGGCGGCACATCCTGAGCGACGCCTGAACAACCACCAACCATCACGTGTGCGCCAATGGTGCACCACTGATGTACCGCTGTCATGCCGCCAATAATGGCGAAATCATCAACGGTAACGTGACCGCCCAACGTGGCGTTGTTGGCGAAGATGCAGCGATTCCCAATCACACAGTCATGCGCGATATGTGCGTTGACCATCAGCAGGTTATCGCTGCCGACTTTGGTCACATTGCCGCCCTGCGTGGTGCCACGATGAATGGTGACGCTTTCGCGGATGCGGTTGCGATCGCCAATTTCAACGCGAGTCGGCTCGCCTGCATATTTCAGATCCTGATTCACTTCACCTATCGAAGCGAATTGATAGATCTGATTGTCTTTGCCGATACGCGTATGGCCGTTCACCACCACGTGTGATTTGAGCACAGTTCCTTCACCAATCTCGACATTGGCACCGATAAAGCAAAACGGGCCGATGTGAACATTGGCGCCGATTACGGCACCCTCTTCAATGACAGAACTGGGATGGATATTGGCGGTTGAATCAATCACTTATTATGCCTCCCGGCTACGGGCACACATCATGGTCGCTTCACAGACAATTTTGCCATCAACGGTCGCCACGCCTTTAAAGCGCGTCAAGCCACGACGGGTTTTCTCGAAGGTCACTTCCATGATCATCTGATCGCCCGGCACAACCGGACGCTTGAAACGGGCTTCATCGATACCAGCGAAGTAATACAGTTCGCCAGGTTCCAGTTTGCCAACGCTTTTAAACGCCAGAATACCGGTCGCTTGCGCCATCGCTTCCAGGATCAGAACGCCTGGGAAAATCGGCTTACCAGGGAAGTGTCCCTGGAAAAACGGTTCGTTTACAGAAACGTTCTTCACCGCGCGCAGATATTTATGCTCTTCAAACTCCAGCACGCGATCAACCAGCAAGAAAGGATAGCGGTGAGGCAGCAGTTCTAAAATCTCTTCAATTTTCAGAGTATGCGTTTCAGTAGTCAAAATACTCTTCCTGTCCTAAAAAATCTGATGGCAACAATAACACGGCCTGCACCGATCAAAATGATCTTCCGCAGGCCGCAAATCAGTTCGGGGGCGTTTCGCTTCATTGACTGTATCGCCAGCCGTCTCAGGTTGCCCGGAGGTGGAAGGTGATACGCTTCTTTGTTATGAAAGCGAATAGCGTGGGATGCGTTTAGTCGTCTTTGCCGACCTTACGTTCGATGGCTTTTAAGCGTTTGCTTATTTCATCGATATTCATCACCAGCGCTGCTGTTTTACGCCAGGTTTTGTTGGGTTGCAGTGGAATACCCGATGAGTATACCCCAGGCTCTGTGATTGGGCGCATTACCATGCCCATGCCCGTTACGGTCACTTTGTCACAGATTTCCATATGGCCGTTAATGACGCTGGCGCCGCCAATCATACAGTAACGTCCAATCTTCAGACTACCCGCCATGATCACACCACCAGCAACAGCGGTGTTATCACCAATCATAACGTTGTGCGCAATCTGACACTGGTTATCTATGATAACACCATTGCCGATCAGAGTGTTATCCAGCGCGCCGCGATCGATGGTAGTACAGGCACCAATTTCTACCCGATCACCAATCACCACGGTTCCCAGCTGTGGAATTTTCACCCAATTGCCACGGTCGTTAGCATATCCGAAACCATCAGCACCAATTACCGTGCCCGACTGAATCAGACAATCCTGACCAATCTGGATTTCGTGATAGACGGTGACGTTAGCCCACAAACGTGAACCACGACCAATGCGCGTCTGCTTACCAACAAAACAGCCGGCGCCAATTACGACATCGTCACCCAGCTCAACGCCGGATTCGATGACAGCATTAGCACCCACCGAAACATTCTTACCCAGCTTAGCCGTTGGATCGATCACCGCGCTGGGCGCGATATTCTGCGCGGGCTGCGGCGTGGTGTCCAGCAGTTGTGCCATGCGGGCGTAAGTCAGGTAAGGATTTTTTACCACCAGGGCGGCCGTTTTACACCACTCCAGATCCGCTTCCGTCAGCACCACGGCTGAAGCCTGGATGTTAGCGAGCTGCTCGCGGTAGCGGCTGTTTGCAAGAAAAGTGATTTGGCCAGTTGTGGCGGATTGCATAGAAGCAATGCCGGAGATGGCGATATCGCCATCTCCGTGCAATTCTGCATCCAACTGCTGGGCTAAATCAGCCAGTCGAATTGATGACATCAATTATTTAACCTGTTTAACAACGTCAGCAGTGATGTCTTTAGCATCAGAAGAAGAGTACAGCACGGCCTGAGAGTCCAGAACCAGATCGTAACCTTCGCTTTTCGCTACAGACTGAACAGCGGTCTGGATTTTAGCCAGCAGCTTGTTACGTTCTTGCATCTGGCGAGTCTGGTTGTCTTTGTCAAAAGCCTGGGCTTTCTGTTCAAAGGCAGCACGCTCAGTAGAAATCTGCTTCTCTTTCTTGGTGCGGTCGCTGGCTTTCATGGTCGACGCATTACGCTGCAGATCCTGAATTTCTTGCTGGATCTTCTGCTGCTGAGACTGGAGGTCAGAAGCGCGGCTCTGGAATTCACCTTCGAGCTGCTTAGCAACAGCGGCACGCTGCGGAGACTGCTGGAAGACCTGGCTCAGGTTCACGACGGCAACTTTATCAGCCGCTTGGGCACCCGCAGAAGCAGCTAATGCAACACCCAGAGCAGCGGCACAGAACAACTTTTTCACTATAAACTCCTTACCTCAACGTGTGTGTTTGCAGCGCGTCGCATCGTTAAGCGACACGCGTGCAAGACGGTATTTTCACTTCCCTGCTCAGAGCCTTACCAGGTTTTACCAATGTTAAACTGGAATTGCTCTGACTTGTCTCCCTCGACTTTCTTCATCGGCTGGGCGTATGAGAATACCAACGGTCCCAACGGCGACATCCACTGCAGGGCAATACCCGCAGAGACGCGAATGTTGTTTGGATCGCTGTAATCCGGTATGCCCGCCGCACGTGTTTCTGCGGTATTTTGCCATTTGGTATCCCAAACGGTACCGGCATCCATAAATACCGAAGTACGTACGGAGTTTGCATATTTCTCACTCAGGAACGGCGTAGGCGTGATCAGCTCAAGGCTGGCAATCGCCATCGCGTTACCGCCGACCGCATCGTCCGACTTACAGACGCCGTTCGGATCGGTGATATTACAGGTGGATGAGTGATCGTTCAGATACGCGGCTTTAGGACCAATGGTATTGGACTGGAAGCCACGCACGGTGCTCGAACCACCGCCGTAGAAGTTCTCATAGAACGGCATCTCTTTTCCACCGAGTCCGTCACCATATCCAACTCGGCCACGACCTAACACCACCCACGTTCCATCGCGATTCAGCGGAACGTATTGCTGGCTATCCAATGTCGCTTTGTAGAAGGCGTTATCGGAGCCTGGAATCGTCACTTTACCGTTCAGGTTGGTACGGTTACCGCGCGTTGGGAAGAAGCCGCGGTCTAAGGTGTTGTATGTCCAACCGTAGTTGAAGGTGAAGTCATCCGCAGAATAATCACCGTCATTATTGATGCTTTGTGGATGTCCTACCGAATCCAGATAACGCCACATCGCAATTTGTGGGCGCATGTTGGAAAGGTCGTTATGCACATAACCTAAACCAACGCGCAGCGTATTGTTTTCGTTGACCGGGAAGCCCAGCGTACCGTCAAGACCATAACTTTTGTTGGTATAGTCAGACAGATCCGCGTCATCCGCTTTAAAGTCGTTGTAGAACAAACGACCGCCAAGGCTCACACCATCAACCGTAAAGTACGGATCGGTCAGTGAGAATTCAGCATAGGTCTGGTAATCGTTTTTGGTGCCGCTAATGCCTACGGTGTTACCGGTGCCGAGCCAGTTTTCCTGGGTTACACCCACCTGGAAGCTAACACCACTTTCAGTACCGTAGCCAACACCAAAGTTGAAGGTACCGGTGTTACGCTCTTTCACCTTGTAGACCACGTCAACCTGGTCCGGTGCACCCGGAACGCGCTGAGTATCGACATCAACAGTTTCGAAGTAGCCGGTACGGTTCAGGCGCTCTTTACCTTGATCAACCAAGTCGCTGCCTAACCAGGCACCTTCCATCTGGCGCATTTCACGGCGCAGAACAGAATCTTTCGAGGTGTCATTACCTTCAAAGCGCACTTTACGCACGTAGTAACGGTTACCAGCATCAACGTTGATATGCAGTTTGACGGTTTTATCCGTATCGTTGATTTCTGGCTGCGTCACGACACGCGGATAAGCGTAGCCATAACGGCCCAGCAATTTCTTAATGTCATCTTCCATCTGGGTGACTTTGGTGCCGTTATACAGCTCACCTGATGGAATGCGGGTCATCTTTTCGATTTCCGCAGAATGGCCCGCCATGCTGCCATTGACGATCACGCCAGCAATCTTGTACTGATCGCCTTCGTTAACGTTGACGGTGATGTAGATGCCTTTTTTATCTGGCGTCAGGCTCACCTGAGTCGAATCAATGTTGAAGCGCGCATAACCGCGATCCAGATAGAAACTGCGCAGGGTTTCGAGATCCCCAGCCAGTTTTTGCTTCTGGTATTTACGATCACCTACCACGTTCCACCACGGCACTTCGTCACGCAGGGAGAAGCGCGAGATCAGTTCATCGGAGCTAAACGCTTTGTTACCGACGATATTGATCTGCTGAATCTGCGCGGAAACACCTTCCTGGAAGACAAATTTCAGGTCAACACGGTTGCGCGGCAGCGGTGTAGCGATCGCTTTCACGCTGGCGGTGTATTTACCGACGCTGTAATAGAAGTCTTCCAGCCCTTTCTCAATTGAAGAGAGCGTGGTGCGGTCCAGCGCTTCGCCGACGCGCACGCCAGAAGCTTCAAGGTTCTGCTTCAGCTGATCTTCTTTCACCGCTTTGTTGCCGGAGAAAGTGATGTTGGCAATGGTTGGACGCTCTTTCACCTGAACAATCAGGGTGGTGCCGTCACGCAGAACCTGTACATCTTCAAAGTTACCGGTCGCGAACAGTGAGCGAATGGTGTTTCTGACGTCATCGTCATTCACCGTATCACCAACACGTACCGGCATGCTGAGCAGAGCCGCGCCGACGGCGACTCGTTGTAGACCTTCGAAATGAATGTCCTTCACTACGAAATCGTCTGCACCGTAAACGGTGGCGCTGCTAAACAGCAGCGACGCTATGAGCAACTTTTTCATCGCCATCGTTGTTATGCGTTTTCCTAACACATCCCGCGTCTGCATGCGTTCCAGCTATTACAGACGAGAGAAATCATTGAAAAGTGCAAGCCCCATTAACAGCACTAGCAAGATTGAGCCAATGCGATAACTAAAGTCCTGAACTCGCTCGGACACCGGTCCACCTTTGATCTTTTCGATCGCCAGAAAGAGCAGATGACCACCATCTAAAACCGGCAGAGGGAACAGGTTGATGATGCCCAGATTGACGCTGATCAGCGCCAGGAACATCAAATAATAAATCACCCCGTACTCGGCTGATAACCCGGCACCTTGCGCAATCGAAATCGGCCCGCTCAGGTTATTCAGCTTTACATCCCCGGTTATCAACTTGCCCAGCATGGAAACTGTCAGCTTCATCAACTGCCAGGTTTTCACACTGGCTTCGCCGATCGCCGCAAACGGCCCATACTGCCTTACCGTTTTGTATTCATCAGGCAAAGGAATCACGCGTGGTATCACACCCGCAAAGCCTTCTGCATCATTGCCCGGTTTCGCTTCCGGCGTTAACGTCAACGCCACAGGTTCGCCGTTGCGCTCGATATCTAGCGCCATGTTTTTGCCCGGGTTATCCCGCACCTGTGCCGCAAAAGTCTGCCACTGGGTAATTGGCTGACCATCGACTTTAACGATCCTATCGCCTGCTTGCAAACCAGCATTGCTTGCCGGTGAGTTTGCCTGAACTTCAGCTAAGGTCGTTTCAATCTGCGGCCCACGTGGACGAATACCTAAAGCGACCACCGGATCCTGTTTATCGGGCTCAAATTGCCACTCGCGCAAATCTAACTGCTTTTGCTGCGTAGCCTCTTCGCCAAATTGCGACACAGTTAACGTGGCATCGCTATCACCGATTTTACCGATCAGCGCCATACGCACAGCATCCCAATCAGGCGTTTCGATACCGTCTACCGCTTTAAGTTCCATGCCGGAGGTAATTTGCGCTTCAGCGGCCACCGAACCGTTCAGAATTTCACCAACCACCGGACGCACGCCAGGCACGCCATGGATGAAAACCACCCAATAAGCGAAAACGGCAAAAATGAAATTAGCGATGGGACCGGCCGCAATGATCGATGCACGTTGCAGCACGGTTTTGTTATTGAAGGCTTGATGGCGCAGCTCAGCTGGCACGCTCTCAACGCGTTCGTCGAGCATTTTGACGTAGCCGCCAAGCGGGATCAGCGCGATAACGTACTCGGTGCCTTGACGATCGGTTCGACGCCACAGCGCCTTACCAAAGCCGATAGAAAAACGTTCGACTTTAACGCCACAGCGACGGGCCACCCAGAAATGGCCAAATTCGTGCACCGTAATCAGTACGCCAAGCGCCACGATAAAGGCGACAAAACTCCAGAGTATACTCAACATCGTCGGCTATCCTCAGAGGGTGCGGAACACCAACAGCAGCAGGCAAGCAAACACCGGCACCGCAGCAGTTAGGCTATCAATACGATCGAGAATACCACCGTGCCCCGGAATCAAGTTACCGCTGTCTTTAATCCCCGCTTCACGTTTGAACATACTTTCGGTGAGATCGCCTAGCACAGACGCTAATGTCGCAATCACCGCGCAGATGATCAACGTGCCCGGCGCAACTGAAAGAGGTGCTAACAGCGCAAACAACCACGCAATAATCGCGGAGGACAGCAAGCCACCGAAGAATCCTTCCCAGGTTTTGCCCGGCGAGACTTTTGGGGCCAGTTTATGTTTGCCAAACAAACGGCCAAACATATAAGCACCGGAATCAGCGCCCCACACCAGGAACATCACGAACAGCAGCCACCACGCGCCAGCGAAGTGATCGGTATCATAGTGATATTGACGCAGCGCCATCATGCCCCAGAAGAAAGGAATGACGGTAAGGAGGCCAAACAGCAGACGCAGTGAGCGCGATGCGCGCCACCATGCAGCGGAAGTGGGATAGAACAGCACTAAAACCAGTGCGACAATCCACCAACCCAATGCCGCCCAAAGCGAGCCTTCCATTTGGAATTGATGCAGATTGCGTTGATAAGGTTGCAGCGTAAACAGCATCGCTGATAGCAATAGGCCGCATAGCACGGCCAGCCAGATGCGCTGCTGGCGAGATTTCATACCCGCCAGTTGCCCCCATTCCCAGGCAGCAAGCATACAGATGATGATGGTGACTATCGCAAAACTGGACAGCGGTAACCAAAAGAGTGCAGCGATCACCAGCGGAATTAAAATTAACGCGGTAATCAGACGAGACTTCAGCAAAGGTTACCCCCAAATTGCTTAGGCGCCGCCTGGTGCAGTTCCGCCATAGCGTCGCTCCCGCGTAGAGAATGCATTCAGTGCACCTTCAAAAACGTGTTCATCAAAATCAGGCCAAAGAACATCGGTAAACCAAAACTCAGCATAGGCGATTTGCCACAGCAGGAAGTTGCTAATCCGATGCTCTCCCCCGGTCCTTATCACTAAATCCACTGGCGCCAGCTCTTGCATACATAAATGCGGAGCCAGACTTTCTTCGGTAATCTGATCAGGACGCAGTAAACCTTCCTGCACCTGTTCAGCCAGTTTCCTGGCACCCTGGATAATATCCCAACGGCCACCATAGTTGGCAGCAATGTTGAGAGTCAGTCCATTATTTTGCTGAGTCAATTCCTCGGCGCGGCGAATGCGTTCCTGAATACGGTTATTGAAACGACTGATATCACCGATTATGCGCAGACGAACATTGTGCTTGTGCAGGCTTTTGACTTCGCTGTCGAGCGCCCAGACAAACAATTCCATTAATGCTGTGACTTCCTGAACCGGTCGGCTCCAGTTTTCACTGCTGAACGCATACAGCGTGAGCGCTTCCAGTTTATGGCTGACCGCAAAGCTAACCGCGCGGCGTACTGATTTTACCCCGGCTTTGTGGCCTGAAATACGCAGTTTGCCCTGATTTTTTGCCCAGCGACCATTACCATCCATAATGATGGCCACGTGACGTGGCGTGCAGTACGACTCGTCATCGATTGTGTTGTGATTGTTGGACGACATAACGCGTAATAATTCCTTTCATCAGAAATGCTGTGGTTTCTGAATACATTGCGCCAGCAGCAAACTCCGGCAAACACGCCAGATGACATCGAAACAATGTCGGGCTGTGAAACGCGAGCGAGCGACTATACCATTTTCACCCAAGGCGAACAAATAGCGGGAACTATCAACCTGCTAAACAGTAGCGTGGCAACAACGCTTTCGCACGCACACGCGCTAACCGATCGATTTCCATCACCGCGTCAATGCTGTCCGGCTCCTGACAACTCAGGGACGCCAGCACTTCACTGTTGATGGCAGCGATATCGGTAAAGCGAATCTGGTGCTCAAGAAACGCGGCCACTGCCACTTCATTCGCTGCATTCAGCGTCGTCGTGGCCGCCTGGCCTGTTGCACAGGCATCAATCGCGAGTTTCAGGCAGGGATAGCGCTCGTAATCTGGCTCGGCAAACGTCAGCGACTTCATGCGAGTGAAATCGAGCGGCGTTACGCCCGCAGAGATACGTGCTGGCCATGCCATGCTGTGCGCGATTGGCGTTCGCATATCCGGTGAACCTAGTTGCGCCAAGACACTGCCATCGCAATAACGCACCATCGAATGGATAACAGACTGCGGATGCAAGATAACTTCCATCTGCGCGTCAGTCGCATTAAATAGCCAGCGGGCTTCAATGTATTCAAGACCTTTATTCATCATGGTGGCCGAATCAACGGAGATTTTTCGTCCCATTGACCAGTTCGGATGCGCACACGCCTGATCCGGCGACATCGCGGCTAAATCCGCTAGTGGCGTGTCACGAAAAGGACCACCCGATCCCGTAAGGAGAATCGACTCGATGCCGTTCCCC
The DNA here is from genome assembly GCF_059412405.1 of Pantoea sp. CFCC18179. NCBI lineage: Bacteria > Pseudomonadati > Pseudomonadota > Gammaproteobacteria > Enterobacterales > Erwiniaceae > Pantoea > Pantoea sp. CFCC18179. Next base: position 186,513 of record NZ_JBNBPM010000009.1, on the reverse strand, counting down.
CGTAGATCAGCGTACCCCAACTGATGCTGTATGGAAGCGGGTAAACTCTGAAAAATGGCATTATGCTCGCTGTCGACCGGCAGCAATTGCGCCTGATGATGACGTACCGCCTCCATAAACAGACGGCCGCATGTGACAAGGGATTCTTTATTCGCCAGCAGCACGGTTTTGCCGGCGCGAATAGCCGCTAAAGTGGGCTGTAAACCTGAGGCGCCGACGATCGCCGCCATCACCTGGTCGACTTCATCCAATGCAGCCAATTCGCAAGCGGCTTGAACGCCGGAGAGCACTTCGGTATTAACGTTGAGTGCTTTCAGTCGCTCACGCAGCGCCTTAGCGGAGGCTTCATCAGACATCGCAGCATAGCGTGGTTGGAATTGCAGGCATTGTTCAGCCATCAACGCCACGTTCTGGCCTGCCACCAGCGCAGTGACCTGATAAAGTTCAGGATTCGCCGCAACCACCGCCAGCGTGCTGGTGCCAATTGAGCCGGTTGATCCCAGCAGAGTTAATCGCTTCATCATGCTATCCCTGTGAAGTCGTGGATCGTGCCCGCAACGGCGCCGGGCACAATGTAAAACGCCGCCAGAGTGCATTCATCTAGAACACGTCTCTGTACGGCGTTTTGACAGGCAATTGATGGAATTAGAAATCCATCAGTTCCTTCTCTTTGTCGGCCAATGCAGTATCAACACTCTTGATATGCGCATCAGTCATTTTCTGGATCTCATCCTGCGAGCGACGTTCGTCGTCTTCGCTGATCTCTTTGTCTTTCAACAACGCTTTGATCTTGTCGTTAGCATCACGACGGACGTTACGCACAGAGACACGGCCCTGCTCTGCTTCGCCACGCACGATCTTGATCAGATCTTTACGACGCTCTTCGGTCAGCGCTGGCAGCGGCACACGAATGTCGCTACCGGCTGAGCTTGGGTTCAGACCCAAGTCAGAAGCCATGATGGCTTTCTCAACCGCGGCGCTCAGTGAGCGATCAAACACGTTGATTTTCAGCGTACGCGAATCCTCAACGGTCACGCTAGCCAGCTGACGCAGCGGCGTAGGCGTACCGTAGTAAGGAACAACAATGCCGTCGAGCAGTGAAGGCGAAGCACGACCGGTGCGCACTTTGCTGATGTTGTTTTTGAATGCATCCACACATTTTTCCATGCGCGTGTCAGCATCTTTTTTAATGTCGTTAATCACGTTGAAACCCTTGGATTCGGTTTGACCTGGCCATCTCCGGGCGAACCGGAAGTGGTATCGATAAACATCGATCATCCTAATTGCTGCGCGATGACGGAGCACCGCGGCAAAAGAATATACCTTATTTTAACTTGCGTCGGGTATTAATGCGTAATCAGGGTGCCTTCTTTTTCACCCATCACTACGCGACGCAGTGCGCCAGGTTTGTTCATATTGAAGACGCGGATAGGCAGTTTATGGTCACGCGCCAGCGTAAAGGCCGCAAGATCCATCACTTTAAGTTCTTTATCCAGCACTTCGGCATAGCTCAGCTGGTCATACAGCGTTGCATCCGGATTTTTTACCGGATCTTCAGAGTAGACGCCGTCTACTTTGGTGGCTTTCAGAACCACGTCAGCTTCGATTTCGATGCCGCGCAGGCAGGCTGCAGAGTCAGTGGTAAAGAATGGGTTACCGGTACCGGCCGCGAAAATCACCACGCGGTTGTTGCGCAGCAGGCTTATCGCTTCCGCCCAGCTGTAGTTATCACACACGCCATTCAGCGGAATCGCTGACATCAAACGCGCATTGACATACGCACGGTGCAGCGCATCACGCATTGCCAAACCGTTCATTACCGTGGCCAGCATGCCCATATGGTCGCCGACCACACGGTTCATACCCGCTTGGGCCAGACCTGCGCCGCGGAACAGGTTACCGCCACCAATAACCACACCCACCTGGATGCCCAATTCAACCAGCTCTTTAACCTCTTGCGCCATGCGGTCAAGCACGCTCGCGTCAATACCAAAACCTTCGGCACCTTGCAGTGCTTCGCCACTCAGTTTTAGCAGGATACGTTGATATACAGGTTTTGCGTTGGTCGCCATGGTCAATTCTTCCTGGAAGATATGATGAAAAGGAGAAGTAAAATCTGGTCGATCATCCGCAAAGCGCGCTAAAAAAGCTATTGGGATGAGACTGAAAAGTGCCGTACTAAATTACAGGCAAAAAAGAACCGCCTTGAGGCGGTTCTTTCGGACCATTAAGACTGTTTGGACATTGCAGCAACTTCTGCTGCGAAGTCAGCTTCAACTTTCTCAATGCCTTCGCCCACTTCGAAGCGGATGAAGTTGATGGCTTTAGCGTTTTGCTCTTTCAACGCCTGACCAACGGTTTTGCTTGGGTCGATAACGAAAGCCTGACCGGTCAGAGAAACTTCGCCGGTGAATTTCTTCATACGGCCTTCAACCATTTTCTCAGCGATTTCTTTTGGCTTGCCAGACTGCATGGCGATGTCCAACTGAACCTGGTACTCTTTCTCAACCACGTCAGCAGAAACGTCTTCTGGGGTAACGAATTCTGGCTTGCTTGCTGCGATGTGCATAGCAACATGCTTGCTCAGCTCTTCGCTAGCACCGGCAGTTGAAACCACAACACCGATACGCGCGCCGTGCTGATAGCTGTTCAGCTCAGCACCTTCCAGGATCGCAACACGACGGATGTTGATGTTCTCACCGATTTTAGCAACCAGCGCTACGCGTTCTTCTTCGAACTGCGCTTTCAGAGCTTCCACATCAGTAACTTTGCCTGCAGCTGCAGCATCCAGAACTTTGTCAGCAAACGCCTGGAAACCGGCATCTTTTGCTACGAAGTCAGTCTGGCAGTTTACTTCCAGAATCACTGCGTAACCGTCAGCGATTTTGGTTTTGATCACGCCATCAGCAGCCACGTTGCCTGCTTTCTTAGCGGCTTTGATTGCGCCAGATTTACGCATGTTCTCAATCGCCAGCTCGATGTCGCCGTTTGATTCAGTCAGCGCTTTTTTGCAGTCCATCATGCCTGCGCCAGTACGCTCACGCAGTTCTTTTACCAATGCAGCGGTAATATCAGCCATTCCAGAATCCTCGATTCGTCTCTGTGTGTTCACACACTGTCAGAAACTTGTTGCGGAAAATTTACTCTGCCCCGCTCGCTCAGAGAGAAGCGTGACAGACTTAGATAAAATAAAGGGGCCTGAACGGCCCCCTTAACAGATAACATCTGATGTCTAAGGGCTCTTAGAAAGAGCGAACCTTATTAAGCTTCAGCAGCTTCTTCAGCCTGCTCAGCCAGGTCCTGTGAACGGCCTTCGCGCACGGTAGTGGCAACGGCAGTCAGGTACAGGCTTACAGCACGGATCGCATCGTCGTTACCTGGGATAACGAAGTCAACGCCGTCTGGATCAGAGTTGGTATCAACGATAGCAAATACTGGGATACCCAGGTTGTTTGCTTCTTTGATAGCGATGTGCTCGTGATCAGCGTCAACAACGAACAGTGCATCCGGCAGACCGCCCATGTCTTTGATACCGCCCAGGCTGTTTTCCAGCTTGGCCAGTTCGCGAGTGCGCATCAGCGCTTCTTTCTTGGTCAGTTTGTCGAAAGTACCGTCCTGAGACTGAGACTCAAGATCTTTCAGGCGTTTGATTGACTGACGAACGGTTTTCCAGTTAGTCAGCATGCCACCCAACCAGCGGTGGTTTACGAAGAACTGGTCGCAGCTCAGAGCTGACTCTTTTACCGCTTCGGCAGCAGCGCGCTTAGTACCAACGATCAGGATCTTACCTTTACGGGAAGAGATCTTTTTCAACTCAGCCAGAGCGTCGTTGAACATTGGCACAGTCTGCTCGAGGTTGATGATGTGAACCTTGTTACGTGCGCCGAAGATGAATGGCTTCATTTTCGGGTTCCAGTAACGGGTCTGGTGACCAAAGTGAACACCAGCCTTGAGCATGTCGCGCATTGAAACAGTTGCCATGATTACCTCTAAAGTTTGATTTGGGGTTGGGCCTCCATGTATCCCATACGACCGACCTCTTTCAAGGCACCCCGGCGTATGTGTCGATACATGTGTGTTTTAGTACACATAATGAGTTTTATGCGTTTCCTGCCAGCCAAACGTCGGTGACAGAGAATCGTCGGCGCGCTTTATACCACAATGCGCAGGAATACGCCAATAGTTGTTACCACCTACAGGCGCAGACAATCGCCATTTGGCAGCCCTTTTGCTGGCTGCTAACATGACTGCCACAGAACTCATTATTGTCGAAAATTTCGACGATCGCGGATTAATTTAATGGCTATTTCAATTAAAACCCCTGAAGAAATCGAAAAAATGCGCGTCGCGGGCCGTCTGGCCGCTGAAGTGCTGGAAATGATTGCACCGCATGTTGTGCCGGGCGTCACTACCGGTGAACTTGATCGTTTGTGTCACGCACATATCACCGAGAAGCAGCAGGCCATTTCAGCCTGTCTCGGCTATCACGGTTTCCCGAAATCGGTATGTATTTCAGTTAACGAAGTGGTGTGTCACGGCATTCCTAGCGACGATCGCGTGCTGAAAGATGGCGATGTGGTCAACGTCGATGTCACGGTAATCAAAGATGAATATCACGGCGACACCTCGAAGATGTTCATCGTCGGCAAACCGACCATCCAGGGCGAGCGCCTGTGCCGCGTCACCCAGGAAAGCCTGTATATCGCGCTGCGTCTGGTGAAACCAGGCATTCGTCTGCGTGAACTGGGCCGTGCGATTCAGCAGTATGTTGAAGCGCAGGATTTCTCGGTGGTGCGTGAATATTGCGGTCACGGCATCGGCAAAGGCTTCCATGAAGAGCCGCAGGTGCTGCACTATGATGCCGACGACAGCGGTGTGGTACTGCAAGCGGGCATGACCTTTACCATTGAACCGATGGTCAATGCTGGCGATTATCGCATCCGCACCATGAAGGATGGCTGGACCGTGAAAACCAAAGATCGCAGCTTGTCCGCGCAGTATGAGCATACTATTGTGGTGACTGAAAACGGCTGTGAGATTCTGACGCTGCGTGAAGACGACACCATTCCAGCGGTGCTTGAAAACGTCGCGTAGTCATCTCCCTGACAGTACCAGGCCGGCTTATAGCTGGCCTTTTTTATGTGCGTAATGAAGAGGCATGTTGATGAGTGGTAGCGTGACCGAAGCAGTACACAAAGGCCTGACCGATTCCCCCGCCAGCTGGCCCGACGAAGCCCTGACGCGCGACAAGCTCAAACAGTATCTTGAGCAATTTCAGCAAAATCTTGGCATCGCATTTGATGCTGGCACCGATATCGAATCGCTGATTGATGCGCGCACGCTGTTTATCGATCGCCTGCTACGCCGCCTGTGGCGGTTCTTTGGCTTCGATCAAATGAAAGAAATCGCGCTGGTTGCGGTAGGCGGCTACGGTCGTGGCGAACTGCATCCGCTCTCAGATATTGACGTGTTAATCCTCAGCCGCCAGCCACTGGATGACACCGCCGCGCAGCGCACCAGCGAACTGCTGACCTTGATGTGGGATTTAAAGCTCGAAGTCGGCCACAGCGTGCGCACCCTCGAAGAGTGCCTGCTCGAAGGGTTATCCGATCTCACCGTTGCCACCAACCTGATCGAATCGCGCATGCTGACCGGCGATGTCGCGCTGTTTCTTGAGTTGCAGAAGAACATCTTCAGCGATGGATTCTGGCCATCATCGCGCTTCTTTGCTGCGAAAATTGAAGAGCAGCAAGAACGCCATCAACGCTATCACGGCACCAGCTACAATCTCGAACCCGACATCAAAAGCAGCCCTGGCGGCCTGCGCGACATCCATACCTTGCAGTGGGTGGCGCGTCGCCATTTCGGTGCCACCACCATGGATGAAATGGTCGGTTTTGGCTTTATCACCGAAGCAGAACGCAATGAAATCAATGAGTGTCAGGAATTTCTGTGGCGCATTCGTTTTGCACTGCACTTAACGCTGCCGCGTTACGACAACCGCCTGCTGTTTGATCGCCAGCTCACCGTCGCACAACGCCTCAATTATCTCGGCGAAGTCAACGAGCCGGTTGAACGCATGATGAAGGATTTTTATCGCGTCACGCGTCGCATCGGCGAACTGAATCAAATGCTGCTGCAACTGTTTGATGAGGCAATTCTGGCGCTTTCAACCACAGAAAAGCCGCGCCCCATTGATGATGATTTCCAAATCCGCGGCAACTTAATCGACTTGCGCGATCCCACGCTGTTTGAACGCGAACCGCAGGCGATTCTGCGTATGTTCTACGTGATGGTGCGCAACGAAAATATCAAAGGCATTTACTCCACCACCTTGCGTCAGCTGCGCTATGCGCGCCGTCATCTGAAACAGCCGTTGTGTCAGATTCCTGAAGCGCGACAAATCTTTATGGCGATTTTGCGTCATCCGGGCGCGGTGAAACGCGCGTTGGTGCCGATGCATCGACACAGCGTGTTGTGGGCGTATACGCCGCTGTGGGGCAACATCGTCGGTCAGATGCAGTTCGATCTGTTCCACGCTTATACCGTGGATGAGCACACCATTCGTGTGTTGCAGAAGCTGGAAAGTTTTGCTGATGAAGCCACGCGCCCGATGCATCCGCTGTGCGTAGAGTTGTGGCCGCGCCTGCCGCAGCCAGAATTGTTGTTGATGGCCGCGCTGTTGCACGACATTGCCAAAGGCCGCAATGGCGATCACTCGATTCTCGGTGCACAAGATGCGTTGGATTTTGCCGAGCTGCACGGCCTTAACTCGCGCGAAACGCAACTTGTCGCCTGGCTGGTACGTCATCATCTGTTAATGTCGGTCACCGCCCAGCGCCGTGATATCCAGGATCCAACGGTCATTCAGCAGTTTGCCGAAGTGATGCAGAACGAGAATCGCCTGCGTTATTTGGTATGTCTGACGGTATCCGACATTTGCGCCACCAACGAAAGTCTGTGGAATAGTTGGAAGCAGAGCCTGCTGCGTGAGTTGTTCTTTGCTACTGAAAAACAGCTGCGTCGCGGCATGGAGAACAGCCCGGATCTGCGCGAGCGCGTGCGTCATCATCGTCTGCAAGCGCTGGCGCTGCTGCGCATGGAGAACCTCGACGAAGAGCGTTTACACCATATCTGGAGCCGTTGCCGCGCCGACTATTTCCTGCGCCACACGCCGAACCAACTGGCGTGGCACGCGCGGCATTTGATCCATCATGACCTGAATAAGCCGCTGGTGCTGGTCAGTCCGCAAGCTACACGCGGCGGCACCGAGATCTTTATCTGGAGTCCGGATCGCCCGCATCTGTTTGCTGCGGTGGCTGGCGAGTTGGATCGCCGCAATCTTAGCGTGCACGATGCGCAGATCTTCACCAGCCGCGACGGCATGGCGATGGATACCTTTATCGTGCTCGAGCCCGATGGCAGTCCGCTGGCCGCCGATCGTCATCCGATGATCATTCAGGCGCTGGAACAGGCGATTACGCAAACCGAATGGGTGCCGCCACGCACGCGTCGTCAATCGGCCCGACTTAAACATTTCAGCGTCGATACCGAAGTGAACTTCTTGCCGACACACACCGATCGCCGCAGCTATCTGGAACTGGTGGCACTCGATCAGCCGGGCTTGCTGGCGCGCGTGGGGGAAGTATTTGCAGATTTAGGCGTATCGCTCCACGGCGCGCGCATCAGTACAATCGGTGAGCGGGTTGAGGATCTTTTCATCCTTGCCGATAGCGAGCGTCGCTCGCTTGGCGTTGAAATGCGCAATGTGCTGCAACAGAGGTTGACAGAGGCCCTTAATCCAACCGATAAAGTGTGACCGCAATCGATTAATCGAATTTATTTACCGTGCCAGTGCGATGCTGGCACCCGTTTGACAGACTTAGGAAATCATCATGCAACAGTTACAGAGCGTTATCGAATCTGCCTTTGAGCGCCGCGCCGACATCACGCCAGCCAGCGTAGACAGCGTAACCCGTGAAGCGATCAACCAGGTTATCGGCCTGCTGGACAGCGGTGAACTGCGCGTTTCTGAAAAGATCAACGGTGAGTGGGTAACGCATCAGTGGCTGAAGAAAGCGGTGCTGCTGTCTTTCCGCATCAATGACAACGAAGTGATTGAAGGCGCTGAAACGCGTTTTTATGACAAAGTGCCGATGAAATTTGCCGGTTGGGATGAAGCACGTTTCAAGAGCGCGGGCTTCCGTGTGGTGCCACCTGCGGCGGTGCGCCAGGGTTCATTCATCGCACGCAACACCGTGCTGATGCCTTCTTACGTCAACATCGGTGCTTACGTTGATGAAGGTACCATGGTGGATACCTGGGCGACCGTGGGTTCATGCGCGCAGATCGGTAAAAACGTACACCTGTCTGGCGGTGTCGGCATCGGTGGCGTGCTGGAGCCGCTGCAAGCGAATCCAACCATCATCGAAGACAACTGCTTCATCGGCGCACGTTCTGAAATCGTTGAAGGCGTGATCGTTGAAGAAGGTTCAGTGATCTCCATGGGCGTTTACATCGGTCAGAGCACCAAAATCTTTGACCGCGAAACTGGCGAAGTGCATTACGGCCGCGTACCTGCGGGTTCTGTGGTGGTTTCCGGTAACCTGCCTTCTAAAGATGGCAGCTACAGCCTGTACTGCGCAGTTATCGTGAAGAAAGTTGATGCGAAAACGCTGAGCAAAACCGGTATCAACGAACTGCTGCGCACCATCGACTAAGTTTTTCCCGCCTTAAATTGCTGCCGACGGGTCTGTATTCAGACCCGTAATTATTTGTTTACACAGCCAATCAAATTACCTGTTTCGCGCCGCGAATTAACACGTGCGTTTAATTTTCAAACAGTTCATAATCCGCGCCAAGTTAACTCCGGTCGCGCACTGTTCATCCCGGTTTTTGTGTCTACAGTTGATTAAGTATGCCGTAAGCGTTCCGGTTGCAGCGTTTCTGCCGCATCCCGAATGATGATGATAGTCCTGCGCGCTCACCCACTCTTAGATGGAATATAAACGCTATGTACGACAACCTGAAAAGCTTAGGTATCAGCAACCCCGACGACATCGACCGTTACAGCCTGCGTCAGGAAGCTAACAACGACATTCTGAAAATCTACTTCCGCAAAGACAAAGGTGAATTCTTCGCCAAAAGCGTGAAATTCAAATACCCACGTCAGCGCAAAACCGTTGTCGCCGATCACACCAGCCAGGGTTACAAAGAAGTGCAGGAAATCAGCCCGAACCTGCGTTATGTGATCGATGAGCTGGATCAGATTTGCCAGCGCGACCAGGTTGAAGTGGATCTGAAACGCAAAATCCTCGCCGATCTGCGTCATCTGGAAAGCGTGGTTTCAAACAAGATCGCTGAGATCGAATCAGACCTCGATCAGCTGACACGCAACAAATAATTGTTGGTTGCACATTGAGATGAAGGCCAGCGGATGCTGGCCTTTTTTATGGCTGCTGATAAGGCAGCGAAAGCAGCCAGGTATCGCGCTGCGCCTGCATTACTGCCCCGCCACTCTTCTTATCCGACCATTGCGTTTGCTGAATCCAGTGCTGATAGTGCGGCTGCTGCAAACTGTTATCGGCAATCGAAAGCAGCGGAATTAAGCGCTGACTGACACGATCACGATTCTTCCACGGCCACGCTTTGGTGGCATCGCTATACGGTGCCATCGCGTCGAGCGCGTTCAGCAGCGGGCCATGCCACAAATCACCTAGCCCAGCTTTGCTGGCTAGTTGTGCCAGCGCGGTTAGCGCCTGCAGGTTGAAATAGCTGTAATGGAAGGATCGCGTACGCGCCAATTCAAGCGGTTGCATTCCATCGGCACCAATTTGCCTCGCCATCTTATTACGTGCTAATTGCACCATCGCTTTAACGGTTTCGCGATCGCCCAAATACCAGGCAATGCCCGCCACTTGCGTACAGTACCAGCTGCCATGATTGTTCTTCGCGGCGGCTTCCTGCAACGCTAACGGATCATGGCGCAGCCACTGCAGGTAATCGCTAAACCAACCCTGCATCGCGGTTTCATCGGCTTGCTGCCAGCCGGGCGCGTTACGCAACAAGGTTAACGCATCAACCACGCGCGTAGCGAAGTAGCGCCCATCCAGCACGCCATCATGACGACCCGTGCTGCGCCCGGGAATGCCTTGCGCAAACTTAAGATTTGGATTCATGCGGCTATCAGGAGTGATAAACCAATGGCGCATCATCGCCAGCGCTTTATCGGCATAACGTTGATCGCCGGAAAAGTACCACGCTAACGCCAACGCTTGAAAATCAGCGGTAAAACGCGCCAGACGCACGCCATCACTTTGATCATTCTTACTGGCCGGATTGACTTCGCCATCGCGGCGCTGCCACGGCAATCCCTTAGCTTTGCTGGCATCCGGCCACCAATAAGCACTTAAGCTCAGATAATCATGCTTAGAACCGCTGGGCGGCAACATACCTTTGTCGGTTACGCTGGGATTGGGATGCTTTAAGGCTTTATCAGCCTGTTGCTGTAATTGCTGCCAGGCTTCAAGGGTGGGCGCAGCGGCCTGATGTTCTGCCAACTGCTGCTTCACCCGTTGCAGATCGTTCAAGGACATAAACGCGGGATCGTTAGCAAAACTGAACGCGCTATAAAGCCATAACAACGCAAGCAGTAAGTTTTTCAATGTCATGATTAACTTTGTTCGTCCAGTTGCAGTGCCACGTATAACAGTAGTCGATCATCAAAGTTAGCCAAATCCAATCCGGTCAATTCAGAGATGCGATTAAGACGATATTCCAGCGTGTTGCGATGGATAAACAGCGCGCGCGCCGTGGCGCTGGGCTGCACATTATGGCTAAACCACGCCACCAGCGTGCGGCGCAGCAAACCGTTGTTATCCATGCTTTTAAGCTTGGCTAACGGACGCGCCAGCTCGTTGGCTTGCCAGCCACCGCGTAAGCTATCAAGCAGCACAGGCAGTACGAGATCCTGGTAGAAATAGCTACGCTGTTCCGGCATACGTTGCTTGCCGACCATCATGGTGGTGCGCGCGGTGCGATACGAACGGGCGATGCTGCCGGGACCGGTGAAGAAATTACCCAGCGCGATACGCATCCGCACTTGTCCACTCTCTTTCATGCGTTGCAACAGTTGATCGACTCGACGCCGATGATCGTCTTGATCGTAGCGACCATGCGCGTTGAGCGCCGGTTTCAGTACCACCATTTCAGTGAGCGACACGATAGCAATCAGGTTGTCACGATCCGGCGTGGTAAGCAGCGTTTGCAACTGCTGCAACTCCGACATCGCGCTATCAACGCCCAACTGACCGCTGTCCACTTCCACCACCGCCACCACCCGCGGTTGATTGAGATCGATACCGAGTCGTTGCGCCCATTCGCTCAGCGCAGGCGATAAGGTTTCACTGCGGATCAGATTGAGCACCAACTCTTCGCGCAAACGGCTGTCCTGCGCCAGCATATGCAGTAACCGCGCCTGCTCCAGCATCATTTCCGCCGTCATGCACACCAATTCGCCGTAATGGCGCAGCGCAGCCGGCAAGCCGGTCAAACCGATCACACCGACAATTTCGCCATCAATGCGCAGTGGCAAATTGATGCCAGGACGCACGCCGTGCAGATGTTTTGCCACTGCGTCATCGATATCCACCACGCGGCCCTGCGAGAGCACCAGCAGCGCGCCTTCGTGCAATTCGCCAATACGCTCGCGGTCGCCGCTGCCAATTATGCGGCCGCGCGCATCCATCACGTTGACATTGCTGTCAATAATTTTCATGGTGCGGGCAACGATATCCTGAGCCAGTCGCGCATCGAGATGATAGGTGGCCATCAATCACTCCGGAAATAAAGACGAACAGACAGAATACGCATCGAATAATGTGCTGGCATTGTGCAACTGCACATAGCCGGAGAGAGATTACGGGAATTGCGGTGGGCGTCACATTCAGTACCGGACATTTGCGCAGGCGTAAAAAAGGCGAGCCGCAGCTCGCCTTCATCAACAATCTACAATGTTACTGCATCAGCAGATACAGGCTGCTATCACCGCGCTGTACGTTCAATGCCAGCACCGATGGTTTGGTATCCAGCACTTTACGCAGCTCGCCCAGATTAGCGATCGCTTGCTGGTTCACACCCAGAATCACGTCACCTTTCTTCAGGCCGATACGCGCAGCGGCACTGCCCGGTTTGACGTTATCAACACGTACGCCTTTCTGGCCATTGCTGTCGATATTGCTGAGATCGGCACCTTCGATACCGGTGTAAATGGTGGCGGATTGCACTTTATCCTGCGAGCTCTGCTGCAATTCAACCGTAACGTTGACCGGTTTGCCGTCACGCAGCAAGCCCAACTCCAGCTTGGTGCCAACCGGCAACGAACCGACTTCAGCACGCAACGCGGCAAAACTAGTCAGTGCTTTACCGTTCATCGATACCACTACGTCACCGGCTTTCACGCCAGCCTTAGCCGCAGCGGAGTTCGGCAATACCTGGCTAACAAAGGCGCCGCGCTGTGCATCGACCTTCATCGCTTTCGCCAGTTCAGAATTCAACTCGGTGCCCATAATGCCCAGCTCACCGCGTTTCACTTGGCCATATTCCACCATCTGCGCAGTGAGGTTTTTCACCATCGAACTAGGAATCGCGAAGCCGATACCGATGTTGCCGCCGTCCGGCGCCAGAATCGCGGTGTTAATTCCGATCAGTTCACCGTTAAGGTTAACCAACGCGCCGCCGGAGTTACCGCGGTTAATCGCCGCATCGGTTTGAATGAAGTTTTCATAATTTTCCACGTTCAAGCCGCTGCGGCCCAACGCGGAAACGATGCCGGACGTCACGGTTTCACCCAAGCCGTAGGGGTTACCGATCGCCACGGTGTAATCGCCGACGCGCAGATTGTCGGAATCAGCAATCTTAATCGCGGTGAGGTTTTTCGCGTCCTGCAACTGAATCAGGGCGATATCCGACTGCGGATCTTTACCGATCACTTTGGCGTCATAACGACGGCCATCGCTGAGCTGAACCTGAATTTTGGTGGCGTTATCTACCACGTGGTTATTGGTGACCACGTAGCCTTTATCGGCATTGATCACCACACCAGAACCTAATGCGCGGAAAGGTTGTTTCTGCGCGTTGGCACCGCCATCAGCGCCGCCATCACCGCCGCCGTTTTGGCACATCGGTGAGCTCTGGAACGGTGAACCGTCCTGACAGAAAGGTGAATTATCACCAAAGAATTGCTGGAACTGCTGCGGCATACGCGGCGTTTTCACCGTGGTGCTGCCTTCCACGCTGATACTCACCACCGAAGGCATGACTTTTTCCAGCATCGGTGCCAGGCTTGGCAATTGCTGGGTCGATGAGGAAGCGGTTTCTGCGGCGAACACACTCACAGGGCTCAATGCAGCCGCGCCGAAACTCAGCGCCAACGCCAGCATAATGGAATTTTTTTTCATTTTTCTGTGTCTCTCTAAGAATTGCGGTCAGACCATTGCTGTGGTCGTGATGGTGAGATTAAGTTTTTAGCGCGAAGTTCCTAATAAAGTTTTAGGCAAAGGTAAAAAATTGTTCGCCATCTTTACAAAACTGCGCTTATTCAACCGCCATTAAACGTCGATATTCATCCCACGCATAATTGTCCGTCATGCCGCTAATGTAGTCCTGAATCAGACGTGCACGATAATAGCGTTCCCACAATAAGCGCTGATATTTATGCTCGACAATTAATGAACGCATATGCTGCTGATAGGCTTTACGGTGTTTGCCCGAAAGTTTATGAAACAGTCGGGTTTCAATCGGATGTTTCGCCAGAAAATCATCTTGCATCAAGGTGGTGAATTGCTCGTAATCCAATAACAATAAGGATTGATATATTTCCAGCAATCCTTTAATCACCCGATAGCCTTGTAATTCCAGTTGCTCCACTTCCGGATGATTAAATACCTGCTGGCGCGCCACGGTTTTAAATAACTTTAGCAAGCGCCCTTCATCACCTTCATCTTCCAGCAACGCGTGATTGAAATTGCCTTCATAAATCGCCGGTAAATTATCAATAAATCGCCGTACCGCATGACTGACCAACACATTCTGCACGTTAACGCGCAGCGACATAAAGAATTGATCGCTGATACTGCGGCGTTTTTTCTGGTTGGCTTCTTTCCACGCATCACCGATGGTGCGGCTGAACACATCGCCGGTTTTAACCGGTCCCCATGCATCAAGCAGATGCTTATATAGGGTTTCGACATGGAAGATATCTTTTTCCACCGCGTCATCCAGATCGGCAATGCAATATGAGATATCGTCGGCGGCTTCCATTATCCACGTTAGCGGGAAACGGTGATGCTCTGGAATATGGGTGGCTTCACGTAATTCGGCAACATATTCCCGTTCGGATAAATAGAATCCCGGTTTTTTCATTAATACGCTGAACTCAGCCGGTTTATCACCTTGCCACCAAGCCGGCGCGGTATATTTCAAAATACAGGCCACTTGCGCGTAGCTGAGATTAAGTTGCAGCAGCGTATGCACCAGACGAATCGCTTGCGCGTTGCCTTCGAAATGGCATAAATCCTGGCGGATCATGGCATTCATTTGGTCGAAAGCTTTACGATCGTTATCGTCTGCCACGCCCGCCACCAGCGGATCGACCAACTCTGCGGGTAGATTATCATCGAACCAATCGTTGATTGCCGCTTCACCGAAATGACCAAACGGTGGATTGCCGACATCATGCAGCAAACACGCCATCTCAATCAGACTTTCAAACGCGCCTTCAAACTCATCCAGGCCGTAATTCGCTAACCCGCCGCCTTGCGTTTTCAGCGCTTGCAGGATCTCTTTGGTGATGTAACGGCCGGTTTGCTGCACTTCGAGCGAATGCGTCAGACGTGAGCGCACGGCGGCATTACGTTCTAATGGGAAGACCTGAGTTTTTTGTTGCAGACGGCGAATCGCGGCGGAATTAATAATACGTCCACGGTCGCTTTCAAAATGGCGGGTAATAAAGTATTCGCCTTCGGGATCTTTGCGGCTGGTATAAGGGCGGGTAAAACTGATCTTCTTCCTGAAATTGATCGTCGCCATAATTACCCCTTATTTTTTCGTGAATTCATCCTCAATCAGCCATGGTAGACTATGCCTCACTTTTACGCGTGACATCCATTAAATTAGCGAGATTCTTATGAAAGTAGGCATTATTGGCGCGATGGAGCAGGAAGTTACTCTGCTGCGAGACAAGATTGAAAACCGCCAGACACTCACGCTGGCGGGCTGCGAAATTTACACTGGCGCAATCAACGGTGTTGACGTGGCGCTGCTGAAATCAGGCATTGGTAAAACCGCCGCCGCACTCGGCACCACTTTGTTGCTGGAGCTGTGCAAGCCGGACGTGGTGGTTAACACCGGTTCTGCTGGCGGATTAGCGCCTACGCTGAAAGTCGGCGATATCGTGGTATCTGACGAAGTGCGCTATCACGATGCCGATGTCACCGCTTTTGGTTATGAGCCAGGCCAAATGGCCGGTTGCCCAGCGGCGTTCACCGCTGATGACAAGCTGATTGCCGCCGCCGAACAGGTGATCAAACAGCTCGACCTCAATGCCGTACGCGGCTTGGTAGTTAGCGGCGATGCGTTCATTAATGGCGCTGCACCGCTGGCGCGCATCCGCAGCACCTTCCCGCAGGCGATTGCGGTTGAAATGGAAGCCACGGCGATTGGTCACGTTTGCCATCAGTTCAAGGTGCCATTTGTGGTGGTACGCGCCATTTCTGATGTCGCCGATCAGGAATCTCACCTCAGCTTTGACGAATTCCTCAGCGTTGCCGCGAAACAATCGTCATTGATGGTGGAAAACCTGCTGGTACAGCTGGCGCGTGGCTAAGTATGTTCTGCTTGGGCTATTGCTACTGTGCAATAGCCTGTTTGCCGCCGCACCGCGCGTCATCACCCTTTCCCCGCACCTGACTGAACTGGCGTTTGCCGCTGGCATCACGCCGATTGCGGTTAGCGCCTATTCTGACTATCCGCCGCAGGCTAAAGTGTTGGAGCAAGTCGCCAACTGGCAAGGAATTAAGGTGGAGCGCATCTTGCAACTCAAGCCGGATGTGGTGCTGGCGTGGCGTGGCGGCAATCCGCAGCGGCAAATCGAACAACTGCAACGTTTTGGCATTAAGGTTGAGTGGATCGATCCGCAGACTATCGATCAAATGATTGATGCGCTTGCCGGATTAAAACAGTGGAGCCCGCAACCGCAGCAGGCGATAGATGCCGCGCAAGCGCTGCGCCAGCAGGAAGCGGCGTTGCGTCAGCAGTATCAGCAGCAAACGCCCATCGCGTTGTTCTTGCAGTTCGGCCAGCAACCGCTGTTTACCGCGTCACGTAATACGCTTCAAAATCAGGTCATTGAACTGTGCGGCGGCAGGAATATTTTTTCCGATAGCAGCGTCAGTTGGCCGCAGGTGAGCCGCGAGCAGGTGTTAATGCGCCATCCGCAAGCGATTGTGATTGGCGGAGACGCCGCGCACGCTGCCAGTATCGCCAAATTCTGGCAGCCACAGCTTAATGTGCCGGTGATCGCCATCAATGATGATTGGCTCAGTCGTCCCGGCCCGCGCATGTTATTGGCAGCGAAACAACTGTGCGCCGATTTACATCCGACGAAAAAAAGCACCAATAAAGATTAAAGATTCGGCAAAATTTGTCGTAAATCATAATACAAGGCACAGCCGCCACGTATGCTCTGTGCCCTTTTTAGCGCCTAGCGCAATTTTGTCTTCACCAGGAACTATTCATGACCAGAGCTCTGCTGCTGGCCATAGGACTCGTAATCGCTGCACCACTGAGTGCGGCGACATCAACCGGTTCTATCGCCGTCACGCTGACGATCTTTTCACGTTGCGATATTTCACGCCAGAGTGAAAAAACGCTGCCAACCGTTGATTGTGGCCGCCACTTTAGCGCACAGCCACGTATCACTGAACGGGTATTAAAACGCGATGCTCAACGCCGCGAATCCGCGCGTTTAGTCACTGTTGAATGGTAAGAATCTGGCTACCAGGACGGCAGCCAGAAGCAGCATTAGATGCTGAAGGAAGAGCCGCAACCGCAGGTGGTTTTGGCGTTCGGGTTAGTCACGATAAAACGTGAACCTTCCAGACCTTCGGTGTAATCCACCGAACCGCCCACCAGATATTGCAGACTCATAGGATCGACCACCAGCGCCACGCCTTGTTTCTCGATGGTCATGTCGCCGTCATTCATTTGATCGTCAAACGTGAAGCCGTACTGGAAACCGCTGCAACCGCCGCCGGTGATATAGACGCGCAATTTCAGTTCTGGATTTTCTTCATCAGCAATCAGGTTTTTCACTTTTTTAGCTGCTGCATCAGTGAATTGCAAAGGCAGTGCTGCTAAGTCGTCACTCATCTTTTACTCCGGGTAAACGTCGAGGTCAGAAAACGACCTTAATTTCGCTATTATCTGCCAGCCGTCCAGTGCAATCAAGTGCCGTGCTTGACACTGTGTGCCGCCTGCCTTGCGCTAAAGTATAGCCATGCTTGAGGCTTTCGTGCCTACGCGCCTTTCACCGCAGGCCGTTCTTCCCGTAGAATGGCGCCAATTTTTTCCGAACAGCAGGAGCAGAATAATGAGTAAGTCAGAAAGCCTGTATGCCGCAGCGCAACGCCTGATCCCCGGCGGTGTGAACTCTCCGGTACGTGCTTTTACCGGTGTAGGCGGCGTGCCGCTGTTCATCGAACGCGCTGACGGCGCCTATTTGTATGATGCCGATGGCAAAGGTTACATCGATTATGTCGGTTCGTGGGGCCCGATGGTGTTGGGTCACAACAACGCCAACATCCGTAATGCGGTGATTGAAGCGGCCTCACGTGGCTTGAGCTTTGGTGCGCCGACTGAAATGGAAGTGAAAATGGCTGAGTTGGTGTGCGAACTGGTGCCAAGCATGGATATGGTGCGCATGGTTAACTCCGGCACCGAAGCCACCATGAGCGCCATTCGTCTGGCGCGCGGCTTCACCCATCGCGACAAAATCATCAAATTCGAAGGCTGCTATCACGGCCACGCCGATTGCCTGTTGGTGAAAGCCGGTTCCGGTGCATTGACGCTCGGCCAACCTAATTCTCCGGGCGTACCGGCGGATTTCGCCAAACACACGCTGACCTGCACCTATAACGATTTAGCCAGCGTGCGCGAGGCGTTCGAGCAATATCCCGCCGATATCGCCTGCATCATCGTTGAGCCGGTCGCGGGCAACATGAACTGCATTCCGCCACAGCCTGATTTCCTGCCGGGCCTGCGCGCATTGTGCGACGAGTTCGGCGCATTGCTGATCATCGACGAAGTGATGACCGGTTTCCGTGTGGCACTGGGCGGCGCTCAGGCTTATTACGATGTGACGCCAGATCTGACCTGCCTCGGAAAAATCATCGGCGGAGGCATGCCCGTAGGCGCATTTGGTGGTCGTCGCGATGTGATGGATGCGCTGGCACCTACCGGCCCGGTTTACCAGGCGGGCACGCTGTCTGGCAACCCAATTGCGATGGCGGCGGGCTTTGCTTGTCTGTCGCAGATTGCGCAGCCGGGCACCCACAGCACGCTGACCGATCTGACCACGCAACTGTCAGAAGGTTTGCTGGCCGCGGCTAAAGCGGAAAACATCCCGCTGGTGATCAACCACGTTGGCGGCATGTTCGGGATTTTCTTCACGGATGCGGAAAGCGTGACTTGCTACGCGGATGTGACTCAGTGCGATGTTGAACGCTTTAAGCGTTTCTTCCATTTGATGCTGGAAGAAGGCGTGTATCTGGCGCCATCCGCGTTCGAAGCGGGCTTCATGTCGCTGGCGCATAGCAAAGAAGATATCCAACGCACCATTGATGCGGCACGCCGCAGCTTCGCGAAGCTATAACGTAATAAGGGCGCCGATTGGCGCCCTTCTGCTATGCGCGACGCAACAACCAGATAAAGTACGGCGCACCAAAGAAGGTCGCCATTAAACCGGCCGGAATCTGATCCGGGAACGCCAGCATCCTGCCGCACCAATCGGCGAAAATCATCAAGCCGCCGCCTAACAATCCTGACATCAGCAGTTGCGGTAACGCGCGACGGAAGCCCAGCATGCGCACGATATGTGGCGCCATCAAACCGACAAAACTCAATGGTCCGATGGTCAAGGTTGCCGTCGCGGTCAATGCCGCCGCCAGCAGCAGCAAACTTAACCGTGAAGCCGTCAACGACATCCCCGCCGAACGTGCGGTGGCGCTGCCAAGCGGCAACAGCGTTAACCAACGGCTCGCCAGCGGCGCTAAGGCAATCAGCACCACGCCAACCAGCGCGCTTTGCAGCGCTTGCTGCATATTGATGTTGTAGGTGGAACCAGAAATCCAGCTCAGCAAGCCGCCCATACGCGGATCGCCGCTGGCCAGCAGCACCATCAATAAGGTAACAAAGGCGCTATTGAGCGCCATCCCCGCCAGCAGCATACGCTCTGGCGAAAAGCCGCCACGACTGGCGACCAGCATAATGATCAACAGCGTTAACGCCGCGCCCAATGCACCGGCGGGCAGCAACCACGCCACTGCGTTGCCAGGTACGAAGAACATCATTACCACCACGCCGCACGCCGCACCGGAACTGATGCCCAACACTTCCGGGCTGGCCATCGGATTGCCGGTGAGACGTTGAATCAGCGCGCCCGCCACGCCCAGCATCATGCCGACGATCAACGCCGCCAGCACGCGCGGCGCTCGCCATGGCAACAGTTGGTGCAGCATCTCGCCGCCCACCCAGCTAAAACCGGTGGCATCGCGGCCAAAGGTAATCCCGACCCAACTCAACAGCGCCAGCAGCAGCAATCCAAGCAAACACCAGCGCAGCACCTTCTGCCGTTCGGCAGGCACTTTATCGCCTTGATTGAGCACTGGCGGCACCGATCCGGTACGCAGACGCGGCAACAGCCACAGCAGAATTGGCACGCCGATCAACGCCGTTGCGGTGCCGGTTGACACTTCGCGCCAGTGGCTGGTGAGCCACAACACGCATTGATCAGCCAACCACAGCAGCAGCGCACCAATTAACGGTGCTAACAGCATGCGGCTGATCAGACGGCGTCCGCCCAGCAGTTTCGCCAGCAGCGGCGCAAACAGGCCGATAAAGCCAATGATGCCTGCCACATTCACCAACTGCGCACTGAGCAAAATCGCCAGCGCTAACGTGGCGATGCGCGCAACCGACAGCGCCAGCCCGAGATTTTTCGCTACACCATCGTCCAATCCCATCAGCGTTAAGGGGCGCAGTAACGCCAGCGTCAACACCAACGCCAGCAGCAGACGCGGCCACAACTGCGCCACGTTATGCCCGTCAAGCTGGTTGAGTGCGCCAGTGCTCCACAGGAACATGTTCTGCAACTGATCGTGGTTGAAGATGGCAAAGATTTGATTCACCGAACCGGCGTACAGGCTTAACACCAAGCCAGCAAGGATCAGCGTTACTGGCGACAGACGTTTGCCCCAAGCCACGCCAAACACCAGCGCGCCGACGATCACCGCGCCGCCCATTGCGGCAAATTGCTGCGTGAACTCGCCGCCAGGTAAATGCCACAGCGTCGCCACGGTGATACCGAGCTGCGCGCCCGACGACACGCCCAGCGTAGTCGGTTCCGCCAGCGGATTGCGCAGCACTTGCTGGAACAGCAATCCGGCCAGACCCAGCCCAGCACCGACCAGCAATGACAGCGCTAAGCGCGACAGCAAGCTATGGTGAAACACCACTTGCTGAATATTGTTGATATCGGGCGCAAAGAACGCCTGCGACCACTGTTCAACCGGCAACGCCTGGCGCAGGTTGATGAACGTCAGCGTCAACGCCAACAGGCAGATCGCACTCAGCAGCGCGACGGGAAAAAGACGTTGGCGCATCAGTGCGACTCCAGCGCGTGTTCCAGCACGCGGACAAATTTCAGTGCCGAATAAGTGGCGCCGTAATACCACGCCGCCGGCACGCGTTGAAAACGTTGCGCGCGCACAAAGGGCAGCGCCTGCCACAGCGCGCTTTTCATCACACGTTGCATATCGCGATCATTATCGTGATCGAAGCAGATCACCTGCACATCGCCAACGTTTGCCAAACGCTCCAATCCCACCACCGCGCTGCCCCAGAAGTTGGTTTCGCCTTGCCAGGCATTCCTCAGCCCAAGGATCTCCATCACTTCAAGGAATAAACTGTTTTTACCGAAGGTAATCGCATGGCGACTATCCATCAGCGACATCAGCAATATCGGGCGATCGGCCCACGATTGCAGGCGTTCACGTGCCGCCGCCAACTGCTGATCAACGAACTGCAAATGCTGCTCGGCCTGCGCTTCGCGTCCAATGCGCGCCCCCAACGCCCGCAATGATTTACGCGCGGTGCTGAGTGGTTTACCGTCGCCGCTGTTGAGATCAAATCCCATGGTTGGCGCGATACGGTGCAGTTTTTCCAGCGACGGTCCGTAACCGTTGGAGTGCAGAATCAATGAAGGTTCGAGCTGCGCCATCAGCTCCAGATTGGGTTCGGTGCGCAAGCCCAGATCGATAATGTTGGCGGGCAGTTTGGGTTCGCCGACCCACACGTTGTAGTTGTGCATATCGGCGACGCCAAGCGGCGTGACGCCCAGCGCCATCAGTAACTCAACCGGCAACCATTCCAGCGCCAGAATACGCTGGGTATCGGGCAAGCCGGCGCGCAATGGAAAAGCGCTCATCAATGGCGACAGCGCCAGCGCCGTAATTAATCGGCGACGAGAGAGGTTAAGCATGCGGCCTCAATAGACAAAACTGACGGGCGCGCCGCCCTGCGGATGCGGCAATATCCCCATTGGAATACCGTAAATATTGCCCAGCACCTCGGCCTGCATGATCTCATCCGGGCCGCCTTCGGCAATCACTTCACCGCCGCGTAACGCCACCAGGCAATCGCAATAACGCGCCGCCATATTGAGATCGTGCAGCACCGCAATCACCGTTAACCCGCGCTCACGGCTCAAACGTTGAATCAGCGCCAGCACATCAACCTGATGCGCGATATCCAGCGCCGACGTCGGTTCATCCAGCAGCAAGCAGCGGCTGTTTTGCGCCACCAGCATCGCTAACCACGCGCGCTGACGTTCGCCGCCGGACAAGCTATCAACCAGACGATGAGCAAAGGGTTTCAATCCCACCAACGTAATCGCCTCATCAACGCGGTCGCGATCTTCCTGACCGTAACGTCCCAACGCGCCATGCCACGGATAACGACCAATCGCCACCAGCTCGCGCACCGTCATGCCTTCCGCCGCCGGTAATTGCTGCGGCAGATACGCGACCTGACGGGCAAAATCTTTGCTGCCCCAACTTTCCAGCGCATCGTCATTCAGCAGCACGCGACCTTCACTCGCCACGTGATGACGGCCAAGCATTTTCAGCAGTGTGGATTTGCCGGAACCGTTGTGACCGATCAGCGCCGTGACTTTTCCCGGCGCGAAGGTGAGCGACAGCGGATGCAGCAACGTGCGGCCTGGCACACGAAAACTGACGTTATCCAGCCTGAAGGTGGTTTCTGCGTGGTGCGGATGCTGCATGATAATCCCTGGTTAATAGGCGCCGGAGCGCCCTTTTTATCAGTATCAGAAGCGGAACGTCGCGGTAGCGACAACTTGGCGACCCGCGCCCCAGAAGCAACCGTAAGTCTGGAAGCAGCTGGCAACGTATTCACGGTCAAGCAGGTTATTCACATTCAACGCGATGCTCGAACCGTACAGCCCAACGCGGCCCAGATCGTATTTCACCATCGCATCCATCACCGCAGCGCTGCCGACTTTAAAGGTGTTGGCAGGATCGCCATAGCTTGAACCAATGTAACGGCCACCGACACCGGCGCTAAAGCCACTCAATGCCCCTTCATTGAAGGTGTAATCACCCCACAATGAAGCCATCTGTTTCGGCACCTGAACCGGCGTGTTGCCTTTCAGGGTGAAATCTTTGGTGTATTCCGCGTCGGTGTAAGTGTACGAAGCGATCATGTTGATGTTGGCATTAAGCGCCGCTTTGGCTTCCAGTTCCGCACCGCGCGCACGAATTTCACCTGATGGAACCTGTTTCAGTCCATTGTTAGGATCGGAGGACAGGTTGTTGGTTTTGGTCAGGTTATACAGCGCAGCCGTCAGGACGATTGGGCGATCTTTTGGAACGTATTTGACGCCAACTTCGTACTGCTCACCTTTCGACGGTGCAAAGCTTTGACGCGGCGTGCCGAACAGATCAAAGTCATTTGGCTCAAATGATTGGCTGTAGCTGAAATACGGCGTAATACCGTTATCAAACAGATAGTTGATGCCGCCGCGCCAGGTAAATTGGCTATCATTACGTGAAACGCTACCGTTGTCGCTGCGAACTACGCTGTTTTGTTGCAGCCAGTCGTAACGTCCACCGATAGTCAGCAACCATTTATTCCACTCGGCCTGATCCTGAACATACAGACCGGTTTGCTTCATCTCATTCAGCTGATAAGGCGTCGCTGAACCAAAATCAAAGTCATCATGCTGCGGATTATAGAGATCCATTGGTGTGGCCGAACCAAACGCAGCATTGATGTCATTACGCATACGCTGGAAATCTACGCCAGTCAGCAAAGTATGTTGAACATCGCTGGTAGCAAATTTGCTTTCTAACTGCGTATCCACGGTGAAGTTTTGCAGACGCTCATTATCCACCACGGTATTGCGTTGCAAGGTATGGTCGAGTTCGCCTACTGGAACCGTTGGGCAACTGGCTGCGGTACAAATCCCCTGACCATAAACCGTTTTCTGCGCGGTTTTCATTTCGGTGAAACGCAGGTTCTGACGCACGGTGAAAGTGTCATCAAAGCTATGTTCAAAGGCGTAACCGACCATACGCTCATAGCGCGAATAGCTGTTGTTATTAGCCCCTTCGTTGAAGTTATTCGGTAAACGACTGCCGTTTGGCAGCGGTTTTACCGTGCCTTCCATCGGCAACCAACCGTAATAACCGGTTTCCGGCTCATTTTGCAGATAAGAGAGGAAGGTAAAGCTGGTGCGATCGTTTGGACGCCAGGTAAATGACGGTGCGATGGCGTAGCGCTTCTGCTTGGCATTGTCCTGCTGATCGTTATTGGAACGCGCCATGCCGGTTAAACGATATGAAAACTCACCGTCATCGTCCAGCGCATCACTGAAATCGAAGCCGGTTTGCATCAGATTGTCAGTGCCCATTTTGAACTGCACTTCGCGCAAGGTTTCCGTGGTTGGGCGCTTGCTGACCATGGTAACGATACCGCCGGGATTGCTTTTCCCGTACAACACCGACGTAGGTCCGCGCAACACTTCGACGCGTTCCAGCATGTAAGGATCGATCACGGCATCATTGTAGAAATTGCCCTGCATCTTCAAGCCGTCGAGATAGTTGTTCTGGTTTTGGCCGCTTGAAGAGAAACCACGGATGATCACTTGATCGTAAGTATTGGATGAACCGCGCGTGCCACTCATGACGCCTGGCGTGTATCCCAACGCTTCTTTCACTGAATTAGGCTGACGAATGTCCATCTCCTGACGCGTCACCACAGAAACCGATTGCGGATTCTTTTCGATCGGCGTGTCGGTTTTGGTACCGGTGGCGCTGTGCTTCGCGGCGATAGTCGGCGACGGGCCCCACGCGCTTTCTTGTGGCGCGGTGCTATTGGCATCCGCACTCACCACAACAGTCTCTTCGGCCAACGCTTGTGCGCTGAGGGTGCCCATGCTCAGGGCAATCAATAAAGCTAACGGGCGTCGGGTGGAAATCGCGCGCAAAGAACAAGGATTGTTTCGTGTATTCATAAAGTGGGATCTCTCGAAAAATGTCGATGCAGGTGAATACAAACGAGAATGATTATTATGACGCACGGATTTTAGGCGAAAGCGCGCCTTAATCGCAACTTGTAATGCCCGCGAGCGCGGCGTTTGCCGCCAGATCGTGCAAATCTATGATCGCGATTAATAAAGTTTCAGGCGTAAAAAAGGGCGCCGCAGCGCCCTTAAGAGGTTCAACAACTTATTACTTGCTGCCGAACATATCTTTAATCCAGCCTGCTACGCCGTCTGAGTCTTTTTGCTCATTCTGCGGTTGCTGCTGTTGTTGTTGCTGTTGCTGCTCTTGTTGTTGCTGCAACTGCTGCTGTTGTTGCTGAACCTGCTGTTGCTGCTGTTGGCACAGCGCATTGGGATCCAACGACCACACCGGCAGCGAACGCCAGGTGCTGCTGCCGCTACCGCAAATGAAGTTACCCGCAGAATCGACGTTCATCTGCGTGATATCTTCCGGCGGCGTCAGCACCAGCGGCATTGGTGCCTGATTGTCGAGGTAGCGACGATATAGCTGCATCGCACCACTGGCACCGTACAGTTTCGAGGTCTGGTTGTTATCGCGGCCAACCCAGGTAATCGCCACTTCTTTGCCATCCACGCCAGCAAACCAGCTATCGATCAGGTCGTTGGTGGTACCGGTTTTACCTGCCAGATGCGCATTCGGGTAACGCGCACCTAAGGCACGCGCGGTGCCGTGATCGGCCACTTGCTGCATAGTGTAGAGCGTCAGATACGCGGCCTGCGCCGGTTCAACACGCTGCGCCTGCGGATAGCTCTGATACAGCACCGTGCCATCTTCCGCGATCACCGAACGCACCGCCGACAACTCAGCGCGGTTACCGCCGCTGGCAATCGACTGGAACGCCTGCGCCACTTCGATTGGCGTTAGGTTCAACGCACCCAACAACATCGCTGGCACGGGATGCAGCTGATCTTTCGGCACGCCCAGTTTGGTCCAGGTATCGACCACCGAATCCAGTCCCAATGTCATACCCAGGTTAACCGTTGGCACGTTCATTGAATTGGTCAACGCATCCACCAGCATCACTTTGCCGCTGAAACGACGATCGTCATTCATTGGCTTCCAAACTGTGCCGTTCGGCTGTTTGAGCGCGATCGGTTCATCTGCAATCCAACTGTTGAGACGATAGCTGTTCGGCTGGCTCAACGCGGTCAGATAGGTCGCCGGTTTCGCCAGCGATCCAATCGAACGACGCGCCTGCAACGCACGGTTGTAACCGGCGAACTGCGGATCGGCACCGCCGACCATGGCGCGCACTTCACCGCTGAAGCGATCGACCACCACCATCGCGGTTTCCAGATCTTTCAGGCCACGCTGTTTCTTCAGGGTTGGAATGCCTTCCACCACCGCTTTCTCGGCGGCATCCTGTGAGATCGCATCCAGCGTGGTGAAGATTTTCACGCCAGAGAGATCTTTCATTTTGTCGCCCAGCTTGGCTTGCAGCTCGTTACGCACCATCTGCATAAACGCGGGCTGCGGCGTGATCACGCCACCTTTCGGCTGCACGCCGAGTGGACGCGCCGACAGCATGTCATACAGTTCCTGGTCGATGACGTTCTGCTGCTGCAACAGACGCAGCACCAGATTACGACGCTCCAGCGCCAGTTTCGGGTTACGCCACGGATTGTACAGCGACGCACCTTTCACCATGCCGACCAGCATCGCTTGCTGATCAAGGCTCAGCTCATCCACCGGACGACCGAAGTAATACAGACTCGCCAGTGGGAAGCCGCGGATCTGATCGTTACCGGTTTGGCCGAGATAGACTTCGTTGAGATACAGCTCCAGGATGCGATCTTTGCTGTAACGCGCATCCATGATCACCGCCATATAGGCTTCACGCGCTTTACGCCACAGCGAACGCTCGTTGGTGAGGAACAGGTTTTTCACCAGCTGCTGCGTCAAGGTACTGCCGCCCTGCACCGCTTTACCGGCGGTGATGTTGGCGAGGAACGCACGACCAATCGAGTACGGGCTAATGCCGTCGTGCTCGTAGAAGTGACGATCTTCGGTGGCGATCAAGGTGCTGACCAGCAGATCCGGGAAACCGGCACGTGGCACGAACAGGCGCTGTTCACCGTTCGGCGACTGCAACATGGTGATCAGACGCGGATCGAGGCGGAAGAAGCCAAAATCGCGGCCGGTATCGAGGTTTTTAATCTCGCTCAACTCGTTGTTGCTAAACGTCAGACGCGCGTTGATCTGTCCTTCTTTACTGTCCGGGAAATCAAACGGACGACGCAACAGATCAATGGTGTTGCCTTTCACGCTGAACTCGCCCGGACGGGTGATGCGCGACACTTCGCGATACTGCGTGCCTTCCAGTAGCGCAATCATCTCTTTCTTGTCGTACGACATGCCCGGTTCGAGGCTCACCATGCGGCCATACACGGCAGCAGGCAATTGCCACACTTTTCCGTCGATACGGCTGCGGATTTCCGAGTCGAGATAAACGCCCCAGGCGGCCATCACAACCACAAAAATCAGGAAGAGTTTGATCAACCAGCCTAACCAGCGACGTTTGCCACGTGGCGAACGCTTTCCTTTACCTTTACCTTTTGGTGGCACCGGTCCACTCTCCTCATCTTCGTCAAAATCGTCCTGATCGATATCATCATCAAGTTCCCTGCGGCGACCCCGACTCGCAGTGCTGCGCGGCGGCTTTGGCGCTTTTCCTTTGCGCCCAATAGGTTCGCGATCGTTCCCAGACATGCTTTTATTCTCCAGGCATTGCTACGGCGGCGGCCGTTACTCTAACTGCTTTCTCGTGCTGCGCATGGCAGAACCCTCTGAATTCGATCCAGCGGTCACGATGAAAATTTCTTGGTCCGCCTTGTGGGTAAGGCGTTTGCCGGATCGTCCGGCCACGGATGTTTGGGATAACGTCCTTTCATCTCTTTCTGCACGTCCGGATAAGCACCGCGCCAGAACGCCGCGAGATCGCGGGTGATCTGCAACGGGCGATGCGCGGGAGAAAGCAGTTCCAACACCAGCGGCACGCGGCCTTCTGCCACCGCCGGATTCTGCGCTTCGCCAAACATCTCCTGAATACGCACTGCCAGCGCGGGTGGCTTTTCAGCATCATAGCGAATCGGCAGGCGGCTTCCGGTCGGCACAGTGTAATGAGTTGGCAGCACACTATCCAGCCGCTGACGTTGTGACCATGTCAGCAAATGTAATAATGCGCTGACCAAATTGATGTTCTGTAATCCCTTGAGATCGCGCACCGTGCCCATCTCCGGTAGCAACCAGCTTTCCAGCGTATCCAGCAGACTGTCATCGTCGAGCTGCGGCCACGCCTCTTCCGGCAGCCACTGAGCGGCGCAGTGCAAACGCAGGCGCAACTGTTGCGCATCCTCTTTCCAGCCCAATACCGACAAACCTTTTTCGCGGATCCAGCGCAACATCGCCGGATGCAAGATGTCCGCTTCCGGACGCGCCTGTGGCTGTGCTTTTAGGACCAGCGCACCAATGAGTTCACGCTTCCAGGCACGCAACGTGCCCTTCTCTTCATCCCATTCGACATCGGTGCGCTGCTCGACCAAATTCGGACACTGCTGACGCAGCGCGTCGATATCCACTGGCAGCGCCAGCAACATGCGCGCATCGGCGACGCTGGCACCTTGCAGCAAGGTCGGCGCAATCAGCCATTCATAACGACTTAAACCGTCCTGTTCATTGAGCATCGCGCCAATGCCGTTCGCCAGCTGATAACGCGCACTGTCACCGCGACGCTGCGCCAGACGATCGGCAAAACCGGCAATCAGCAGTTGCGGGAACAGATCGGCATTCACCTTACCGCCGCTGGCATTCAGGCGCTTTTGCCACTGACGCGCGCGGCGCTGCCAATGCGCTTGCGGATAATTGAGCGCATCGCGCAGATCAACGCTACCGCTACGCGGCGGATCTTCGAGAATCGCCACCAACAATGCCGCGCTGGCGATGGCATCGTTATCTTGTTCAGCTGCCACCAAAATGGCGCTCAAACGCGGATCGCTGCCCAGCGCCGCCATTTTGCGCCCACGCGCATTAAGGGTGTGATTGTCCAGCGCGCCTAGCTGGGTGAGTTGCTGACAAGCCGCGCGCAGATTGCGCGGCGGCGGTGCATCAAGCCACATCAGCTGCGCCGCATCCTGGCAACCCCATTGCAGCAAATCGATCTGGAGCGAGGTTAAATCACTATTGAGGATTTCGGGTTCGCTCTGCGCCGCTGCACGTAGCGCTTGCTCCTGCGGCAGCAAATGCAGGCAAATGCCCGCTTCCAGACGACCGGCTCGCCCGGCGCGCTGCGTCATCGACGCCTGGCTGATGCGCTGGGTTTGCAATCGCGTCACGCCGCTGCGCAGGTCAAACTGCGCCGAGCGTTCCAATGCGCTATCCACCACCAAACGAATGCCTTCGATGGTCAAACTGGTTTCAGCGATATTGGTCGCCAGCACCACTTTGCGGCGACCCGCGGGCGACGGCAAAATCGCGCGTCGCTGCGCATCCAACGATAACGCACCATATAAAGGAGAGAGATCAACGTCTTCACTGACGCGCGCTTCCAACTCGCGTTTCACCCGTTCGATCTCGGCGACGCCCGGCAAGAACAGCAACAGCGAACCTGACTCATCGCGCAGCAACTGCGCCACTTCACGCGCCACCGCTTCCTCGAAGCGTTGCTGGCTGTTGAGCGAAGCATAACGCCGCGTTACCGGGAAGCTGCGTCCAGCAGAAACAATCAACGGCGCATGCGGCAATAATTGCTGCAAGCGTTGGTTATCCAGCGTGGCCGACATCAGCAGAATTTTCAGGTCATCGCGCAGCCCTTGCTGTACATCGAGCAATAGCGCCAGCGCCAGATCGGCCTGCAAGCTGCGTTCGTGAAATTCATCGAGGATCACCAGCGATACGCCTTCCAGCATCGGATCGCGCTGCAACATGCGCGTTAGAATGCCTTCAGTCACCACTTCCAGCCGCGTATGGGCACCGCAACAGTTTTCACCGCGCATGCGATATCCAACGGTGTCGCCCGGCTGCTCGCCTAGCTGTTCCGCCAGTCGCTGCGCCACATTGCGTGCCGCTAAACGGCGCGGCTCCAGCATGATTATGCGGCCAGACAATTGAGCGTGTTGCAGCAGTTGCAATGGCAGCCAGGTGGATTTACCTGCGCCGGTGGGCGCCGCCAGCAACACCTGTGGCGACTGAGCTAGCGCGGCCAGCAATTCAGGCAGCACCTCGCTTACCGGTAATTCACTCAAACTCAACTCCCATCGCCCTGTGCTAAGATGGCGCGCATTGTATCACTACTTCCCAACCGATTTACTGGAGGACAATTTGGCAACGCAACGTCTGTTTTTTGCTCTTGAACTGCCCGATCCTCTCCAGCAACAGTTGGTACAGTGGCGCGCCGATAACTTCAGCGCTGAAGCCGGTAAACCGGTGGCAGCGGCCAATTTGCATCTGACGTTGGCGTTTCTCGGCGACGTCAGCGATGAAACCTCGCACAAGCTGCAACTGCTTGCGTCACGCATCGTCCAGCCCGGTTTTGCGCTGGATTTGGATGATGCCGGACACTGGCCGCGTCCCGGCGTGGTGTGGCTCGGTTGCCAGCGTGCGCCACGCGGTTTGCTGCAGCTGGCAAGTTTGTTGCGCGCGCAAGCGGCACGTCACGGATGTGCGCAGAGCGCGCAGCCGTTTCACCCGCATGTCACGCTGTTACGTCACGCCGCACCACAGGTTGCGCTGCCACCGCGCGGTTTCCATTGGCGCGCTGACATCCAACACTTTGCGCTGTTCGCCTCGAACGTAACGCGTGGCCGCACCCGCTATCAGGCGCTGGCCCGCTGGCCACTGTTATCATCCTCAGGAGAGTAAATGCAGTTCGATCCGCCCCTCAAATCCGCCCGCTTGATCGCCCGTTATAAACGCTTTTTAGCCGATGTGGTAACGCCAGAAGGTGAAACGCTGACCATCCATTGTGCCAACACTGGCGCGATGACCGGCTGCGCCACGCCTGGCGATACGGTGTGGTATTCCACCAGCGACAGCGCCACGCGCAAATATCCACACAGTTGGGAATTGACCGAAACTCAACAAGGCCATTGGATCTGCGTGAATACGCTGCGCGCCAATCAACTGGTGCGCGAGGCGTTAACCCTTGATGCGATTCCGGAATTGTCCGGTTACAGCCGCTGCCAACCTGAAGTAAAATATGGCACGGAAAAAAGCCGAATTGATTTCCTGTTACAAGCAGATGGCAGATCGAACTGCTATATTGAAGTCAAGTCCGTCACCCTTTTACATCAAGGTAAAGGTTATTTTCCGGATGCCGTGACGACTCGAGGCCAGAAACATCTGCGCGAACTCAGCACGATCGTGGCAGAAGGTCATCGGGCCATTTTGTTGTTTGCAGTTCTGCATTCGGGGATTGAGGACGTCTCCCCGGCACGCCATATCGACGTGCAATACGCAGAACTACTGGAGCAGGCGCAACGCTGTGGCGTAGAGGTGTTAGCGTACCAGGCTGAGATTTCACCGCTAAAGATATTACTGACGCATCCGATTAACGTAGCGTTGTAATATTTATAGCAATTTGGTGTGATAGGAATGTTCTGGGCGGTGCGCTGAATACGCGAATGTTAAGAGGCTTGTCAANTTCACCGCTAAAGATATTACTGACGCATCCGATTAACGTAGCGTTGTAATATTTATAGCAATTTGGTGTGATAGGAATGTTCTGGGCGGTGCGCTGAATACGCGAATGTTAAGAGGCTTGTCAAGCTGTGGTCAGGAATAATTGCCAACCTTGATTGCTTCTGCTATTTATAGCGGCCTGTTTTTTTCCCTTT
Source organism: Pantoea sp. CFCC18179 (assembly GCF_059412405.1). Classification (NCBI taxonomy): domain Bacteria; kingdom Pseudomonadati; phylum Pseudomonadota; class Gammaproteobacteria; order Enterobacterales; family Erwiniaceae; genus Pantoea; species Pantoea sp. CFCC18179. The sequence goes on along the minus strand of NZ_JBNBPM010000009.1, from coordinate 154,763 downwards.
ATGGGAATCGATAAACCCTAAACGTTTCGAGTTGCAGGAACGCAGCCAACGCACCTGTAACCTGAAGTCTGAGGGGAAGTGCGTGTTATCCAGGAGAAACAACATGCAAGAAGGGCAAAACCGTAAAACATCGTCCCTGAGTATCCTCGCCATTGCTGGAGTGGAACCTTATCAGGTGAAACCGGGCGAAGAGTATATGAACGACGCCCAGCTAGGCCATTTCCGTAAGATTCTGGAAGCCTGGCGCAACCAACTTCGGGATGAAGTAGATCGCACTGTATCGCACATGCAGGACGAAGCTGCTAACTTCCCGGATCCGGTCGACCGTGCCGCACAGGAAGAAGAGTTCAGCCTGGAATTGCGTAACCGCGATCGTGAGCGCAAACTCATTAAAAAGATTGAGAAAACGCTTAAGAAAGTGGATGACGACGATTTTGGCTACTGCGATTCCTGCGGTGTAGAAATTGGTATTCGCCGCCTTGAAGCGCGTCCGACTGCCGATCTCTGCATTGACTGCAAAACGCTGGCAGAAATCCGCGAGAAGCAGATGGCTGGCTAATGGCCGTGAGCAGACTGTCACCGCACAGCCGGGAAAATCCCTGTTTTCCCGACGTGCGGTACACCTTCCTATGAGTACTTCATCTTCCTGTATTGGGCGTTTCGCTCCCTCTCCTTCTGGTGATCTCCATTTTGGTTCGCTTATCGCTGCGTTAGGCAGCTACCTGAGTGCGCGTGCGCAACAGGGACGCTGGTTAGTGCGCATTGAAGATATCGATCCGCCGCGTGAAGTCGCCGGTGCCGCTACGCGTATTTTGCAGCAACTGGAGCATTACGGATTGCATTGGGATGGCGACGTGTTGTGGCAATCGCAGCGGCATGACGCGTATCGCGCAGCGCTTAGCTGGTTGCAAAGCCATCGCCAAAGCTACTTTTGCCGCTGCACGCGCAGCCGCATTCAGCAGCTCGGCGGTTTTTACGACGGCCATTGCCGCGATTTGCATCTGCCAGCCGAGAATGCCGCCTTGCGCCTGCGCCAACACGCGCCGGTCAACGGTTTCGACGATGTGCTGCGCGGCTATTTGCAGGCGGATACGCAGCTGGCACAGGAAGACTTTATTATCCATCGCCGCGATGGGCTGTTCGCCTATAACCTGGCGGTGGTGGTCGATGACCATTTTCAAGGCGTGACGGAAATTGTGCGCGGCGCGGATTTAATCGAGCCGACGGTGCGCCAGATTGCGCTGTATCAGCAACTTGATTGGCCGGTGCCGGAATATCTGCATCTGCCGCTGGCGGTAAATGCCGACGGCAACAAACTTTCGAAGCAAAATCATGCGCCGGCGCTACCGCAAGGCGATGCGCGGCCGATAATAGTGGAAGCGCTGCGCTTCCTTGGCCAACCGGTTTCGCCAGGTTGGCAGGACGAATCGCTGGAAAGCCTGCTGAAACAGGCTGTCGCACAGTGGAATATCCGTCTGATTCCGTTGCAGAACGCCCTGAAGCCCGATGAAACGACATCGGCATTCCTAAATGGTTCTCAACAGGCTATGATTAGCCGCTGATTTTATTAACACCCATTTTCTCACTGTCGAGGTGTCCCATTTTTACCCGAGTCGCTAATTTTTGCCGGAGAGTCCTCAAGCGTGATGAGGAGGCGCCTGAAGAGGTGGAAACCGAGAGTCAGATGACCGTCATTCCACGAGAAAGCCACAACATCTCACGCAAAGATATCAGCGAAAACGCCCTCAAAGTGCTCTATCGTCTGAACAAAGCCGGATACGAAGCTTACCTGGTTGGCGGCGGCGTGCGCGATTTGCTGCTCGGCAGCAAGCCGAAAGACTTTGATATCACCACCAACGCCACGCCAGAACAGATGCGTAAGCTGTTCCGCAACTGCCGTTTGGTGGGTCGTCGTTTCCGTCTGGCACATGTGATGTTCGGACCGGAAGTGATCGAAGTCGCCACTTTCCGCGGCCATCATCAGGAAGAGAGCGAAGAAGATCGCAACAGTTCGCAGCGCGGCCAAAACGGCATGCTGCTGCGCGACAATATTTTCGGCAGCATTGAAGACGATGCTCAACGCCGCGATCTCACCATCAACAGCCTGTATTACAGCGTGGCGGATTTCACCGTGCGCGACTACGTTGGTGGTCTGCATGATTTGCAGGAAGGCATCATTCGCCTGATTGGCGATCCAGAAACGCGTTATCGCGAAGATCCGGTACGTATGCTGCGCGTGGTGCGTTTTGCCGCCAAGCTGGAGATGCGTATCGCTGCCGAAACCGCTGAGCCGATTCCGCGCCTCGCCACGCTGCTGAACGACATTCCGCCTGCGCGCCTGTTCGAAGAATCGCTCAAGCTGCTGCAAGCCGGTTACGGTTATCGCACCTATCAGATGATGCGCGAATATCAATTGTTCCAGCCGCTGTTCCCTACACTGACGCGCGGCTTCACCGCCGAAAGCGACAGCCTGATGGAACGTATGCTAGCGCAGGTGCTAAAAAACACCGACAGCCGCATTCAAAACGATATGCGCGTTAATCCGGCCTTCCTGTTTGCCGCAATGTTCTGGTATCCGCAGTTGGAATCCGCCGAGCGCATCGCGCAAGAAAGCGGCCTGACCTATTACGATGCCTTCGCGCTTTCGATGAACGAAACGCTGGATGAAGCCTGCCGCGCGCTGGCAATTCCAAAGCGTATTACCACGCTGGTGCGCGATATCTGGCAGTTGCAGTTGCGCATGTCACGTCGTCATGGCAAACGCGCCTGGAAGCTGATGGAGCATCCTAAGTTCCGCGCCGCCTACGATTTAATGGCGCTGCGTGCTGATGTCGAGAAGAATCCAGAGCTACAAAAACTGACGCATTGGTGGGGCGAATTCCAGGCCGCCGCGCCGGTGCAGCAGAAAACCATGATGACCACGTTGGGCGACGATCCGGCACCACGCCGCAAACCGCGCCGTCCACGTCGCCGTCCAACCGGGCCACGCACTAACCCGCCGCAATGACCCGCGTTTATCTCGCTTTAGGCAGTAATTTGGCTGATCCGCTGCATCAGGTTGATGCAGCGTTGGCCGCGCTCGATGCCATTCCGCACACCTCGCGCATACACACCTCGTCGTTTTATCGCACACCGCCGTACGGCCCGCAGGATCAGCCCGATTACCTCAATGCGGTTGTCGAACTGGAAACTGCTCTGGAAGCGGAAGCGCTGCTCGATCACACGCAACGCATCGAACTTGAGCATGGTCGCGTACGCAAAGCCGAACGTTGGGGACCGCGCACGCTGGACCTCGACATCATGCTGTTTGGCAACCAAACGATTAACACGCCACGCCTTACCGTGCCGCATTACGACATGCACAATCGCGCCTTTATGCTGGTGCCATTGCTGGAAATCGCACCGCAAATAACGCTGCCGAACGGACAAGAATTGTCGGTGATCCTCGCTCAGCTTGATCGCAGCGCAATCCGTTTGTGGTCTGAGTAAGCCGTAGTACACTGCGCGCATCAGAAAACTCTGGAGTGCGTGATGAAACCAACTACCCTCACCCATTTACGCCAACTGAAAGCCAGCGGCCGCAAATTCGCGACCTTAACCGCTTACGATTTCAGTTTTGCCCGCCTGTTTGCTAACGAAGGCATTCAGGTGATGCTGATTGGCGACTCGCTTGGTATGACTGTTCAGGGCCACGATTCCACCTTGCCGGTCACGGTAGCGGATATCGCCTATCACACCGCCGCGGTACGTCGTGGCGCGCCCAATGCCTTGCTGATGTCTGACTTGCCGTTCATGAGTTACGCCACGCCAGAACAGACCTTTGCCAACGCCGCTGAGCTGATGCGCGCCGGTGCCAACCTGGTGAAGCTGGAAGGCGGCGCATGGCTGGCAGATAGCGTGCGTATGCTCGCCGAACGCGCGGTGCCGGTGTGCGGACACTTAGGGTTGACGCCGCAATCGGTCAACGTGTTTGGCGGCTACAAAGTGCAGGGCCGCGACGAAGCCGCCGCAGAACGTTTGCTGGCCGATGCGCTGGCACTGGAAGCGGCAGGCATGCAGTTGCTGGTGCTGGAGTGTGTGCCGGTGGCGCTGGCTGAACGCGTCACCAAAGCGCTGAGCGTACCGGTGATAGGCATTGGTGCCGGTAATGTCACCGACGGCCAGATTCTGGTGATGCACGACGCCTTCGGAATTACCGGTGGACACATCCCCAAATTTGCTAAAAATTTCCTCGCGGAAACCGGCGACATTCGCGCGGCGATTCGCCAATATATCGCCGACGTTGAAGCGGGCACCTATCCAGCCGCTGAACACAGTTTCCAGTAAATCAGGAGATTTGCAGTGCTGATCATTGAAACATTGCCGATGCTGCGTCGTGAAATCCGTCGCTTGCGTCAGGCGGGTAAACGTATCGCGCTGGTGCCCACCATGGGCAACCTGCATGACGGCCATCTCACCTTGGTCGATGAAGCGCGTGAACGTGCTGATATTGTAGTGGTCTCGATTTTCGTTAACCCGATGCAGTTTGATCGTCCCGACGATCTGGCGCGCTACCCACGCACTTTGCAGGACGACTGCGAAAAACTGAATCGCCACAGTGTTGATTTGGTGTTCGCGCCCGCGCCCGCCGATGTTTATCCAAAAGGCCTCGACAGCCAAACCTTCGTCGAAGTGCCGGGTTTATCATCATTGCTGGAAGGCGCCAGCCGTCCAGGCCATTTTCGTGGCGTCTCCACCATCGTCAGCAAGCTGTTTAATCTGGTGCAGCCGGACATCGCCTGCTTTGGCGAGAAAGATTTTCAGCAGTTGGCGATCATCCGCAAGATGGTGGCGGATATGGGCTTTGACATTGAAATTGTTGGCGTACCGACGGTGCGCGCCAAAGATGGCTTAGCGCTGAGTTCGCGCAACGGCTATCTCACTGCCGACGAGCGTAATATTGCTGCCGGTTTAAGCCAAGTGATGAACAGCATGGCCGAGCGCTTAAGCAACGGCGAGCGTCATGTAGAAGAGATTATTGAACAAGCCGAAGCGGCGCTGCGTGACAAGGGTTTTCGTCCAGACGGATTGGCGATTTGCGATGCCGAAACCCTGCAATCGCTCACCGTCGATAGCCAGCGCGCAGTGATTTTGATGGCCGCATGGTTGGGCAATGCGCGCCTGATCGATAATCAGCAAGTGGATCTTACGGAGTAAAAGATGATTCGTACCGTGTTACAGGGCAAACTGCACCGCGTGAAAGTCACCCAGGCAGATTTGCACTACGAAGGTTCCTGCGCCATTGACCAGGATTTCCTTGATGCATCCGGCATTCTGCAATATGAAGCCATCGACATTTACAACGTCACCAACGGCCAGCGTTTTTCGACCTACGCGATTGCCGCCGAACGTGGCTCGAAGATCATATCGGTCAACGGTGCCGCGGCACGCTGCGCCTGCGCCGGCGATATCATGATCATCTGCTCTTACGTGCAGGTGGAAGATGAAGTGGCCCGCAGCTGGCAGCCAAAAGTCGCCTATTTCGAAGGCGATAACGAAATGAAGCGCCTCGCCAAAGCGTTACCGGTGCAGGTGGCTTGATACAAAAAGGGCGCGGTTTTGACACCGCGCCCTTTTGTTTTGGTTGCCATAAATGGCAACCCTACTATCCCACATACCACTCCGCTGTCGTAGGGTCGCCATTCATGGTGACCTTCATAAATCACGCAGCAAAAACTAGGTACGCAACCCACGTCCACGCTGAATCAGCGAATACACCAGCACATAAAACACCACGATAAACGCGATCAGCACCGACATGGTAAACACCAACGGCACATCGCTAATGCCGAGGAAACCATAACGGAAGCCGCTGATCATATACACCACCGGATTCAGCTTCGACACCGCTTGCCAGAACGGCGGCAGCAGCGTCAGCGAATAAAACACGCCGCCGAGATAGGTTAATGGCGTCAGCACGAAGGTGGGAATCAGGCTGATATCGTCAAAGGTGCGCGCAAACACCGCATTCAGCAGGCCAGCCAGCGAGAACAAAATCGCCGTCAGCAGCAGCGTCAGCGCCACCATCGACCACGAATGCACATGGAACGGCACAAAGAACAGTGAAATCGCCGTCACCAGAATCCCGACGCACACGCCACGCGCCACGCCGCCGCCGACATAACCGGCAATGATAATGTGCGTTGGCACTGGCGCCACCAGCAGTTCTTCAATGTTGCGCTGGAACTTGGCGCTGAAGAACGACGATGCCACGTTGGCATAAGCGTTGGTGATCACCGCCATCATGATCAAGCCCGGCACGATGAACTGCATGTAGCTGAAACCGTGCATATCGCCGATGCGCGAACCAATCAAATTACCGAAGATGATGAAATAGAGCGTCATGGTGATCACCGGCGGCACCAGCGTCTGAATCCAGATGCGGGCAAAACGGTTGATCTCTTTGCTCCAGATGCTCTTGAGCGCCACCCAATACAAGTGCGTCATGCTTTCACTCCTGTTTTTCCCTGTGTCAGGCTGACGAACAGCTCTTCAAGGCGGTTTGCTTTGTTACGCATGCTCAACACCTGCACGCCCTGCGCACTCAGCTGGCTAAACACGCTGTTCAGCCCTTGCTCACGCATCACTTCCACTTCCAGCGTCGAGGTATCAACAAGGCGATACTGGAAGCCTTCCAGCTGCGGCAACGGGCTGCGCGGCGCGAGATCGAGGATAAAGGTTTCGGATTGCAGCTTAGACAGCAAGCCTTTCATCGAGGTGTTTTCCACCAGCTCGCCGCTCTGAATAATGCCGATATTGCGGCACAGCATTTCTGCTTCTTCCAGATAGTGCGTGGTCAGAATGATGGTGGTGCCTTTGATGTTGAGATCTTTCAGGAAGGTCCACATCGAACGACGTAACTCGATATCGACGCCAGCGGTCGGTTCATCGAGAATCAACAATTTCGGTTCGTGCATCAGCGCACGCGCGATCATCAAACGGCGCTTCATGCCGCCAGAAAGCATGCGCGCACGTTCGTTGCGTTTGCCCCACAAATCCAGCTGATTGAGGTATTTTTCCGCGCGCTTATTGGCTTCCGCACGTTCCACGCCGTAATAACCGGCCTGATTCACCACAATCTGCATCACGGTTTCAAACGGATTGAAGTTGAACTCTTGCGGCACTAGCCCAAGCTGACGTTTGGCGTTCACCACGTCTTTTTGCAGGTCGTAACCAAATACCCGCACGCTGCCGCCCGATTTATTCACCAGCGAGCTAATAATGCCGATGGTGGTGGATTTGCCTGCGCCATTAGGCCCGAGCAAGGCATAAAAATCCCCTGCTTCCACATTGAGATCGAGTCCTTTCAGCGCCTGAACGCCGCCGGGATAGGTCTTGGTCAGCCCGGAAATTTCCAGTGCATATGTCATTGCGAATCCATACCTTGTTGTAGTGACATCAAAGCCAGATGAAAAATGATAGTGCGCGCGAATCGTGTCGCGTTCATTAAGATTAAGAAATCAATGGAGTTTAGCAGAGAGTTGAGCATGCCCATAAGCGTTAGCTCACGGGCTGCGCAGTGTATCGTAGGCGGGGGGAATTAGCCTTGGAAGATTGTGCGGTTACTCACCGGTTGGGATAACTTTGCCGATATACGGCAAATGGCGATAGCGCTGCGCGTAATCGATGCCGAAGCCGACTACGAACTCATCTGGAATGGTAAAGCCAACGTATTCCACGGTGACATCCACTTCGCGGCGCTCTGGCTTATCCAGCAAGGTACAAATCGCCAGGGATTTTGGCTCACGCAAGCGCAGGATCTCGCGCACTTTGCTCAGCGTATTGCCGGAATCGATGATGTCTTCAACGATCAGCACATCTTTGCCACGAATATCTTCATCCAGATCTTTGAGGATTTTCACATCGCGGGTGCTCGACATGCCGCTGCCGTAGCTGGAAGCGGTCATGAAATCGACTTCATGCGGCACATCGATGGCGCGGCACAGATCGGCCATGAACATAAAGGAGCCACGCAGCAGTCCCACCAACACCATTTCGCTGCCGCTGTCGCGGTAGTGCTCGCTAATCTGCTTGCCCAACTCGGCAATACGGGTTGCGATCTCTTGCTCGGAGATCATCACATCGACAGTGTGTTTCATTGCATGCGTCCAATTACGGTTTTTGGAAAGCCACGAAGTCTATCATAGTCGAACCGGCGTCTGATGCCGCGCACACAAAGCAAACGATTTCGTGGCGAAATTTCTTCTTTCCGTATTAAGGCGCAGGCGGGAATGCGGGATTCGCAGCGGGCGCAATCTGCTGATAACGGGCAATCAGCTGCTTGAGGTGGGTTTCCGCCTGCATCAATTCGAGCTGGCTAGCCGCATCACCCTGCTGTTGCAAAACGCGCAATTCTTCTTCGAGCGGCACGCTGCTGTTGAACGCCTGCGTCATGTTATACACCGCGGTTTTTAACTCACTCACCGTCACATACTTACCGCGTCGCTCATCCACGCCATCCAACCGCTGCGCCAGCGCCTTGAGTTGTTGCATGCCTTGATCCCAACCCAACATTTTCTCGGCGGGCAGCGCGGCAACATCCACCGGTTTGGACAAATCAAGATTAGGTTGCGGTGGTACAGGCGGCGGCTGAGTGAAATAGAATCCAGCCGCAATTAACGCGCTAAATAACAGCGCGCAACCGGCACCGCCCGAAAAAGCACGCCAGTTAAATCGCGGCGGTGCAGGCGGCGGCAATGTCGAAGAGGCAACGTAAACCCAGCCGCTGGATGAAATAGCTGCGGGCAACAGCGTGGCGGGCGGCGCGACGCTTTCTTCAGCGATAGCTACGATCTGCGGCGACTCGCTGCGCTCCAGAATCAACGCAGCGCTGCGGATGCGATCCAACAACGGATCGATCTGGCTAAGCTGACGAAGTTCAAGCCGTTGCAGATGATCGCCAGCCTCACTGAGCAAACGCGCGGCCTGATTCAATGCGGTGAGATCGGCTTCGCTCAACGTTTGCGTGCGTAAAAACTGCTGTAAACGACGGCTCAGCCCGGCCAGCAGTTCGATACGTGTATGCGCTGGCTGCGGCCACAATGCCGGCCATTCACGGGTGATCAGCGCCACCAGCACCGCCAGCCCTTCCGTCATACCCGCCGTTCCAGCCGTGTTAGCGCGCGAAAGCGTGTACCAAACGGCGCTTTGCAATTCGACGCCGTTTTGCTCGAACAGCGTTAAACACAATGAGGAAACCTGCGTCCAATCGACATCTGGACGCGCCGGATGCGTGAGTTTCTGCATTTCCTGACGCAGCGTTGCATATTCGGCGAACGTGCGCGGATCGCCGCCGGTTTTGACAAAACGAGGTTGAGATGAAGTCATTGCTGTGTTCCAAAAAAGATCAAAGTGCGGCGCGCACATCTAAATAGTGTTGCTGTTTCATATGCCGAATCATCACCCGCCCTTCCGGCATAAATTCGGTGCCGAAGCGCACTAAGCCAATTTCTTTTAATTCGGCGTCAATCGCATAGCGCAATTCGCCGGGCATGTTTTGCTCGAGCAAAATCACCTCAATGCGTTTCAGGCGCGGCTCGTATTTCAGCAGCACCTCGGAAAGCGTATACAGCAGCTGATGCGCAGTGCCGGGCATGCCCTGCAAAATACGCGTCATGTCGGGCAGGCCGTAATCGGGGAGATGCGACAGCGATCCGGCGCGGCTATTGAGGATGCGCTGCATGTTGTCCAGCACCGATAGGATCACCTGATCCTGCTCTTTAACACGATCCAGCTCTAATCCGCCGGCAAAACTGCCTTTTAACAGCTCATACAGCGACGGTTGATGGTTGAAATGACTCATGATTTTGGTGCTTCAATCAGGCGCAGGCTGTGGCTGCTGAGTTCGATCACCCGCGCTTTATCGGGATCAAGATCGTTGCGTTCCAGCACCAGTCGCCAGTTGTTTTTCGTCATATCTGGCTGCTGAAATAGCGCCACCACCGCGACAAACTGCGTCTCTTTTTCCATCGGCATATTCAGCGATACGTCGCCGCCCGGCGTCAACACCACGTCGCGGTCAGCCAACAACTCAGACTTGAGTACGTCCGTCGCATCGCCTGTGAGTTGTTGATATACCGCGCCATCAAAGGTGTTGCGCTCGCGCAGCTGGAACACACGCACCACCACCGGCTGCGACAGCGGATTGTGCTCGCGGCTGTCGCTGTTCAGGCTTTCGCGCGCAGTGAAATCGAGATGCAGAGTTTTAATTTGCTTGTAGAAAATCGCATCGAATGCTGACGCGGTGCCGTCGCTGACTTTCTGCTGCAAGCCGCAGCCGCTGAGCAACACAAGCGCGCTGCACATCACAATTTTAATCAAAGTGGTAACTGACACGTCGCTGCTCCTCGCAGGGGTTGGCCGGGCTCATGCCTGAATAGCAGCCCAGTTCGGTGGTAAAAGTTTGGGGAATATCATCGATTGCGCTGTCCGCGCCAAGTACGCCTGTCATGCCGAGCCAGAACGGCGCGTCGCCCAGTTCCGGCGGCGCCAGCAGCTTTGTCTCAAGACATAGCCGAATGCGCGCGCGATAGCGCCAGCCGAGATAGACACGCAGCATCACCAGAAAATCCTGATAGAGCTGGCCGTCCGGCAACCAGCGCTGAGCTTCGTCCGGGCAGGCGGTTTGCAGCTCAATCAGCAGCTGGCTATTGGCGTCCATCGCTTCATCGCCGAGCGGCACGTTGCCGTCCAGCACAAATTCGCACTCAAGCGGAGTGCTGACCGGCACCGGCCGCAGACAGTGCGGCTGCACGCTGACTGAAGTGCCGGGCGCGAGCAAATGCACCAGCGCGCGGATGCCCTCTTCGGTACGGCCCGGCTGGCGCATCACGCCAAGCAGCGCCAGAAAACGCGAAACCGGCGTGGCGATATGCTTGCCAGTGCCGGGAATACCCAACCCCACCAGCCCAAGCAGCGATTGCGATGTACTGTCGCCGCCGCCCGCTTCGAAGGTTGCCGGATATGAGTATTTGCGCCAGATGCGATAAAACTGCGTCAGGATGCGATGGTTGAAAATATCGAGAAAGCCCTGCAGCGCTTCATGGCCTTCATCGCGCTGGGCAATGTCATCGATATAGCTGCCGGGCAGCGGTGAATCCACGCCGTATAAGCCCAAAAAAGTGGTGCGCACCACCGGCGGCGCGGCGGCATCGGTTTCATGATACTCAACCGCTTTCAGCTCACCTGCCGGAAAGCCCATACCGGGATGCGGCAGCAACCTAACCGCATCATTTCCCGGCTTGCTGGTACTGCCGAGCGGTGGCTTATCTTTATGCTGATGTTCAACCAGCTGACAGAAGCGGTAAAAGTTCAGCCGCGTCAGCTCCTGCTCCAGCCGGGGCGTCAGCCGGAGATGCGGCGATTGTGCTTCTCTTCCCATACGAGGCGCTCTCCGGTCGGTTGCAGGATTAAAATCAGGCGGTTAAACAGGTGGATATCGGTGTACAGCGCGAAGAAGCGGCTGAGCATTTCGCCAAACAGGCAGATATCGCCGCTGCCGGCAAAGCCGCTGCTGTCGAGAGTGATTTCAATCTGCACGCCGCGCAGCAGATAGCCCTGCTCAAAGCGTTCGGTCTCTTTGTGGCAGACATGCAGGATGGCATCCAGACGACGGCGGTTCATTTCGCTGTGCGTCCAGTCGTACAGCGCCAGCGTGCCACGCAGCACCTCGGCGTTGTCCATCATCCACAGGAAGCTCGAGCCAAGATGGCTCAGCACGCGCCAGTGGAAGCGGTCACGATTGGGCGGATAGCACGGCAGCGTCGGCGCGCACAGGTTACGCACCTGCATTGCCACGTCGGTGCTGCTGACGGCGGTATCCAGCAACGTGCTCTGCAGCGCGCGGCGCGGCAGCTGGCCGTTGGTGCCGGTGACGCTCACCGACAGGCTTTCGTTCTCCGGCAACGTGTGATTATCAAACGCTTCGCCGCCGAGGATCATCCAGGTTTCATGCAGCCCGGATGGCCCGCGCCGCACGCGCGTGTGGAAGTAATGCTCCGGCGCTTCGTGGCGCAGCATGCCGCCTTTGTGGCGGAAGCTGCTGAACGGCACGTACGGCTGATTTTTCGATGAAACCACCGAATCCACCGAGTAGATTTCGGTGTGACCGTCCTGCACGCGCATCGGGCGCAGCATATATTCGGTCTGCAATCCGTTGATCATCAACGGGTCAGATTCCATCGCGAACAGGTTAATCACCGGCACGGCGTTGAGGCGCAGATGCTTTTCGCTGAACTGGAAATCATGCTCCCAGCGCTCGGCCAGCACCACGTCGAGCTCAAACCACGGCAGCGATGCGGGCAGCGTAACTTGCTCCAGCCCGCGTAGGTTCACCGCCATAAACTTCTCGCGGAAGGTGAAGTACTCCAGCAGCAGCTGATAGCCGCTGAAGCTGCCTTCATCGCCCGGCCACAGCCGATCTTCCTCGCTGAAGCCCTGCGCGCTGAAATGCCCGTCAAAACGTCGGCTGTCGGTTTCGCCCGGCAGGCGCAGCGCCATACTGGCAACGTTGAGCGTCAGCGCTTCGTGCAGCGCGCAGGCCAGCGGTGCATCGGCGTTGAGATACAGCGGAATACGGCTGACGTCGATGCGGCTCCAGTCGGCCAGTGCGCCACCATTGAAGCGCAGGCGGACAACTGAGCGTCCGGCAGCATCGGTGGTTAATTTTGCCGACTCCAGCGCTAGCGGCAGCACCTGCACGTCACGCGTGGTGGTGTAGCGACAGCGCGTGGCTTTCTCGCCCACTGGACGCGATATCACCTCAAAGCCGCGCGCCAGCCGCATCGGCTCCTTCATCTCACGCCAATCGGGCGTGAACTCCACTACCGACATCGACGGAATGGTGCGCAGATAGTGCGGCCACAGGAGACTGACCAGCCCTTCGGTGAGTTCCGGCAGGTCGTCGTCGAGCTTTTCACGCAGCCGCCCGACCATAAAGGCAAAGCCTTCGAACAGCCGTTCAACGTAAGGGTCGCGGGCACCGGCTTTGTCGAGATTGAGCATTGCCGCCTGCTCAGGGTGCGCGCGCGCGAACTCTTCGCCGGCTTCCTGCAGGTAGCGCATTTCAGCGTCGTAATAACGCAGGGTTATATCGTCCATGGTATTCACTAAGTGATGTGCCGCCTGAAGGTATCAGCTAGCAGGGAATGAAAAAGCGGATGTTAGCCGCAGAGGATGGCGGCTCTGACTGGGTCGAGCGTGATCAGGCCGGACAACAATAGGTCCATTTCTGGCTGAATGCGCGTACGTTCACTTTCACTGCGCGCCGCTCGGGCACGCAGCAGCTTCAGGCGTCGGGCGCGCACTTCAAACAGGAGCGTCGGCTCCCACTGCGCAAGTGTCAGCGAGCCTGCATGCTGATTGAGTTCATCCAGCAGATGCAGCGCCATTTCACTCTTGCCAAACTGCTCGCACACCCGTGCCATCAGCAAGCGCACCAGCCACTGATCGCGTGCGCTGTTGATGCCCGGACGCATTTGCAGCCAAGCGAGCGCGGCTTCCACGTTTTCGGATTCCGCTTTTTCCACCGCCTCACTTTCCAGCGACAGAATGTCGTTATCTGGCCCGGCGACTAACGTGTCGTTCTCCATTAAGTGAACATCGCCCATCACTTTTTGCGCGATCCAGCTGCGCGTCACTTCATCGGCAAACGGCGTGCCGTCTGAATAACAGAGTGTGTCCAGCCCCGGCAGCCTTGATAGCAACCCGTGTAAATCCTGCTGCACGATGTTCGCCAGCGCTGCGCTTTTCTCCTGACGATTCAGCGCTTCATAGGCGTACCACTGCAAATCGAACCACACGTGATTGATGGCCTGCGCAAACAGCGAATCCGTCAGTTCCAGCAGTTCCGTCCAACTTTGTTGCAGATAAAGGCGTTTGAGGTGCGCACGATGTTCGGGTTTCGGCGGAGGTAAACGCGTATTACCGCCGGGTCCGAGCGCGGGAAGATTGAGGATGGTATCCCAACGTACGCTTTTCATCAGATGATGGGCTGAAAGCCAGCCGCCGGGCTGTTCACGCAGGTAATTTGCCAAAACTTTCGCCTGTGCTTTCAGCGTTTCGCCGGAGTTAACCGGCGCGAGTTCAGCAAGCGATGAATCATCCACATCGGCATGCGTTAGGCTGTTGAGTGGCACCATCGCGCTGGCTCCCCCGTTCTGAGCCAAGCGCAGCTCCAGTGCGCGCAACAGCGGCTGAAGCCCGTTGCGTTCATCTTCATTGAGCGCATCTTCAATCAGCAGCAATGCACCGCAAATGCGGCAAACCCGCGCGATATCGGCTTCCGGCCACAACGTCAGGCTATCGAGCATCCTGCCGCTACCCAGCCAGGCCAACGCGCCTTGGCGACTGCGGCTGCGTTGTGGATGAAGCTGGTCACCAAACTGATGTAACGCGGCAGCCAGCAGTTCCAGTCCTTCAGCCAGTCCCTGCTCGCCGTCCTGATGCAGACGCGCCCAGGCATAAAAGGTGATCACCCGGATATCCTTACTCACCGTTGTCAGCAGCGATTCAGACAGGCGGGCGATGGTGTCAGTATCAAAGCCGGAAAGCTTGTTCACCTCTTCACGGATCTGCATAAATTGATCGTCGTACGCCGGATCGTCTCCGGCTGGCAACGCTTCACTGATCGGCTGAAGCCAGCGCGCCCAGTCGTTGCAGCGCTGTTGTGCCTGATTTCTGAGCGTGGATTGATCCACGCCGCAGGCAAGAACCAGTTCGGTCATTGCGCTCATTATTGTGCTCCATCCATATCGATATTGATGTCATCCGTAACCGCTTCGCGTGGTGCCATCGCTTCGGAAGCACTTGCTGCATCCACGCTGAATATTTCCGTCGGCAGCGTAAAACCGCGCAAACGCAGCAACGCCAGCGGACCATCACGCATCTGCGTACGCAGCACCCACGTTAATGTGCGTTTATCCGGCGTGGTGAAACTCAGCAGCCAGCGGCTGCGATCGAGACGTTCACGCTTCGCCTGTTCCAGCCAGCGGATAAAGCCCCAGGTTCCGGGATAATCGCCGTAAATTTGCGCGCTGCTTTTCACACCGGTCCAGGTCAGCAGCGTACCCGGTTTCAGGCTGTCGCCCGGCCAGCGCATTGCCTGCCACGTTGCCATCTGGTTGAAGTAGCGCAGCGGCTGTCCATCAAGCATCAGTTGGGTTTCCACCACGTCTGGCGCAGCGCGGCCCTGCAATTCAAAGCTGATGCCCTGCGTGCCGTCGGTAAACAGAATATCGGACAGCTCGCGCAGCTGGTTCACCGCCTTCAGGAAGGCGGGATTGAACGTCAGTCCCTGACTGTGCGCCGCATCCGGCACCCAGCTGCTGCCTTCTTTCTGCAATACGCCACCGAGGCGGCTGCTGAGGAAGCTATCGATCCGTCCGGCGTCGCGGCGAATGAATTCCGCCAGCATCGGCAATGATGCATCGCTTTGCCCGGCGGCAAACGGATAGCGCCCGTCAAAGGCGGTGCGCCAGTTTTCCACGATGGAGCGCTGCCACTGTGCGTTCAGGCTCGCCGCCGACGGCTGCAGGATGGTTTCCCACGCCTGCGTCAGCGGCTGCACGAACATCGTTTGACCAAAGCCACTCCACTCTTCGCCGAGGCTGGCCGCCATCAGGCTGCCGTACTGCTGCGTATCGGTGAGATCGACGCTTTTTCCCTGGAACACCGTCTGCGCCAGCGTTTGCAGCATCTCCTGCGGATCGGGCGCGGCGGCGACCTGCTGCAGACGCAGGCGCACGCGGGTGATGCGGGTGAGATAGGTTTGCAACGTCAGGCTGCTGTCAGCGGCCATCAGCTGTGAACCGCTGTTTTTGCCGGTTAGCGCTAGCAGCGGGCCGAAGGTCACATCCAGCGGCCCTTCTGGACCGGTGGCTTTCTGGCTGATAACCGGCTTGTCTTTCTGACCGATCAGGTCTTTGGCCGAATTAATCAGCGTGTCGGACAGCGCCTCGCGCTGCTGGCCGGTTTGCCCCTGCCACGCCAGCGTGTTCATCAAAGCAATCAACGGTGACTGGCGCACATCGCTCATTAGCGTCAGTTGATCAGTGACATCAGCAATGTTCTGCGCCGGATTGAGGCGAATACCATTGAGGAAGTTGAGCCAGCTGGCGGCAAAGTCACTGAAATAGCGCTGGGTCAGACGCGCCTTCAGCGCTTCAGGGGAGATCTCTTGCGGCACCGCATTGCGGTTGTCGCTGAGCACCCAATCGATTTCATCGCGTCGGGTGTTGGCCGCTTTCTCGATTTCCTGGCGCACACCGCCTTCCCACGCCGGGCGTGTAAACACGCCCGGCACTTTGTCGTCACTGCTAAATAGCCGGCGCATATCGGTGCCAGGCGTCATGTCTTCTAAAGTCAGATCGGTATAGTTGCGGCGCACGTCGCGCAGCACGTTCTGATACAGCGTCATCTCGGCATTGCGCTGGCCGGTCTGCAACAGCAGCACCTGACGCGCCTGGCTGAGTAGCGATGCATCAGGTTTGATACGCCAACCCGGCTGCGAAGGCAACGACGCGGCATAGAATGCCCATAAATCCGGGGCCAGCGTTTGCCACAGCGCTGTTGAGATGCCGTTGTAGTTTGGCTGAACGCTTGCCATGGTTTGCGCATAAAAAGCCGCATCCGCACGTTCCGGCCGCGCCATCATCAGCCACGCCTTTAGCTGCTTATAGCCCGGTTGCGCCAGGGTTACGCGTAGCGGGCTGGCGGCAGGCAAACCCGCCAGATAGGTCAGTTTCTCTTCCAGCGCGATGCGTGCAGGTTCATGGATCAGCTTTTGCGCTGACACGCCATACCACGGTAACAGCGCAGCGTGCAGTTGCTGCGTATGGTTAATGCCAAAGCGTTGATACCAAGGCGCGCCCTGTTCCAGCCAGTGCTGCTGCTGTCCGAGATCGTTACGCAGAGCATGCAACGCAATCAGCTGGGTGTCATCGACCTGATTGGCATTCACCAACATCTGGGCTTTATCTGCCGCACTGACTATCTGATGCCGGTTGAATAAGGAGGAAGCCAGCATACCCGCGCCAGCCAGCAACATCAGGCTCATAACCGACCAGGCAAGCGTTTGTTCCCGCGGTAATCCAGTACGACGACCTTTGGCGTGGTCCGATGCGATCCCTTGCCAGATCGCGCTGTCAGTTAACGCATGAGGATGCATGCTCGCCTGCGCGGGGATTGCCTGTGGCAGACTGAACATCAGACCGCGCAGCAAGCTGCGACGCGCCGGATCCAGCCACGGCGTTAAACGCTGCTGCCAGGCCTGGCTTTCGCCGCTGGCGAACTGTTGCGACAGGCGCAGCAGCCAGTCGTGACTGAGGCTGTGATCGACCTGCGCCAGGCCGCGTTCACGCAGCGGATCAACCAGGCTTTCGAGCTGCTGAGCAACATCTTGCGGCAGCGCTTTTGCTGGAAACACTGCGCCTACCGCGTTGTTTTCACGCTCTGGCTGCGGCCAGTCACTGTGTCCCAAGTGCCAGATCCACACCGGCGCACGCCAGCGCAGATCGGTAGCGATGTTCTCCAGCGAACGCAGCGCCGCATCGCTTTTTTGCGCTGTCAGAGTGGAATTGGAATCTTGTACCAGCACAATGCCGTCCAGCGGACGGCTGCGGCGCAGTTTGCGCAGGAGCTGAACTGTGGTGGTGTTCAATTCAGTCTCCAGGCTGGCGCCGTGAATTAACACTACGCCAGCGCCTTCCAGCCACTGCTGTTGAATGAGTCCCGGAATAAGGGATTCAACAGCGGCCTCTTCGCCGGTGATCAGTAACAGACGCACTTTCCGATGCCATAACCAGCCGTAGCGCGCCTTGAGATGCTGACGCAGTGCCAGCAACGTGCTCGGTGCGCGGCTATCCGTTGCGCTTTTTTGGGATACAACGGGTTGTAACGCAACAGATCGTTTTATCCATAACCGCCAGCCCATTACCGCGATGACGGAGAGACTGCCTGCAATGATCCAGATAAGAAAACTGATCAATAGCATTGGGCGCAGTTGTTCCCACTCGGTAGTCAGTTGCAAAGAGAGCCACCACCAAAGTCCGCTACCGACAATGTCGAATAAAGTGACGAAGATAAAAAAAAGGGCTGCGGTTGCCAGCGGCGAAGCGACTGAAGGCTTTTGATCCTTATCCATAAGTTTTAATAATTCCCGTGGTATATCCCGCGGTCAGATCGCGTGCAATCCAGGCGCTGGGTTTTCCTTGTTGTTGCGTATTGAGTGCGGCGAGTGACATGAGCACTAACGCTGCCATATTGCCCGTTATTCCCCAGTTAGCATCCTGTAGGTGGTGCGTCAGATTCCAGCCATCGAGGGAAGCAAGCTCATTCTCAGGGAGCGTGAAAAGCAGACAGGCGTCAGGCGGCTGATTGATCTCGCTCTGTTCAAGCGCGCGTTGACAGGCATTTGCCAGCGTGGATGTGTCGCAAATTTCACCGCGATTTAACCGCACCACGCCTTCCCGCCCCACCAACCACAGCACTGCCGCTTCTCCGGCGGGCAGATCTTTGCTAATCGCGGGCTGTGATGCACAACCTGCGATAAGAATGGTTTGATCCACTGTTGAATTGGCTATTTTCTCGATAGCCGTTGCTAACGAAGCTTCCCCCAACCAATTCTCTGGATGTTCTGGCAGTAATAGCTCAGGAAACGTAACAGATGCTTGCTGCGTAAATGCTTGCCAGGCTTTAGGCGATCCCAGCCAGAAAAAAAGGCTGGGAGGTGATGCTAAGACATCAGGCCGCTGTTTCCGCCACTGCAGCACCAATAAACTCGCTAACCGGGCTTCACGTGCGCCTGAGTCTTTAGTGACGATTTGCGGCAATCGCAATGCTCGGCCAGTCGATTCCATCACTGGTTGCGGTGAACGATGCTCTCGCAGCAGCAGTCGGGACCAATGCTGCGGCTCAGTACCTGAAGGGCCGAGCAACACAATATCTTGCAGCCCAATCACTTGCCGATGCTGGTGCCACCAGAGATGTTGCTCATACTCGACCAATTGCTGGTAAAAACGCCCGTTATGCAAGGCACAGCGGTACCATAAGATGCGTGCTAGCCACGTCAGAAACAGCAACGTAGCGATCACCGCCGATGCTGCCAGGGTATTCACACCACGCTGTTCAACGGGCGTGAGTAAAGCGATAACGGCAGAGCTGAACGATATCAACGCCACCCCAACAATCAACCAGCGCTTATTATTGGGGGATCGGGGCGGCGAGCGTGGCGGAAAACTGGGCGGCATTCTCACGATGCGATACCGCAATCCGGGAATGAGCTGACCAGCGTGCAGCCACAAGCACATTTATGACCATGCAATGCCGCGGGTTGACCATCGAAGCGGGTTAACGCGCTACCTTCCGCGATGGTTGTCATGCCGTGTTTATTGCACTTCACCGGATCGCCTTTTACTGCAAAACCTTTGCCAAAGCAGTTGTAATGCCCGGCCAATACCTTGCCGCCATACTCGCGCAGGGTATCGCCTTCACGAATGACCTTAGCCATAGTGTTTTCCTTAACGGTGGGAATTTCAGGCGAGCTTTGATTGGGCTGTTTCAAGCAAGCCGGAATTAACAATGCTTTTTACCTTGGCAAAATATTGGTCGGCTGCCACTGCCTTTTGTTGCTGTACAACTTCACCGGGCTCCTGGGTGAATTGTTTGAGTTCAGCAGCATGAGGTAATAAAGGCAGCGGCGCTTTGGTGAGCCAATCCAATGCTTCCACTTCAAACGAAACCAGCGTTACGGTACCGGCAATTCCGGCAACTTTTTCCAGAACAGATTTACGTTTTAAGCTGAAAATAACGCCTCCCGCTAGAGTGGCGACGCCGACAACATTTCCGGCGATGATCAGCGGAGAGAGTGATTTATTGCATTTTTTGCCGAAATAAATCATGCGATAGCGGAAATAGCTGCCCCAGGGTTCACGCGAACCGAGAAAGGCATGCATAAACCAGGCGCGGGAATCGTGTATTTGATCATCGAACAGTGCGCGAACAAGGCCGGATTTCTCGTTGATGTCGCGTGCTTCATCCATGTACGGGAAAAGAAACTCCTCTTTCTGCTTGCCTTCGGTTTTCATTTTGCGGTCTTCGGCTGGTTCATCATCGGTGTTCAGCAGGAAGACCGTCTGCTGCAATCCGACATCCGCAATGGTCTGTAGCAAGCTGGTTTGGCTGCGGAACACGCCACGATAGTCCTCGGCAAACTCTTGAGCCGCTTCCTTTAACTGGGTCTGGCCCATATCTGGATCAAAATCTTTCGGGCCTGGCTCCTGAATATGATCTTTCAGTTGCGCTTCCGACATACCTTCCATTTCTTTCTTACGTCTGGCGCGTGCGGCGCCCTGAGCCAATTCCTGTTCTACCTTTGCTGACTCGCGGACTAACGGCATGGACTGTGTATCCGTTGCATCTTTATAAAAAGGGAGATTTATTAACTTCCCTTTTGCATAGCGATTAATGCGCCAGCCGGTAATCCATGACATTTGTTCTTCAATCGCGACTTCCAGGCAAACCGGAGCCAGCGCGGGAACATAGTTCGCTGCATCGGCATCTTCGATTTTTACAGGAGTGGAGAGGTTTAAGGTGAGTTCGCGCCAGGCGTTGAAGCGTTTTATTAAGTTTTCTGATACGAAGAATTGTGCAGTTAATTCCACATCCATCTTTCGCCAATCATGAGTAGCAAATACTCCAGTCAGACTTGTTTCTGGAACCTTCAATGGCGCTCCTGCCTTAAATGCATATGAATACATATCACTTAAAACAATTTGAGAAAGTAAGAGTCCGTCATGTTTCGCTATTGCTTTACCTTGATCTCCGGGTGGATATCCACCACCAATATCAGAATGCATGCCGGGGTAAATAATTTCCTCACTGTTGGCCGGATAGCAACCTGTTGAGCGGCGTAATGAATCTAAGGGAAAACAAAGACGCTGTTCGTGAGCTGAAACCATATGGACACAGCGTTTAATAAATCCTTCAAAGGTCTTTTCTGCGGGCAATTCCATGGTTTCATCTGCCCAAGAGGCATGCCCATCGACAAAAGGCAGCATATGGGTTGTTCCTACGCTTGCAACGGTGTCCAGCAAACCCAAGAATTCAACGCTTAGCGGGATTTTTAGTCCGTCGACTTCCAGACACTGTTCGGGCTTGTCCTTGCCTTTTTCAGGCGGCGGCAGCAACTCACTCAACCAACGCACAAAAGTACGAGCGGTGGCAGCACCGCGAGAAAAACCATAGATATAGAGTTTGATACCCAACAATTTGGGTTTGCCTGGTTCAGGATGTTCAAGTGCAGGCTTAAGCTTATCTTTTAACAATCTTAATTGATTAATGAACTCTTCATAACGATTATGGCTACCGCCAAAGCCTAATCTTGTCCAACTGGCTGCCATATTACCAATTGCAGTACGGCTCTCTCCTACTGATATAGTTTCACTATCACTTCCAGATTTACTTAATGATCTTTTCAATACATCAATAATTCGTAACAGCGCCCAGTTAATTCTGTCTTCCCCCTTACGGGCAAATGCCAAACCCTCCATGGAATAATCAAGATCATTTATTTCTGGAAACGGGGTGCCAACACCAGGAAGATAGAACTTAAAATACTTATCAGCACCGCTATCAAATAATCCATCAGGAGTTTGAACACCACCCGCATAACCACTGCCAATTGTGGCTTGAAATAATCTAGCAATATTGGTTGGATGTTTTACTTTCGATATATAAAAATCGTTATTTAAGTTGTTTCCAGTGCCATCAAAAAAAATACTGATATGCAGAGTCTTGCAACATGGAGGTTCCACCGTACGACCAACTTGTATACACAGCTCCTGGCGGTACTGTAATTCATAACTATCCTGTTTTTTACAGCTACTCCCTACCAATCCCGCTTCAGTAGGCAATCTCCCCTGAATTGGAAAAGCAGGAGGATACCAGACAAGGCTTCTTTCCGTTACTTTGGACATACTTTAGGCTCCTTCATCCTTAAAGGCTCTTTAATCGGATAAGACGGGCTTCCGGGAGTTAAGCAACTAGTGGTCACTTTTATTTCATCACAAGGAAGAAAGTGGACCGTAATTCCGCATGTATCTTTGTTCTTATATTCTGGGACAAGGATATTTTTACTGTGCTTTTTATTTTGCTCTCTCATTTTATTTAGCCATGCAAGATATTTCTCATCATCACCAAAACCTGGAAACCCTTTTGATCCTCCTACACCAGTTTCCCATTCAACTTTCACAGTCATTCCTGGGTGCCAGTTACCTGGCATGCCAAAGCAACATGCACCACCGCCGCCCTGGTAAGGACCAATAATGTCTATACCTGGTTGTCCATTGACGCTAAAACTGTTAATTGCCCAATGCGTGTGATTGATTGCAACTATTACCCCCGCTCTCGCATCATTAGCTAATAAAGCAAAGAATAAAATCAACAACGATGGCAGCATTAAATAAATACGATTTACTTTCAACATGCTTTTGGCTCCTTCATCCGCAAAGGTTCTTTAATGGGGTAAGATGGGCTTCCTGGAGTGAAACAACTAGTTGTCACCTTAACTTCATCGCAGGGAAGAAAATGCACAGTAATTCCACATGTGTTTTTTAAAGTATATTCAGGAACTAGAACATTCTTACTGTGTTCACGATTTAACGCCTTCATTTTTTTCCTCCAAGATAAATATTCGTCCCACTTATCGTACCCCGGAAATCCATCCGTATCTCCTGATCCAGTCTCCCAATCAACCCTAACCGTCATTCCTGGATACCATTTAGCCGGTATACTAAAGCAGCAAGCACCACCCCCACCTTGATAGGGGCCAATAATGTCGATACCAGGTTGACCATTAATGCTAAAACTATTTATTCCCCAGTGCGTGTGGTTTATAGCAACAATGACACCCGCTATTGCTTTATTCGCAGACAAAGAAAAGAATAAAACCAACAACGCTGACAGCATTAGATTAATATGATTTATTTTGAACATACTTTCGGCTCCTTCATCCGTAAGAGCTCTTTGATGGGATAGGATGGACTTCCGGGTGTTAAACAACTGGTTGTGACCTTAACTTCATCGCAGGGAAGAAAGTGTACCGTAATTCCGCATGTATCTTTTAGTTTGTATTCTGGGACTGAAACATGTTTACTGTGACTAGTGTTATTTGACTCCATCTTTTTAAGCCACGTGTTATATCTTTCTCGATCAGAAAATCCTGGAAAACCTTTTGTTGATGCTTCACCACTCTCCCAGTCAACTCGAACCGTCATCCCCGGAAACCATTTACCCGGCATTGCAAAACAACATGCTCCACCACCTCCCTGATAAGGGCCAATGATATCAACGCCAGGCTGTCCGTTGATGCTAAAACTGTTAATTGCCCAATGAGTGTGATTTATTGCAACAATGACTCCAGCTTTTGCATTTTTCAAAAATAAAGAAAAGAATAAAATCAATAACGCTGGCAGCATTAGGTTAATATGAATTATTTTTGACAAACTTTTTGGTCCTTCATCCGTAAGGGCTCTTGATGGGATAGGATGGACTTCCGGGTGTGAAACAACTGGTTGTGACCTTAACTTCATCACAGGGAAGAAAGTGAACTGTGATGCCACAAGTATCCTTGAGATTATATTCAGGCACTAAAACATTCTTTTTGTGCTGTCGTTTCTTTTCATCCATTTCTTTCAACCATGACTTATATTTTTCACGATCTGCAAACCCCGGAAATTCTTTTGATCCTCCAACTCCGGTTTCCCAGTCAACTCGAACCGTCATCCCCGGATACCATTTACCCGGCATTGAAAAACAGCATGCACCACCGCCCCCCTGGTAAGGACCAATAATATCTACTCCAGGCTGGCCATTGATACTGAAACTGTTGATTGCCCAATGGGTATGATTTATTGCCTTTATGGTACTCGCTTGGGCACTATTAATAAGGATAAGTAAGCCAAATGATAAAATGGCAGCAAAGCATCGCTCCAACCTGAAAGCTACAAGCATAATTTGGCCCTTAATTTATTCTTTTAAAATGATGTTGATTACCAAACTTACTCAAGGCTTTACTTGTCACTTCACTTTCTGCTAACGAACTCTGTCTCGAGTGGCACTCTCTCTATCAAACTCTTTTTTCTTCTCGCGGGAATAGTCAACAGGTAATAAAAGGGTATCGATTACCGCATCAACAGGTAGAGAAATAATGTGTACTATTGGCACTAATCCCAAACTAAAATACCATAAATAGGGATTTTCAATTACATCCACATCCCGTCCAACGCCACTGTAGTAAGAGCTATAATTTTCTGACCGCGAAATACTTCCGCATCCACTTATTCCCATAACAATAACCATCATCACAATCAACCAACTTCGCTTCATTGTTCATCCTTAATCATTTAATTTATAGCAAAGCCGCTTCCATCTTCTGCAAAGCCAGCGCCTCACGATCCTCAATGATAAAAATCCCTTTATCTGATGCCTCACGCATTCCACGGTAAAAATGTGAAAACACATCTTCATGTGACATATTGCTGGGGTTGCTATAAAAAATATACGCGGATGTCAGATTTACATCACAGACGCACATAATGCTTTCGAATTGTTTATCGGTCAGATCGATAACTACCGTTTTTTCACCCGCTAATAACGGCTTACCGTTTCCAACGCTGTAATTCTCTTTCCTGTCTCTATCCATCAAACTCCAAAATAGCGCGGGTCGATTTAATTGCTGTGTTTGTTGTTGATTCAAAATATCATCGGTCAATAGCAGGAATAATCTTGGGTCATAAAAACGCAGCAATCCGGGTTGACCTTCATGCGTCGCATCAATGCAACCTTGAAACCAGTTACTTAACGTCGCCATCGCCCACATTGAGCAGAAAGCAATAACTGCATGTTTAGGGACCGCTTCCTGGCAAACGCCTTCTATCCATTGGCGCTGTTGTAGATTATTGATATCTATTTTTATTAGCAACGGAGCTTCATTCTCAGCACTCTCTTCTGGTAATCCTTGCCATAAAGAACACCATTGAATAGACAAAACGTTAAGTGCTGGAATAATAGAAAAATCCAACCCTATTTGATCAATGATCATATAGAGCTGTTTTGCATCAATTTCGTGACACCTGGTTTCGAGGTGATCTAGCCATGTTGTTACACGTTCAGTCATTTTTATAAACCGTGTTCATTAACTCATCATAAGGAATTAAGAAGGAGAAGTTTTGCTGTTATTTCTCTCGAGCTACAAATCCTTTTGCTAATTCCTGCGCCCGCTTTAAACACTCCTTACAAACCGATGACGGTAATTCGGGTAGTGGAAACACCTGGCTTTGAGGACCATTGAAATCATGTTGCCCTTTGAGACTAATTAATCCCGGACCATGAATTTCAATTTCACCGGCTGGCGTAAGACGAATATAGGCTCCGCCGCTGGCAAGGGTGATGCCATTTTTAGCCGTGAGCTGAAGATGACCTTGCGTGGATTGCACCGTGACATCTTTCAAGGACGTTAACGCCAGCGTATCGGCATGCGATTCAACCGTCAGCGGACCTTTGGCCGAAACCAGACGCATACCTTCATCTTGGGCAAGGAGCGATATCGCTTTCGAGGCATTCACCGACAGGCGCTGCGCACTGGCCAGGTTAACTTCACCCAAACTTTGTAAGTAGAGTCCTTTGCCGCTATTCAGCAACATCCCTTCTGGCGTTACGGCAGCAATGCCATCAGGCGCGCTGAGCAGCATGGCTGAACCTTTCAGTTCATCCGTATTTTTCTGCAGTGATTTCAACGGCTCAACATCGGGCAGGAAATTACGGTGCGACTGAGTAATGTTTCCCCATTCACTGAGCTGGTTGATCGCTCCCTTTAGCAGGCTGATCGGCTGTTTCATTTCCAGCGCATTGCCCTGCGCCGCAGCCTGCCCGTCCGCGCTGATAAACAGCCCTTTATTGGCGCGTATTGCCCCCCAGCTGTCGGTGCGCAGCTCGAAGCCTTCGCCGCGCGCCTGGCGTTCGCCGTCCACCAGATGACCGAGGTTGAGCTGGCTTTTGCCGCCGTATTCGGTGCTGAGCTTGATGTGCTCCTGGCCGCGCGTGTCGTCAAGCCGCAGCTTGTTGTTCGACGGCGTGCGCAGCACGTTGCGCTTGTAGTTGCGGATGGTGACGTGGTCGGCGCGCGATGAATCGTGCAGCACGCCGGCAATGTACGGACGGTCCGGGTTGCCGTGCTCGAAGCCAATCGCCACTTCGGTGCCCGCCAGCAGCGGCAGGTGCAGGCCGTAGGTGTCACCGGCAAACGGGCGCGACTGGCGCACCCATAAGCTTTCAAAGCCGCTTTCCCAGCCCGCGCGGTCAAACAGCATGTTGACGCGATAGCGTCCGTCGCGGTCGATGTGCCCGTAGGTGTCGTTGGTGGTGGTGCTGGTGATGCGCGCCGGTAAGGTGCCCGCCATCACCGGGCGCGGCGCCGGTTCCGGGCGGTAGCCGTAGCGCCCTTCCGCCGGGATGCCCTGAAACAAAGTTTCCATGCTGCTGTCGCGCGCCGCGCGGCACAGCAGCGAGGTGATAACTACGCCGCTCTGAAAGACCTCCGCCGCGTTGCTGCCGCTGACGCGTACCACCACGCCGGGCATCAGCGTCGCGCTGCTGGATTTGGCGCTGAGTCGCGTCTGGCGGTTGAGGTAGCGCTCGTGGCGCAGCCGGGCGTAGAACGCGCCGCTTTCGGTGGCTGGCGTTGCGCTATACGCCTCGCCCGCCTGCAGGTAGTTATCCGCCCAGTGATAGGCTTCGCCGTAGGTGGTGTCGTCGCCGCCGGTGACGTCGGCCTGCGCGTTCATGTCGGCGGTGGCGTCGCGGTAGTTGTAGTCGCGGGTGCTGACGGTTTTCTCCACCACGCGGAAGCGGCTTTCCATCTCCCACACCGACTCCACGCCGTTATCGTGCAGGCCCGACGGCGGCACGGCGGGCAGCGTCAGGCCGGTCTGGTAGCCCTGCGGCCCGTCGTAAAACTCCACCACGTCGATGTTGAGGCGCGTGTCGGTGGTGAAGCGGAACCAGATGCCTACCTCCGCCAGCAGGCGCGAGACGAAGCGCAGGTCGTCTTCGTCAAACTGCATCACCTGCTCGCGCTTCGGGTAGTCGCGGCTGAGGTTAAACACGAAGTCCTGGCCGCGCATGCCGTGGCGGTCGCGCAGGATGGATTCGACAATCTGCGGCACCGACGCATCCTGCCAGATGGCGTTCTGCCGGGTGCGCGCCAGCAGCGCCAGGCGCGGCTGCAGGCGGATGGCGTAGCGCGCTTCGTCGGCCGACACGCCGAGCATATCGAAGCCGGTGACCACGCCCTGCACCACGCGCAGCGGTTCATTTTTTTTCAGCAAGTCGGTCAGGCTCTGCGGCGACGCCCGCAGCGTCAGCGACGCGGTTTTCATCAGCATCGCTTCGCGGCTGATATTTTTATCGCTGCTGGTGAAGATGATTTTCCAGCTGAACGGCGCGCTCAGCGCCTCCGCGCCTTCGAAGCTCAGTACGTCCAGCGGGGATGTGTTGTCGGTGACCTTCAGCAGATTATGGTTGTGGCTGAAGAAGGGAATGGCCGTTTTGCTCATGGTTAAATCCTTTTAAGTGCCGCGCACAAGAACCGTGGTTCGATCAGAACGTAAAGCTCACCTCACCTTCTTCATTGGTGTCCAGCGTCAGGCTGTTGCCTAAGGTGCCGCTGGCGCGGTGCTGAAGAATCATCTGGCTCAGCACCGGCAATATCTGCTGATTCAGCAAGCTGTCGACGTTACGCGCACCGGTATCCGGCAGCAGGCAGGCGTCGGTGAGCATCTCGTACAGGCCTTCGCCGATGGTGGTGCGGATGCCGTAATGGCGCTGCAAACGTTGGCTAACCTGGTCGAGCTTCATCTCCACAATGATGCGCATGGCGTCGCGCGCCAGCGGGCGGTAAATCACCGTCTGGAAACGCGCCAGCAGCGCGGGCTGGAAGTGGTCGCGCAGGATTGGGCGCAGGCACTCCTGCAGGTCGGATTCGGCGGAGTCCGGCATTTCTACCAGCAGCTGCATCAGCGCGTCGCTGCCGAGGTTGGAGGTCATCAGGATCACGGTGTTGCGAAAGTCGATTTCGCGTCCTTCGCCGTCGCGCATAAATCCACGGTCAAACACCTGATAGAACAAATTGATGACGTCGCGGTGTGCTTTTTCCACCTCGTCGAGCAGCACCACGCTGTACGGACGCTTGCGCACCGCTTCGGTGAGGATGCCGCCCTGGCCGAAGCCGACGTAGCCCGGCGGCGAGCCTTTGAGCTGCGAAACGGTGTGCGCTTCCTGATATTCGCTGAGGTTGATGGTGATTAACGACTTCTCACCGCCGTACAGCAAATCGGCCAGCGCCAGCGCGGTTTCGGTTTTGCCGATGCCGCTGGTGCCGACCAGCAGGAACACGCCCTGCGGGCCGTTTTCCGAAGTGAGTCCGGTTTTCGAGGCGCGCAGGCGCTGCGCGATGGCATTTAGGGCAGCGTCCTGCCCGACCACGCGGGTGGCGAGCTTGGTTTCCAGCGTCAGCAGTTCGGCCTGCTCATCCTTCATCAGCGACGACAGTGGCACGCCGGTCCAGTCAGCAATCACGCCTGCCACGATGCGCGCGTCAACGTCGGCGGTCAGCAGCGGTTCGCCCGGCTGCAATGCGTCGAGTTCGCTCTGAAGCTGCGCGATGGTGTGTTTCTGGCTGGCGTCTTTGCGGCCTGCGAGCAGGTGCTGCATGCGCGCCTGCACGTCGGCGTAGCGCTGCTCCAGCGCTTCAAGTTCTTCGTCGGTGGAGGCAACCAGCGTGACGATGTCGGCCAGACGCTCCTGCGACACAGCACCGCCCAGCGCTTCGTCGTCGAGGATGGCGCGCTGCTCGATGTTCAGCGCGTCGAGCTTCGCGCGCAGTCGGGTAATGGCTTCCGGCACCGTGTCCTGACTCATGCGCACGCGCGCGGCGGCGGTATCGAGCAGGTCAACCGCCTTGTCCGGCAGCTGGCGTCCGGTGAGGTAGCGGCGCGACAGCGTGACGGCGGCGCGCACCGCTGCGTCGGTGATATGCACGCCGTGATGCTCGGCGTAGCGCGACTTGAGGCCGCGCAGCATCAGGCAGGCAGTGTCGTCGTCCGGCTCATCGACCTTCACCATCTGGAAGCGGCGCTCCAGCGCGGCGTCTTTCTCAAAATACTGTTTGTACTCGCTCCACGTGGTAGCCGCGATGGTGCGCAGCTCGCCGCGCGCCAGCGCCGGTTTCAGCAGGTTGGCCGCATCCGCGCCGCCCGCTGCGTTGCCCGCGCCGATGATGGTGTGCGCCTCGTCGATAAACAGCAGCACCGGATTGGGCGCATTCTGCACCTCGGTGATGATGTTTTTCAGGCGCTGCTCGAACTCGCCCTTCACGCCCGCGCCCGCCTGCAGCATGCCAAGGTCGAGCGTGTGCACGCTCACCGGCTTCAGGCTATCCGGCACGTTGCCTTCGGCAATGCGCAGCGCCAGCCCTTCAACCAGCGCGGTTTTGCCGACGCCCGGCTCGCCAACCAGAATCGGGTTGTTCTTGCGGCGGCGCGACAGGATATCCACCATCTGGCGGATTTCGTTGTCGCGACCGAATACCGGGTCGATTTTACCGCTGCGCGCGTCTGCGGTGACTTCACGGGTGAAGCGAGTTAAGGCTTCGGTGGATGCGGTTTTGGCTTCGCCTTCGGCAGCCTGCTCGATAGTGCTGACCGGCATCTCCGGCTGTTCAGCTTCCGCACGCTCGTCGGACTGCGCTTCGAGCATCGGCTGCAAACGCTCAAGCTGGCTCATGCGCAGGCTCAGCAGCGGCCAGAGTTCTTCGCACCGCGCAAGTTTTGGCTGTTCGGACAGCGCCATCAGCAGATGGATACTGCGGATTTGCGGGGAATTATCAGATGCGGAGGCCATTAGCCACGCCTGCTTCAGCAGCGCTTCCAGCGAAGCCGAGAGCTGCGGACGCCCGCGCACCGCGCGCGGCTGGCGATCGAGAAACGCCAGCAAATCCTGCCAGATGGCATCCATGTCCCACTCGTAGCGACGGGCAATCACGGTGATGTCGCCCTCTCCCTGCTCCAGCAGCTTGAGCAGCCAGTGCTCCGGCTGGATTTCAGCGTGCGCGCGGGTCTGGCACAGCGACGCGGCGGCTTCCAGCGCCTGCGCGCAGAACGGGTTGAGGCGACGCAAAAGCGCGGCTGACTGACTGTCCATAGCAAAATCTCCTGATTGGGGGCACGCTACCGCCCGTCGCCGTAAACCAAAGCGCATAAGGCAGCAGGAAAGATGGGAAATGACTTGTGATTTCACCCGCTTCGGATGGAATCACCAGGCATCTGGCTTGGTGACCGTAACGTGCACCATGAATGGCGACCCTACGAAAAGCGTGCCGGACTGAAAGAACAGCCCGGCAGGCGATTACGCGAAATATGAAGCGTAATCAGGCGGTGGCGCGTTCATTCCACGAATCGGAATGAATGATGTTGCCGTCTTTGTAGGTCCAGGTGATTTTTTCGTAGCGCAGCTCAATCTGCTCCAGATGGTTGTGCTTCTCTTTCGACGGGTCCTTAACGTCGTGCATCACCGGATTGACCTTCACCACCTTCACGTTCTCTAGCTTGGTGTTGAAGTACTCCACTTCCTGACCGGCGTCGCTGATGCGGTACCATTTGAACTCGGCGGCTTTCAGCGTCTGACCCGTGGTGACCGCTTTGTAGAGGTACGGGCTGGACGAGTCGATTTCCTTGGTGAACAGGAACGGCGTGTGAATGCGCGTGCCGGTCAGCTTGCCGGTGTTGTTGTCGGTCGGGATGTACAGGTTGTGTTCCTGCGCCACGATTTCGATGCTGCCTTCACGGTCCTGCACGTCCACCGAGCCCTTGATGTCCGCACCGCCGTCGTCCTTCAGCCACAGATAAACCGGAATTGCCATGTGTTACTCCTTTTCTTCATGATTGCCGTCACCATCCTGTGATGACGGAGGGATTACGTCCGGCGCCTGGCAGGCATCGGCCTGCGGTACCAGACTGATTTCTACCCGCCGGTTGGCCGCGCGGCCTTCAGGCGTGTCGCTGCTCTCAATCGGGCGGCTCTGACCGAAGCCCTGCACAGCAAAGCAGCTTTCGTCGACGTCGCCGGTGTCGCGCATCCAGTCGCGTACCGCTTCCGCGCGCCGCTGCGACAGTTGCTGATTCTTCTGCGCGCTGCCGGTGCTGTCGGTATGACCGCTGACCACAATCAGCCAGCCCGGCTTCGCCTTGATGCCGACCAGCGCGTTGACCAGCACTTTGGTTGAGCCAGCTTTCAAGTCAGATTTGCCGGAGTCGAACAGCGACAGGCTGTCAAGACGCACCAGTTTGGGCTGCGGCTTGGGCTTCTCCACCGGAATCGGTTTGGGTTCAGGAATCCAGGTACTGATGGCCTGCAATACCGGCAGATGCAGATAACCGCCCTGATACAATCCCAGACCAAGACGCAACGGCGCGCCCTGACGTACATAGCCGTCAAGCAGACTTGCGTCTTCGCGCAGCACCGTGACCGCCGCCAGCTTCGGCACGTAGTCGGTCATGGCGATGCGATCGTAGTGGGCGAGATCAAAGGCGATGCGACGGATCAGCGACTGGTTGTTCCAGGCCACCGCGCACAGTGCGATAGCGGCGGCAACGGCAAAGGCGTTAAGCGCCACGCGCAGCGCCCGCACGCGTGGCGTCAGGCCATTCCCCTGCGGCAATAACGGAAGGATAAATTCGGGCAGCAACGGCACGGCATGCGCACCCGCGCTGTTGATGGAGGTGTGTTGCCATAGCCATGTGCGCCACAGCGAATCAGCTTCACCTGAGGTGCCGGGTTGCAGATGCAGCATCAATACGCCAGGAACAACCGGCGCGACATCGCTGTGCGCTTCGGTCAGCACACGCAGCACGTTCTGCTGCGTCCAGTCATCCAGCGAGTTGAGCAAGATTTGCTGCTGCAGCGCCATGCTGCCGCCCGATGCCAGCCATTCAGACCTGCCGCGCGGTGAAGCATCATCCAGCCAGATTTGCGCAGGATTGTTCGCCAGCTGCATCTGCCACAGCGGCTCGGCACACTGCGTCATCTCACCGGCCACGCTGACGTTAAGCAGCAGCGGTAATGTCTGGCGGATTTCACGGCGCAGCAACGTAATTTGCCAGCGTAGGGCGAACAGCGCATTTTCCAGCACCGCTGCATCCTGCTGTTGCTGCGGGCTAATGCTGAGGAATATGGAAATCTGCCGGCCCCAGTCGGGACGCATCAGCAGCAGCTGGCGCACGTTGTGTTGCAGGTCGCTGCTGTCAGCTACGTGAATAAAGCAACCTTGCGGCAGAATGCGCACCGGTTCGTCAGCGGAGAGACCGCTTTCGCCGCAGCACAGCACCACTGGCTGGCGGTACGCGGCGTCGGGCAAATCCGCCCAGATATCCTGCGCAGCCTGATGACGGCGACGTGATTTTTTCAGCAGCACAATGCCGCATACCAGCATGATTGCCAGCAACAGCAATACAGCCGAGCTGCGCGATACTGGCAGAAAAAGCAGGCATAGCGCGGCGGCCAGCCCGCACACCCAGAGCGCCAGCAGACGCTGAAGCAGTGGCGTCATCCTTTGACTCCAGGCAGCAGCGTGGAGATCAGGTGATCAAGCCAGTGATTCAGTCCCCACCACAGCGCCGCTAGCAGCAGCGCGGTCAGACTCAGACGCATCGGCCAGCTGCTGAGCCAGCCGCCGCGCAGGCCGCCGTTTGCCACAGAAAGCAAAGGCGCATCCGCCGCGTGCGTGAACGGCGGTACGCGTTTGGTCAGCGCGCTGAGCAATTGCTGACGTGCAGGCGCATCGACGGAGGTATAACCGCCAAGAAAACCCAGCATCATCACGCGATGAAAACAAGTCAGCACCATTTCGTCGGCTTCCGGCTGCGCCAGCACTTGCTGCATGCGGTCGCACAGCGTTTCGCCCGCGTCTATGGTTTGTAAAAAATGGCCCTGCAACGGCATGTGATACCACTGCACGCAGGCGTCGTCCTGCACGCCGCGACCTTTCACCGCCTCGTCCAGAAGCGCGCACTGCGCCAGCAGAATGTCGTGACAGCTTTCGCGGCTGACGCCCGCCTCGCGCAGCGTAAGCTGCACGCGCTCGGCGTCACTGACGCAGCGCTGCCACAGCGCCATCCCTTCGCCTTCGGTAAATTGCGGGCCGTGACGCAGGCCGATCACCTGCAACCAGGTGTTTTGCAGTAGCGCGTCAATATCAATAGTTTTTGCTTCAGTACTCATGATCTCAGCACCGCGAAGAGTTCCAGTTCCGGGTCACCCAGCGTGCCGGGGACGTAAAACATGCAGCTGCCGCTTTCGAGCATGGCGCGTGCCGCCGGGTGCGACAGATCCAGCGAGAAATACTGGTTCTCCAGACGCAGCGGGATCGCCGCAGGAACATGGCTGAGCGGCTTGAGCGGAATACCGAGCTGCGAGCTGTTGACCAGCGCCATCACGTCATCCGGACTGCCCACTTTGCACTGACGCGGGAACTGCTCTTGCAGCTGTGCCACTGGCAGCGGCGAGCGAACCGAGAGATAGAAATCGGCTTCCTCGCGCAGGCGCGGATCGTTGAGGCGCGCCTGCCATTGACGCAGGCGGTTGTCGTGCGTCAGGTCGATTGCCACCATGCGCGACGGCAAGCTGGCTTCCAGCAAGGTGCCGAGCAGGCTAAACAGCGGCGGGAACACCTCATTCAGATTTTCATGGCGATAGGCCGGAATGGCGCTGACCTGATGTTCCAGCGAGAAGGTCAGCAAACTGCCAGCGAGACGCGCCAGTTCAGGATAAAGCCGTTCCGGCGGGCTTTGCGGATGGCGCTGAAAATCGGCCAGCAGCGGCTCGGCGCTGTTGAGCGCATTGAGCAGCCAGAACAGCGAGACGTCGGCGACGGCAAAATCAGCCATGCGCTGATTGCTTTCGCGGCGCATGGACATTAATCGCACCAGACGTGCACGTAATTGTGTGACCAGCATTTCCAGCGCGGTCATCAGCCACGGACTGGCCTGCATCGTCAGCAGCGGCGGCAGGAATTGGCTGTCCAGCGTCCAGCCACCCTGCGCGTCCTGTTGCAAGCGGGCCACCGGGCAGGTCAGCCAATCGCTATTGTCCTGATGCGCATAGCGCAGCGTCAGCTCGGGCTGCAATACCGCAATCTGGCGGGTGTCATCGCCGAAAATGTTGCGGATATCACGCCAGCGCTGACGAAAACGCACCGGACGCTCGGCGACATCGCTTTCCTGCAGGCAGTTGCCGCCGTTGGCATACAGTTGCGGCAGGGCCAGAACAACCGTCACTTCCTTCTGCTCCGCCTCCAGCGTCAACGTTGGTGGCAGCGGATCGGCGTTATGCGTGTCGACCAGCGTGCCATCACGAAAACGCAGGTGAAGATGGCGCGGCTTGAGCCGACCGAGTTTCAGCGCTTCCGGCTCAAACTCCGCCTGAAACACACCCCACGGCTGATTCAGCCCCATGCGCGCGATGCACTCGCTGTGCCACGCCTGCCAGGCGGATTGCTGCTGGAAGTGCTGGGGTGAGATCATGGTGCCCCGGCCCCAGAGTGGTTGTTCTGTTTTCATCCCTGAGTTCCGCCTTACGCTTTAGCTTTCGGCATCTGAGACACCAGCGACAGGTTCACGTCCATGCCTTCCACCTGGAAGTGCGGGATGGCGAACAGCTTGACGCGGAAGAAGCCTGGGTTGTCTTCGATGTCTTCCACCAGTACTTTGGCATCGCGCAGCGGGTGCGAGGATTGCAGCTCGTCGCCCGGATCGGTCATCTCGGTCACCAGCGTGCGCACCCAGGTGTTGAGCTCCAGCTCCAGCAGGCGGCGGTCTTTGGTGGTGCCGATGTTTTCGCGCTGAATCAGCTTCAGGTAGTGCGCGATGCGCGACAGCAGGAAGATGTACGGCAGGCGTGCGTTGATGCGGCTATTAGCGGTGGCGTCGGCGGTGTCGTACAGCGCCGGTTTCTGCGTTGAGTTAGCCGAGAAGAAGCAGGCGTAATCGCGGTTTTTGTAGTATGAAAGCGGGATGAAGCCGAGGTTGGCGAACTCGAACTCGCGGGTTTCCGGGATCATCACTTCAGACGGGATTTTCACCTGGTTGCCGGTGCCCAAATCGTACAGGTGGATCGGCAGATCCTGCACCGCGCCGCCGGCCTGCGGGCCGCGGATTTGCACGCACCAGCCGTTGCTGATGAAGCTTTGCACCATGTTGGCGGCGAAGGCGAACGAAGCGTTAGTCCACAGGTACTTATCGTGATCCGGGCCTTTCACTTCTTCGATGTAGTTGAAGCTGCGCACCGGCACGGTGTCCGGGCCATACGGCAGACGACCGAGTACACGCGGCATGGTCAGGCCGATGTAGCGTGAATCGTCGGTGTCGCGGAACGACTTCCACTTGATGTATTCGGCGCGGTCAAAGTAGTTGCCGATGTCTTTGATCGCCGCCACTTCTTCCATCGAATCCTTGAGGAAGAACTGAGGGCCGACCGAACCGATAAACGGCATGTGCGCGGAGGCCGCCACTTTCGACAGGTTACGCAGCAGCGCAATGTCCTGCGCAGAGGAATCAAACTCGTAAGCTGAAATCACCGCGCCAATCGGCTCGCCGCCCGGCGTGTCATATTCAGCCACGTAGGTTTGCAGATAGAGTCCGCTCTGGATGATTTCCGGCGCGTCTTCAAAGTCCTGACGCAGATCGTCTTTCGATACGTCCAGCACTTCGATTTTCACGTTCTGGCGGAAGTCGGTTTTATCTACCAACGACTTCAGGCCACGCCACGCGGATTCCACTTTCTGGAATTCATCGTGGTGCATTACCGCGTCCAGCTGGCGGCTGATCTGGCGATCCAGCTCAGCAATGTGGTGATCCAGCAGGTTTTTGTCCAGCTTTTCCACTTTCGCGCCGCTGATTTTCAGACGCGTCAGGAACACCTGCATCGCAGCGGTCACGCGCTCGTCGGCGGTGGCATCAGACATCGCCTGATTGTCCTGCCAGACGTTGAGATCACTCAGCTCCGACACTGGGTTGAGGTTAATTTTTTCAAACAGCGACGCATAAACACCGCCCGCCGCCGGGCGATCCAGCACGGTGGTTGCGCCATTCGCATGGGTTTCATTCTGAACTGACATCAGCATTCTCTCTCAATAGTCCGTTACGGGGATGATCAGGCTTGATCGGTAGCTAACGCAGACAGTTCGCTGCGCAGTTCGTCGCTGAGTGCCGGATCTTTCAGGATGGCTTCCAGCTCTTTGCGGAAGGTGACGTTATCCAGCAGGTTGGATTTGAGGTCGCGCAGCAGATTGCGCATTGCCAGCATGGCGCGCAGCTGTGGGATTTGACGGGCAACCTGCTCCGGCTCGAAGTCTTTCATGTCGCGGAAGTTAAGCTGCACGTTCTCTTCGCTGCCGTCACCCGCGAGGGTATTTGGCACGGAGAATTTCACTTCCGGCGCGATATCGGCCAGTACGCTGTTAAAGTTGTTCTTGTTGACGTTGATTTTCTCACGCTCGGACAGCGGACGATCTTCCGCGCCGTTGCTGAAATCGCCGGTCACCAGCAATTTGAGAGGCAGTTCGGTTTTCTTAGCCGCGCCGCCGGTATGCAGGTCGAGACGCAAATTTATGCGTGCTTTAGGGATTTCATTTTTATAAGAGTTACTCATGCTTACTCCTTGTAAAAGTGGTGCGGAAAGCACGCGTAGGCACACTTTCCCTGTGTGTTACGGCGCGAATATATAGCGGATATTGAAGGAAGGCAATAAAGGAGAATGAAGTTTGTGATCTGATTTATATAGGAAATTTCTTATAACGCAGAGTAAGTTGTTGATAGTGAAATCCGAAGACAACTAAGATTGCTCCGAAAATTTTATTTAGGGAAGGTTTATTTGCGTCTGCTATAGAAACATTTCCCACCCGAAAGGATTCATAAAAATTAATCATTTTCGTTACGTAATCTTCTTACGTAAATTCTTACTTCATCTGCTGCATCCAGCGAAAAATTCCCTAAACGCGGAATGTGTCGCACAGAACCTCAACGCCGTCGTGGCGGAATACGTGACGCTGGATTTAACTGTAGAAACGAGTCCGCCTGTTCACCGCTGAGAGTGGGAGTTGCTATGACTGCTTCATCCAGTAAAAAAACCCAGATAGGTACACGCGATTTGCATCCCGAAACACAGATGCTTAATTACGGTTACGATCCGCAATTGTCGGAAGGCGCGGTAAAACCGCCGGTGTTTCTGACCTCTACGTTTGTGTTTAACAGCGCCGAAGAGGGACAGGACTTTTTCGACTTTGTTGCCGGACGCAAGCAGCCGCCAGAAGGCAAAAGCGGCGGGCTGGTTTATTCGCGTTTCAATCACCCCAATAGCGAAATCGTTGAGGATCGGCTGGCGGTATATGAGGGTGCGGAAAGCGCCGCGCTGTTCTCATCCGGCATGTCAGCAATTGCCACCACGCTGCTGACGTTTGCACGTCCGGGCGAAGTGATTCTGCACTCCCAACCGTTATACGGCGGCACCGAGACGTTGTTGAGCAAAACGCTGCATGATTTAGAGATCAAAGCCGTGGGATTCAGCGATGGCACCGACGAAGACAAGGTTTACGAAGCGGCAAAACTGGCATGGCAGCGCGGGCGCGTGGCGCTTATTTTGATTGAGACACCGGCTAATCCCACCAACAGTTTGGTGGACATCAAATTGATGCAGCAAGTCGCAGAAGTGATTGCGCAACAGCAAGGTTCGCGCCCGATTCTCGCCTGTGATAACACGCTGCTCGGCCCGCTATTCCAAAAGCCATTGCAGCACGGCGCCGATTTATCACTTTATTCGCTGACCAAGTACGTTGGTGGCCATTCGGATCTGATTGCGGGAGCAGTACTGGGCAGTAAAGCGATGGTCGGCAAAGTGAGATCATTACGTAGCGCCATCGGCACACAACTTGATCCGCACTCCAGTTGGATGATTGGCCGCTCGCTGGAAACGTTGTCGCTGCGCATGGAAAAGGCGGCCAGCAATGCGGAACACGTCGCGGCGTTTTTGCGCGATCATCCACAGGTGGAAAAACTGCATTGGCTGCCGTATTTGGATGGCAAAAGCGCTGCCGGAAAAACCTATCAGCGCCAGTGCAGCGGAGCGGGTTCGACCTTCTCATTTGATATCAAAGGTGGGCAGCCTGCGGCGTTTCGTTTTCTCAACACTTTGGCGCTGTTCAAACTGGCGGTCAGTCTTGGCGGCACCGAATCGCTGGCCAGCCATCCTGCCAGCACCACCCATTCCGGCGTGGCGCAAGAAGTGCGCCAGCGTATTGGTATCAGCGATGCCACCGTACGCTTGTCGATTGGTATCGAACATCCAGACGATTTGATTGAGGATATTCGTTTGGCGTTCGAAGCGGCGCTTAGCTAACGGTAAAGCCCAACATCATGCCGGTATCTTCATGTTCCAGCAGATGGCAATGCGCCATATAGGCGTTGTCCGCGTTAGCGACATAGTTAAAACGCACCAGCACTTCGCTGCGCCAGCCGTTGACGCTGACCATGTCTTTCCAGCCAGCGCGGTGCGGCGCTGGAGGCTTGCCATTTTCTGACAGGATGCGGAATTGTGTGCCATGGATGTGGAACGGATGCAACATCGCATCGCCTTCGCCGGAAATGGTCCACTTTTCGAGCTTGCCCAATTCGGCGTTGAACGCGGGCTTGGTCATATCGAAAGCCTGGCCGTTGATCTTGTTGCCGTTGTGGAAATCGTAGGCGGCGGTTTTGCCGTGACTGCTGTGATCCATCGCCATATTGCCATGATCCATCGGCTTGTCGCTGTTGCTCATGTCCATGTTGCCATGATCCATTTTCATGTCGCCCATGGCTTTATGACCGTAACGATCCATCAATGCCTGCATACCTTGTTGATCGAGTTGCGGATCCATCATCAGTTGCAGCCAACGGCTTTGTAGCCCATCGGTGGACGGGATTGGCGGCAGATCCACCAGCTTGTCCGGCAACGAACCGCTGGCCATCACGCGCAGCGGCAGAATATTGACCAGCGGCAGCGGCTGATCGAACGGCGCTAGCGTCATGCCCATTTGCGTCACCGGCAACGTGATCACATCAAAGGCTTTACCGTCCGAGGTATCGACCAACACTTCAAAACGCTCGCCCGGCAGCAGCGGCAAACTATCGACTTTTACCGGTTCGCCCAGCAAACCACCATCGCTGGCAATCACATACAACGGGCGTTTGTCGCTGGTGGCGATGTGCAGCGAGCGCGCATTACAACCATTCAGCAAACGCAAACGCAGCCAGCCACGCGGCACCGCATGTTGCGGATATTGCACGCCATTGGTCAGCATCATGTCGCCAAACCAGCCGACGGCGGCGCGCATCACATCCAACTGATAATCGATTTGCGTACCGGCTTTATTTAACTGTTTGTCCTGGAAAATCAGCGGCACATCATCTTCGCCCCACTGCATCGGCAGACGTAACTGGCCGGAGGCTTGATCTTCTAACAGCACTAAACCGGCGAGGCCTTGCGCCACTTGATAACCGGTTTTGCCATGTTGATGCGGATGGAACCAGCAGGTCGCCGCCGGTTGATCGGGAGTGAAACTCACCTGACGTGATGCGCCCGGCGCGATAATGCCCTGCGGGCCGCCATCGACATCACCGGGAATTTCTAAGCCGTGCCAATGCAGCGTCGTCGCTTCCGGCAGTTGATTGTGAATATTTACCGTAACAGCTTTTTCACGCTGCAAGCGCAGCGCCGGTCCAAGCAATCCGCCGTTGTAGCCCCAAGTCGGCACCGCTTTGCCATTCCATTGGCTGCTGCCGGTCATGGCGGTGAGCGTGTATTGTCCGCGCGCATCGGGCTCTAAAATAGAGGGAATCGGCAATAAAGGACGTGCGGCGGCCATTAATGAGCGGCTCCACAGCGGCAATGCGCCTGCGGCGCTGAGTGCGGCAGTCAACTTTAGAAAATGACGACGTTGCATATTCTTATCCTTGTCGTGAATAGGGGCACAGCGTAAACCTTTACCCTGCGGGAGGGTCAAGCCCTGAAACAGAATGCGCTGATAAAAACCGGCTCAAAGGCCCAAAAGGGCAAATTTAGCGGAATAGCGGCAATATCTGTGCTAACGTCAATAAATTGTCCCTTGTTGAGAATGATTATGACGAAAAGCATCAAGATCCTGCTGTTGGCGGGACTCCTTGGCTTCTCTTCCACCAGTTTTGCCCTGAGCGAATCCGAAGCAGAAGATCTGGCTGACTTGACCGCCGTGTTCGTTTATCTGAAGAACGATTGTGGTTATCAGGATTTGCCGGATGCGCAGATTCGTAAAGCGCTGGTGTTTTTCGCCCAACAAAATCGTTGGGATTTAAGCAATTACAGCAACTACAACATGAAGTCGCTGGGTGAAGAGAGCTACAAAGATTTAAGCGGCATCGCCATCACCAACGATAAAAAGTGTAAGTCGCTGGCGCGTGATTCGCTCAGTCTGCTCGCTTACGTCAAATAGCCCCGCCTCGCTTTACTGCTGAAGATTTGACCGTGCAACCACGGTCAGTTTTCGCTATCCTTTTTTCCCCTTTTCTTATCGATGTTATTCGAGGAGAGCCGCATCATGGCGCAAAAAGAAATGTGGTGTGAAACGCTGCATGATGGATTTGGACAGTATTTCACCGTCGATAAACAGCTTTACCGTGACAAAACCACCCATCAGGATTTGGTGATTTTTGAGAATGCCGCTTTTGGTCGGGTGATGGCGCTGGATGGCGTGGTGCAAACCACCGAGCGCGATGAATTCATCTATCACGAAATGATGACGCACGTGCCGATTCTGGCGCATGGCGCAGCCAAACGCGTGCTGATTATCGGCGGCGGCGATGGCGCAATGTTGCGTGAAGTGTCGCGCCACAAAACCATCGAGCACATCACCATGGTGGAAATCGATGCAGGCGTGGTGAGCTTCTGCCGCGAGTATTTGCCGAATCACAGCGCTGGCGCGTACGACGATCCGCGTCTCAATCTGGTCATCGACGACGGCGTTAACTTCGTCAATCAAACCACTGAACGCTTCGATGTGATCATCTCCGACTGCACCGATCCGATCGGGCCCGGCGAAAGCCTGTTCACCTCAGAATTCTATGCGGGCTGCAAACAAGCGCTGAATCCCGGCGGCATTTTTGTGGCGCAAAATGGCGTCTGCTTCCTGCAACAAGATGAAGCGATTAATAGCCATCGTAAACTGAGCCACTATTTTGCTGACGTCAGCTTCTATCAGGCGGCGATTCCCACCTATTACGGCGGCATCATGACCTTTGCCTGGGCCAGCGATAACACTGTGTTGCGTCAACTGGATGCAGCCACTTTGCAGTCGCGCTTTGCCGCCGCTGGATTGCGCTGCCGTTACTATAATCCCGCTATCCACACCGGCAGCTTTGCCTTGCCGCAATATCTGCTGGATGCCTTGTCGTTGAAGGAGTGACGAAATTGCAAAAGCTAAAACTACATGGCTTCAACAACCTGACGAAAAGCCTGAGTTTTTGTATTTACGATATTTGCTACGCGAACAGCGAAGCCGAGCGCGAT
This sequence comes from Pantoea sp. CFCC18179, assembly GCF_059412405.1. Lineage (NCBI taxonomy): Bacteria > Pseudomonadati > Pseudomonadota > Gammaproteobacteria > Enterobacterales > Erwiniaceae > Pantoea > Pantoea sp. CFCC18179. The sequence goes on along the minus strand of NZ_JBNBPM010000009.1, from coordinate 113,048 downwards.
GGCTATATCGCCTATATTGATGAGCAATATAACGCCAATCGCCTGACCGAAATCCTCACTGAAACCTGCTCGATTATTGGCGCGAACGTGCTGAACATCGCGCGTCAGGATTATGAACCACAAGGTGCCAGCGTGACCATTTTGGTCAGCGAGGAGCCGATCAATCCGCAGGATATCGACAAATCCGAACACCCTGGCCCGCTGCCGAATTCGGTGGTGGCGCACCTCGATAAAAGCCACATTTGCGTGCATACCTATCCGGAAAGTCATCCGGAAGGTGGATTATGTACTTTTCGCGCCGATATCGAAGTCTCAACCTGCGGCGTGATTTCACCGCTGAAAGCGCTGAACTATCTCATTCACCAGCTGGAATCGGATATCGTTACCATCGATTATCGCGTGCGCGGTTTTACCCGTGATGTAAATGGCGTGAAGCACTTTATCGATCATGAGATCAATTCAGTGCAGAACTTTATGTCCGAGGATATGAAGGCGATGTACGACATGGTGGATGTAAACGTCTATCAGGAAAATATCTTCCACACCAAGATGTTGCTGAAAGAGTTCGACCTAAAATACTACCTGTTCAACACCAAGCCGGAAGAACTCAGCCCGCAAGAACATAAGCGCATTACCAATTTGCTGTGGAAAGAGATGCGCGAGATTTATTACGGCCGCAATATTCCCGCGACCGGTTTGAAGATGTCGTAATGCTGCGGGCTGTCCCTCACCCCAACCCTCTCCCATAAATGGGAGAGGGAGCAGTCCGAGCGGTTCCTACCTAATCATCAGCTAAGCCGTTAACTCCAGCCCAATACCTCGCTCGCGCAAGTCGCGGCACACCGCTTCATCCAATCGCGCATCGGTCACCACATCGGTCAAACTGTCGATCGGCGCAGCACAATACAACGACCAGGAACCGTATTTGCTGCTGTCAGCCAGCAAAATGCGACGGCGCGCATTCGCCAGCAGATCCATCTTCAATCCGGCTTTATCTTCGGTTGGCGTGGTAATGCCGCGTTCGATACTCCACGAGTTGCAGCTCACAAACGCAATATCCGGGTTGATGCTGCGCAGTAAACGACGTCCATGTTCACCAATGCACGATTGGCTGGAATCGTCGATGCGCCCACCAATGATGGTGGTTTCGATTTGCTTAAACTCGGACAAAAACAGCGCAATGTGCAGGTCGGCGGTGATCACCCGCAGCTTGAGATGGGTTAACTGGCGCGCCAGCTCCAGCATAGTGGTGCCGGCATCCAACACCACTGCATCGCCGGATTGCACATAACTGGCAGCAAACTGGGCAATCGCCTGCTTTTCTGCCAGATTGCGCTGCATCTTCTCCAGCGTCGTCGGCTGCGTGGGGATAAAGCGATTCAGCGTAACGCCGCCATGACTGCGGCTAATCACGCCTTCCTTGTCTAGCTTGATCAGATCGCGGCGGATGGTGGCCGGCGAGGCCGAAATAGCGCTCACCAGTTGTTCAACAGTGACCAAATTATGGCTCTTCAGATAGTCCATAATCTGGTCGAGACGGCTTTGTCCCTTCATATTTCCCTATGCAAGCTGCATCGCGAGTTTAATGGAGATCGCCATGCTCGCAGAGTTCGCTTTTCCTGTCCAGGCGATATCAAACGCGGTGCCGTGGTCCGCTGAAGTACGGATAAATGGCAATCCGGCGGTAATATTCACACCATCATAAAAGCCCAATAATTTCAGCGGGATGTGTCCTTGATCGTGGTACATCGCCACCACCATATCGTACTGCCCTTCCTGGCATTGCAGGAACACGGTATCCGGCGGGCACGGGCCATACACATCAATGCCCTGCTCTTTCATCACCTTGATGGCAGGCGCGACGATTGTAATCTCTTCGTCGCCAAACAAACCGTTTTCACCTGCATGTGGATTGACGCCCGCTACGGCGATACGCGGTTTGTCGAAGCCAACGCGACGCAGGAAGCTATCGGCCATGCCGATCACCGTCTGAATACGATCGCCATTCAGCGTATCAAGGAACTTACGCAGCGCGATGTGCGTGGTGACGTGAATCACTTTCAGCTTATCGGTAAACAGCACCATGGCGTAATTCTTGGTGTTAGTCAGCTGAGCCAGCAGCTCGGTGTGCCCCGGATAAATATGGCCCGCTGAGTGCAGCGCTTCTTTATTCAGTGGCGCGGTCGCTATCGCTTGCACATCGCCCGCCATCGCCAGTTCGGTAGCGCGCTTTACGCAACGCCAGGCGAGATCGCCCGCTTCTTTCTGCACCACGCCCGGCTTCAGCGCGTCGGCATCAGCCAGCGGTTCATCAATCACGTTGATAATGCCCGGCGCAAAGTGGGCATCTTTGACCTGATCCAACACGCGCAATTCGGCTTGCGGCGTGACGTTCAACGCCATCACCCGACGCAGCGTATTCGCGCAGCCGACGACGACAGCAGGCACACCGGCCAACTCGCCTTCAGCCAGCGATTTGATGATGATCTCTGGGCCTATGCCCGCCGGATCGCCCATGGTAATCGCGATAATTTTATTCACTCGACTTCTCCTCAATAAAACGAATGGCTTCTACCAGGGTGTTTTCGTCGCCAAAGCCACCTGCTTTGGTCATCACCGGCAACTGTAATTCACTGTTAAGCAGAACCCCGTGCGGCACGCAGCCAGCCACCAGGCCCTGAATCTGAAATCCGCTGGCACCGAAGGCCTGCGCGATGGCAATCGCCACGTCACCGCCGGAAAGATACAATCCGGCGGGCTGCACCTGCTGGCAAACGCGGCGGGTTAACTGCGCCAGAAACTGGCAAATCTGCTCGCCCAATGCCTGACGTGACACTTGATGCGTGAGGCAAAGCCGATCGATTTCATGGCGCTGATCGGCATGTTGCGTGGTACGCACCACGCAATGTGCGCCATCGTGCAACGCTTGCTGCATCGCCTGTGCCCAATTGTCCTGATGCGGCCAGGCCGGTTCGGCAAACAGCTGGCGGATATCAATATCGATAACGCGGATATCACGCTGGCTGGCGAGACGCGTAATCTGCTGCTGCGCGATGGCGCTCATCGAGCCAACCACCGCCAGCACCGGACGCGCCACCTTGGCTGCTAGTAATTCGCCCAGCGCATCGCTCAAACCGGACGCCCCCGCTAACAGCGGACGGGTTTCCAGCGTGGCGGCAGCGGCCATCACTAAGCCGATGTCGGCGTCATGCTCGGCATCCACCACCAGCAAACCCTGTTTAGTTGCCAGCACCTGCGCCAGTTGCTCACTGCGTACGATGGAGAGATCAAGCGTTTCACCTGGCAACGCGCTCTGCATGTGCAACCGCGTCAGGACATGACTGCTGGTAACCGGCGTTTTCGGATCGCTGGCAAACTCGGTTTCGGTCAGACGCTGCTGATTGATCCACACTTCACCGTTGTGTGTGGTGCGTCCTAACTTGGGTACAGCGGGCAGTACCAAGGCTAAATGCTTGCCGCTGGCCTGCATCGCCGCCTCGATTTCCGCGCCGGGATTACCGCGCAATGTGGAATCGATCTTCTTGAATAACCAACCATCGTTAGCAATCGCCTGATGCTGCTGTACTGCGGCGCGGGTGCGGCGTGCCGCTTCTGCGCTATCAACCGCGCGGCTGTCGGTGCTGATCACCAGTACATCTGCCGCAGTGGCGTCGTGAGGCGTAGCACTATCAAACAGCACATGCACGCGCGCCCCGGCTCGCGCCAGCCCACTGCCCGGGTCATTGGCACCGGTAAAATCATCGGCAATCACCAACACTGGCGTTTTCCATGGCTGTGAAGTCATTCTCTCTCCTCGATCGGCTGTTGCCGCGATGTGATGATTATATTCAATCATGATTGATTATATGTGAGCAAGATCAAATTAATTGAAATCAATTTGTCCTATAAATTTAGCCACTGTAGTGACAGACCTCGCACTGTTTTGAGCAAAATTAATCATTCAGTACGAAAAAACCGCGATAAGGGTAAGAGATGAATATCAATAGCACCGTGATCAGTGGCTTTCAGGCGCTGAATGACCTCAGCTATTTACTGCAAGGCAAAGAAAAAGCGTTGCTGGTAACCGATAAGAATATTGAAGGCATTCCGGCGGTAAAGGCGCTGATTACGCAGTTGCAGCAGCAGATTAGCAGCCTGAGCATCGTCAACACGGTGCCGCCAGAGCCAAGCCAGCACGATGTGGCAGCAATTGTCGCGGCGCTGCCGAGCACCGAGGTGGATTTGGTGATTGGCGTCGGCGGCGGCAGCGTGCTGGATGTCGCCAAGCTGCTCTCTATTCTGTGCGTGAATGGCGCGCCAAGCCTGGATGCGCTGCTGGCCGGTGAGAAGCCGCAAACGCGCACCACCTCGCTGCTGATCCCGACGACTGCAGGTACCGGTTCAGAAGCCACACCGAATGCGATCCTGGCGATCCCTGAGAAAGAGACCAAAGTCGGCATTATTACGCCGGTGATGCTGCCCGATTATGTAGCGCTGATACCGGAGCTGACCACCAGCATGCCACCGCACATCGCCTCTTCAACCGGCATCGATGCGCTGTGCCATTTGATCGAGTGTTTCACTGCCACCGTGTCGAATCCAGTCAGCGACAACTATGCCTTGATCGGTATGAAAAAGCTGTTTGCCAGCCTGGAAAAAACCCTCGCAGAGCCGGGTAATCTTGAGGCGCGCCTGAATATGCTGTGGGCGTCTTATTATGGCGGCGCGTCGATTGCGCATGCCGGTACGCATCTGGTGCACGCCATGTCTTATCCGCTGGGCGGTAAATATCATCTGCCACACGGCGTGGCGAATGCCATTCTGCTGGCACCGTGCATGCGCTTTGTGCGTCCTGCGGCGGTGAGTAAATTCGCTCAGGCTTACGATCTGCTGCCTGATGCCGATACCTCGCTGGATGAAGAAGCGAAATCCCACGCGCTGGTCGAGTATTTCGCCGCGCTGGTACAACGTTTGAAGCTGCCTGCCAGCCTGGAAGAGTTGGGCATCGGCCCGGATCATCTGCCGTATTTGGTGGAAGCCGCGCTCGACGTGCAGCGCCTGATGAAGAATGTGCCGATGAAAGTCAGCGCCAATGACGTGCGCGACGTCTACCTGACGCTGTTTCCGGCTTTGAATCACTAAGGATTATCGAGGACATCATGAGCAAAAAAATTCAGGGCGTATTAACCGCTATCGTCACCACCTTTGATCGCGACGGTGCGTTCAATCCGGTTACACAACGCGAGCAGATTAAGCGTCAGTTGGCGGCGGGCAACGGCATCTTCTGCGGCGGCACCAACGGTGAATTCTTCGTGCTGAACGAGCAGGAGAAACTGGCGGTGACGGAAACCTGCGTCGATGAAGTGAACGGCAGCGCACCGGTGGTGGCGCACATTGGTGAGATTTCCACGCGTGAAACCATTCGCCTGGGTCAGCAAGTGGCGAAACTCGGGGTGGATGCAGTTTCGGTGATCACGCCCTATTTCGTGCCACTCAAGCAGGAAGAGTTGATTGCGCACTATCGCGCGGTGGCCGATGCCATCGACGTACCGCTGTTCCTTTATAACATTCCGGCGCGTACCGGCAACACACTGCAACCGGAAACCGTGCGCACGCTGGCGTCACATCCGAACATCATTGGCATTAAAGACAGCGCGGGTAGCTACGAAAGCCTGAGCGGTTTTCTCAAAGCTGCCGCAGGCATGGAAAACTTCAACGTGCTGACCGGGCCCGATTCGCTGATTCACCAGGGGTTTGTTGAGGGTTGCAGCGCCTGCATTTCCGGTCTCGCCAATGTGGCACCGAAAGAGATCAACGCCATTTGGGCGCATTTCCATGCGGGTGATATTGAAGGATCACGTCAAGCGCAGGAGAACATCACTGGCCTGCGTACCGATCTGTATAGCGTCGGTTTCCCGCCAGCGACGGTGAAGAAAGCCGTTTCACTGCTGGGTTCGGATGTCGGTAACAGCCGTTATGCGGTGAGTTTTACGGCTGAAGAAGAGCAGAAGATCCGCCAGATTGTGAACCAGTATTTGCAGTAATCGGCATGTGCGCTGCCGGTTTGGTCACCATAAATGGCGGCCCTACGGCGTACGAATGCGCACATGAATGCGGGTACGAACGCGCATATGAATGCGGGTACGAACGCGCATATGAATGCGGGTGCGAACGCGCACATGAATGCGGGTGCGAACGCGCATATGAATGCGGTTTTGTAGGGTCGCCATTTATGGTGACCTGGCGTGATGCACGCGCCTATTCATTTGTTCTTATTTCAATATCGGGAAGAATCATGAAAGTCATCTGTACTTCGCCGTCATTCGCCAAATACGACGCGGCACCGGTCAATGTGCTGCAACAGCACGGTTTTGAACTGATTACGCTACCGGCCGATGCGCCGCTCAGCGCGCTGGAACCGCATCTGGCTGAAACCGTGGCAATGATCGTCGCCTTCACCGACGTCAATGAAGAACTGCTGAACAAAGCGCCGCAGTTAAAAATCGTCTGTAAGCATGGCGTGGGCGTCGACAACATCAATTTGGATGCCACACGTGCGCGCGGCATTTATGTCACCAACGTGCCGGATGCCAATAAACATGCGGTGGCGGATTTCGCTTTCGCCTTAATCCTCAATAGCGCGCGCCAAATCACTCAGGCCGCCATTGAAACCCGCGCCGGTAACTGGCCGCGTATTTTTGCCACCGATGTGTACGGCAAAACACTGGGCATCATCGGCTTGGGTAACATCGGCAAGCAAGTGGCGTTGCGCGCTAAAGGCTTCAACATGCGCGTCATCGCCTTTGATTTCTATCCCGATGAAGCCTTTGCCGCCGAACACGGCATTGAGTTTGTCACGCTGGATCAACTGACTGAAAGCAGTGACTTCATTACCTTGCATAAACCGCTGACGGATAAAACCCGCAATCTGTTTGATGCTGCGCGTATCAAACAGATGAAAAAAAGCGCCTTCCTGATCAACGCCTCACGCGGCGGCGTCGTCAACGAACAGGATCTGTATCAGGCGCTGCTGGATAACGTGATTGCCGGTGCTGCTGCCGATGTGTTTGAGCAAGAACCACTGAATGAACATCCGCTGTTCACGCTGAGCAACTTTATTCCTACTTCGCATATCGCTGGGTATACCGACGGCGCAATCAGCGCCATTGGCGAACGTTGCGTGACGCAAATTGTGCAGTGCATCAAGCAGAGCCAACGCCCGGTTAACGTCATGAACGGGCTGGAATAACCTGCCATCCCTACAAAATAGAAAGGTGAAAATAAAATTATGCAGAACACCTTACGCTCTACCCGTATCCGTTGGTGGATTGCTGGCCTGATGTGGCTGGCGATCGCCATTAACTACATTGACCGTACCGTGCTGTCGGCGGCGGCACCGCATTTGATCAAAGAACTCGATATCAATCCGGAAATGATGGGCTTCATCATGGCGGCGTTCTTCTGGTCCTACGCGCTGTTGCAGATTCCCGCGGGCTGGTTTGCCGATCGCTTCGGCCAGAAAAAAGGCCTTGGGATTGCGGTCGGTTGGTGGTCCATCGCGACGATGGCGATGGGATTGGCGACCGGCTTTAAATCGCTGTTGGCGCTGCGTCTAGCGCTGGGCGTCGGCGAAGCGGCAGCTTATCCGAGCAACGCCGGTATCACTGCGCGCTGGTTCCCGGACCGCGAACGCGCCACGGTTTCTGGCCTGTTTGATAGCGCCTCCAAATTCGGCGGTGCGGTCGCCATGCCGCTGATCGTGTTTATGATCGCCATGTTTGACTGGCGTCTGACGTTCCTCGCGATCGGTGCGCTAGGCCTGTTTTGGGTGATTGCCTGGTACTTTATCTACGCGGAAAACCCAGAAGATCATAAATCGATCAGTACCGATGAAGTGCGCTTTATCCGTGACGGTCAGGCGCAGAAACACGGCGATAAAAGCGTGCGTCCGATGAAATGGTACAAGCTGCTGCGCTATCGCAACATCTGGGCGATGTGCATCGGTTTCTTCACCATCAACTACACCTCTTACTTCTTTATCACCTGGCTGCCGACCTATCTGGTGAAAGATAAAGGCATGGATTTCCTGAAAATGGGCATGGTGGCCGCGCTACCGCTGATTTGTGGCATGGTGATTGAAGTGCTGGCCGGTTGGGCCTCGGATCGTATGGTGCATAACAAAGTGCTGTCGCTGACCGCCACGCGCAAACTGTTCCTGACTATCGGCCTGCTGATGGCGTTGTGTATCGGCTTTGCACCGTTCACCGATTCGGTGTTCATGACCGTGCTGCTGCTGTGTATCGCCAAATCCGGTACCACCGTTGCAGCATCGCAAGTGTGGGCGCTGCCGGGCGATGTGGCACCGCAAAACAGCGTGTCAATTGTCGCTGGCCTGCAAAATACCGTGTCGAATATGGGGGGCGCAGTCGGTCCCATCATTACCGGCGCGATTGTCGGTGCCACTGGCCACTTTACCTGGGCGCTGGTGTTCTCGGCCGTATTGGTGGTGATTGGTATCCTTAACTATCTGTTCCTGATGGGGAAAGTAGAACCCATCGTCGATGAGGAACAGATGCAGCATACGCATTCCGTTGTAAGTCGCGCGTAAGCGTGAAACCCCGCCGCATCATTCCGATGCGGCGTTTCCCCTACAAAACATAAAAAACAATTGGAGGCGATGATGTCGCTGAATTCCAATGGATCACCTGCTGCAATTTCGGCAAGTAAAGCGAAAGGGAAATTTCGTTTCGTCATTCTAACGGTGCTGTCAGTCGGCATCGCCATCAACTACATCGATCGCGCGGCCATGAGTGTGGCGATGCCGTTTATGAGCCAGGAACTGCACTTCTCGCCCACCGACAGCGGCTTGCTGCTCTCGGCGTTCTTCTGGAGCTATGTACTGTTTCAGCTGCCCGGCGGCTGGTTGGTGGATAAGCTCGGCCCGCGCATCACTTTTGCGCTCAGCAGCCTTGGCTGGGGTTTAGCCACCGCAGCGTGCGGCCTTGCCAGCTCGATTGCCGCGCTGGTGGGCTTCCGCTTTGTGCTGGGCGCCGTAGAGGCGCCAAGCTATCCTGCCAGTTCCTCCACCGTAACGCGTTGGTTTCCGCGTCAGGAACGCAGCTTCGCCGCCGCGACCTTTAATAACGGCAGCAAAATCGGCGGCACGTTGGCGATCCCGATCATTTCTTTCTTGATTGCCTTAGTCGGCTGGCGCATGACTTTCGTGCTCTCCGGCGTGGTTGCGATGGTGTGGGCGCTGGCTTGGTATCTGTGGTATCGCGATCCGCGTGAGCACAAATCCGTAACGCAGGAAGAAATCGAATTTATCGAAGCTAATCAGGATCCGCAAACGGGCGAGCCGATGAGTGTGCGCCAGCTGCTGGGGCAACGTACTGTGCAGGCGATGATGGCCGGTTTCTTCTGCATCAACTTCGTTTCCTACTTCTTCTTCACCTGGTTCCCGACCTATTTGGTGGAAACGTTTCATCTCTCGCTGATGAAATTCGGCCTACTCGGCATGCTGCCGGGCATTGCGGCGATTGTTGGCGGCTGGTGTGGCGGATTGTTATCGGATTTCTTGGTGCGCCGCGGTTATTCGTTGAGCGTGGCACGTAAGATTCCGCTGGTTGGCGGCATGCTGGGTAGCGCGACCATTGGTTTAGCCGCCTTTTCACCGACCGTTGGGCTGGCATTAACCGCGCTGTGTTTTGCCAACTTCGCTGCTACCTTTGCTTCGGCAGCATTGTGGGCGCTGCCTTCCGATGTGGCACCGAATCGTGCCAACGTCGCCACCATCGGTGGTATTCAGAACATGGCGGCGAATCTCGCCGGTATCATTTCGCCGATTTTGATTGGCGTGTTGATGCAATTCACCCATTCGTTCGTGATTCCGCTGGAAATCGCGGGTGTGATTGGCGTGGTCGGCGCACTGATTTACGCCTTCTGGTTGCCACGCGTGCAGCCGATGGGCGCAGAGAGTAACGCGGCGCTGGAAGGCACCTTAAGGAGAGAAGTATGAATACGCGCTGGAAAAAGCGGCCAGAGCAATCGACGTGGGGCGATTTCGGCCCGGACGATCAGTTAGGTCGGCTCAATCTGCTTACCGCCGCTAAAGTGCTGGAAGGCATCAAGGAAGTGCAAACTGGCGAAACCTTTTGCCTGAGTTTGCCGCTGGATTTGCCGGGCGGCACGGCGATGAATCCTCGTCGCCCGCCGCCACAGTTGAATGCCACGCGGCGCGGCGAGCACGCCAATATGACCTATCCGCTGTCGCGCGATAATCCCCTTTTGACGGATGTGATTTGCGACGATAGCGTCACGCTGGCGCTGCAATATTCGACGCAGTGGGACAGTTTGGCGCATATGGGGCAATGGTTTGACGTCAATGATAACGGCGAGCCGGAAATGGTGTTTTATAACGGCTACAAAGCCAATGTGGATATCGTCGGCGAAACCGATTATCGCGGCGGCTGTGGCTGCGATCACGGCACACATCTCGGCGCGAAAGCATTGGGCATTGAGCATATGGCGGCGCACGGCATGCAGGGCCGCGCGGTGATGATTGATATCAAACGCCACTTTGGCAGCGAGCGCTTTGCTTTTGGCTACCAGCATCTGCAACAGATTTTGCGCGCCGATAACATTGAGGTGCGACCAGGCGATTTCGTCTGCTTCCGCACCGGCATGGATGAAGCGATTCTGGCGATGAATGGCGAGCCGGATATGACCTTTTTGAACAGCCATTTTGCTGGTCTGGATGGCAGCGATCGCCAATTGCGCGACTGGATAGTCGAAAGCGGCGTGGTGGCGTTACTGGCCGATAATCCGGCGGTGGAGATGTTACCAGCGCGTCCGCTTAACGATGATTTTTATCCGTCGCATCCGTTGCATGATTTGTGTTTGTTTAGGTTGGGCGTGTATTTGGGTGAGCTGATGTTGCTGAGTCCGCTGGCGGATTGGCTGGCGCAGCATCAGCGCCATGCTTTCCTGCTGACCGCGCCACCATTGCGTTTGCCGGGTGCGGTAGGATCACCGACCACGCCGGTGGCGACAGTTTAGTCAATGTGCGGAAATTAACCAGGTCACCATAAATGGCGACCTTACGAAAAGCATGCCAATCCGTTGTAGGGTCGCCATTTATGGTGACCTCACAGCGCAAGTAACGTTATTTCCCAGCGAGGAATTGGCGATAGGCGGCAATCACCGCGAGAAAATCGTCGACGCCACAAAACGACAGGCTCTCTTCATCGTAGTAAGTCATGCCTTCTTCGATGCCGTCATCCTCCAACGCCAGCTGATTGGCGCGGATCATTACCTCTTCCTCATCCATCCACAGCGTGTATTCATGTCCAACACGCTGCCACTGATTAATGGTGCCTTTCACCTGCTGCGCGGCGGCTTCCACTTCATCCAGCAGGGCCAGATTATCGGCCACTTCTTCGTTGAACCAGTGCCCCACCGCTTCGTGGTCCATCGACATACGCACTTTGACCTGACCGGTCAAATCACGCAAAAATTCATACTCCATGAGTTTGCCTCTTACTGATAACGCGCCGTTTGGCAGCGTCTTCGTGCATTTTGTGCGCTGCACGCTGATTAAAGTGGGATCGCGCTCGCATTATGCCTGGAGATGCGTGCTGAAAAAAGCGCATAAAAAAAGGGACGATTCGCATCGCCCCTTTTTCTCATTCCTCGCGCCGATTAAACAGCGGTCTGGAAGATCACCGTATCCGCTTTGTCAGTGTATTGACCCAGCTGATCAAAGTTAAGGTAACGGTAAGTGTCTGCCGCGGTCTTATCTACCTGCAACATGAACTGCTGATACTCGTCCGGCGTTGGCAGTTTGCCCAACAGCGAAGCCACCGCCGCCAGCTCTGCTGATGCCAGGAAGACGTTGGCGCCGGTACCAAGACGGTTCGGGAAGTTACGGGTTGAGGTAGAAACGACCGTCGCGCCATCTGCCACACGCGCCTGGTTACCCATGCACAGTGAACAGCCCGGAATCTCGATACGCGCACCGCTCTTACCAAAGACGCTGTAATAGCCTTCTTCGGTCAACTGTGCGGCATCCATTTTGGTTGGTGGCGCAACCCACAAGCGGGTTGGCAACTGACCTTTATGCGCATCCAGCAATTTACCGGCCGCACGGAAGTGACCAATGTTGGTCATGCACGAACCGATGAACACTTCGTCGATCTTCTCGCCCTGCACGTCAGACAACCAACGCGCGTCGTCTGGATCGTTCGGTGCACAAAGAATTGGCTCTTTGATTTCTGCCAGATCGATATCGATCACCGCCGCGTACTCCGCGTCCGCATCGCCTTCCAGCAGTTGCGGATCGGCCAGCCATTTTTCCATGCCCTGAATACGACGTTCCAGCGTACGACGATCGCCGTAGCCTTCCGAGATCATCCACTTCAGCAGCACGATGTTCGAGTTGAGATACTCGATGATCGGCTCTTTATCCAGTTTGATGGTACAACCGGCAGCAGAACGCTCAGCAGAGGCATCGGTCAGTTCGAACGCCTGCTCAACTTTCAGTTTCGGCAGACCTTCAATTTCCAGCACGCGGCCAGAGAAGATGTTTTTCTTACCTTTCTTCTCAACGGTCAGCAGGCCAGCTTTGATGGCGTACAGCGGAATTGCGTGCACCAGATCGCGCAGTGTGATGCCCGGCTGCATTTCGCCTTTGAAGCGCACCAGCACTGATTCCGGCATATCCAACGGCATAACGCCAGTCGCAGCAGCAAAGGCGACCAGACCCGAACCCGCCGGGAACGAAATACCGATTGGGAAACGGGTGTGCGAGTCACCGCCAGTACCCACGGTATCCGGCAGCAGCATGCGGTTCAGCCAGCTGTGAATAACGCCATCGCCCGGACGCAGCGAAACGCCGCCACGGTTCATGATGAAGTCAGGCAGCGTGTGATGGGTGGTCACGTCAACCGGCTTTGGATACGCCGCGGTGTGACAGAATGACTGCATCACCAGATCGGCCGAGAAGCCCAAGCACGCCAGGTCTTTCAGTTCATCGCGGGTCATTGGACCGGTGGTATCCTGAGAACCAACCGAGGTCATTTTCGGTTCGCAGTAAGCGCCCGGACGGACACCTTCTACGCCGCACGCGCGACCAACCATTTTCTGCGCCAGTGAATAACCACGGCTGCTGGCTGCGACGTCTTTGGCTTGCACGAACACATCGCTGTGCGGCAGACCCAGCGATTCGCGCGCTTTGGTGGTCAAGCCACGGCCGATGATCAGTGGAATACGACCGCCCGCCCGCACTTCATCCAACAGCACGTCGGTTTTCAGTTCGAAGGTCGCCAGTACTTCATCAGTTTCGTGATTACGCACTTCGCCTTTGTACGGGTAAACGTCGATCACATCGCCCATGTTCAGACGATCAACATCCAGCTCGATTGGCAGTGCGCCAGCATCTTCCATGGTGTTGAAGAAGATCGGCGCGATTTTACCGCCCAGGCACAAACCGCCGCCCTTTTTGTTTGGCACGTATGGAATGTCATCGCCCATAAACCACAGCACCGAGTTGGTGGCAGATTTACGTGAAGAACCGGTTCCGACTACGTCACCGACGTAAGTCAGCGGGAAGCCTTTTTGTTGCAGTGCTTCGATCTGTTTGATCGGGCCAATGTTACCAGCATCGTCGGGTTCGATGCCTTCACGGGCGTTTTTCAGCATCGCCAACGCGTGCAGTGGAATATCCGGACGTGACCATGCATCCGGCGCCGGAGAGAGGTCGTCGGTGTTGGTTTCGCCGGTCACTTTGAACACGGTGGTGGTGATTTTTTCAGCCAGTTTTGGACGTTTCAGGAACCATTCGGCATCGGCCCAGGACTGGATGATTTTTTTCGCGTGTGGGTTACCCGCTTTTGATTTCTCTTCGACATCGTAGAAGTTATCGAACATCAGCAGCGTGTGAGACAGGGCTTCAGCGGCAATTGGGGCTAAGGCTTCATCATCAAGCGCTTCAATCAACGCGTGGATGTTATATCCGCCCTGCATGGTGCCCAGCAGCTCAACGGCTTTTTCGCGAGTAACCAGAGGAGAGTGGGCTTCGCCCTTAGTGACAGCTGCCAGGAAACCGGCTTTTACGTAAGCCGCTTCATCAACACCTGGTGGAACACGATTGACCAACAGGTCGGTAAGGAATTCTTCTTCACCCGCTGGCGGGTTTTTTAGCAGTTCAACCAGCGCGGCCATCTGGGAAGCATCTAACGGCTTAGGTACGATTCCCTGGGCAGCACGCTCGGCAACGTGCTTACGGTATTCTTCTAGCACGACGTTCTCCTCGCTCTCATTGTATAGCTTTCCGGTACACCCCTTGATGCTGTCAAACAGTAGGGTGAGGTGCCCGGTTCCGCGTGGGGCAGCATAGCAGCATTTCGGCTGATTGTTAATCCGTTTACAAAAAAGCAACATCCGCGCGATTTTTAGCAGCTTTCACTGGCTTATGAGCTGCGTCACATAAAAAAGCAGGCCGATTCAGCCTGCTTGTTGCATGAGCGAGGTGAAAATCTTTAACGATCGACCAGCACAAACTCGCTGTCGTTATAGCGTTCGCCGTGAATATTTTGTGCGCTGAATAGCGTATCCAGCGTCGCAACATCGGCTGCATGTAATGTTAAATCAGCCGCCGCGCAGTTCTGTTCCAGATGCGCAATCTTGCTGGCGCCAGGAATTGGCACAATAAACTGCCCTTTCGCCAGCACCCACGCTAACGCTAGCTGCGCGGCGGTGGCATCATAACCTGTAGCCATCTCAGTAAGCTGATTCACTAACTTCTGGTTATGCGCCTGCGCATCTTGCTGGAAGCGTGGCAGATAACGGCGGAAATCATCGTCAGCTAACGTGGCGGCAGCCGGGAATTTGCCGGTTAAGAAGCCGCGTCCTAACGGGCTGTAAGGCACAAAGCCCACGTTCAATTCACGACAGGTTGCCAGAATCTCCTGCTCAGGATCGCGTGACCACAATGAGTATTCGCTTTGTAACGCTGAAATCGGGTGAACCGCATGTGCACGGCGCAACGTGGCCGCAGAGACTTCAGACAAGCCGAGATACTTCACCTTCCCTTCGCGCACCAAATCGGCCATTACGCCGACCACCTCTTCGATCGGCACCGCCGGATCGAGACGATGCTGATACAACAGCTCAATGGTCTCAACACCGAGTCGCTGCAACGATCCTTCCACCGCGCGGCGAATGTGCGCCGGGTCGCTGTTTACGCCAGTAATGCGCTCCCACCCTTCGCCGTGATCGGTAATACGAAAGCCAAACTTGGTCGCCACCTTGATATCACTGCACCCTTTTATCGCTTTAGCCAGCAAGCTTTCGTTGGTGAAAGGGCCATACACTTCCGCAGTATCGAGAAAATTTACCCCGATATCGAACGCGCGTGCCAGCGTTTCCAGCGCCTGCTTTTCATCATTTTTCCCATAGGCGAAGCTCATGCCCATGCAGCCTAATCCCAGCGCCGAAACCTGTAATCCCTGATTGCCTAATTGACGTTGTTGCATTGTTTTATCCTCTTCGCTGTTGATGTTAATGTTATAAACCTCATCAATAGCCGCAACAATTGAGGCATTCTTGCCGATTTAGTGAGTAAAACTCAGCAATGAATAAATACCGCGCATCCATGCAGGAACTGGAAATGTTTGCCGCCATCGCGCAGCACTTGAGCTTTCGCAAAGCGGCGGAGGAGCGCAATGTCACGCCTTCAAGCCTGAGCCACGCCATGCGCCATTTCGAAGCGCGACTAGGCGTGCGATTGCTCAATCGCACCACGCGCAAAGTGGCGCTGACCGAAGCGGGCGAACGCTTTTTGCAACGCATTCAACCGGCGCTGGCGGACTTGTCACAAGCGGTGGATGAACTCAACGACTGGCGCAGCGATCCGCGTGGCGTACTGCGCATCAGCATGCCGCGTTCGGCCGAAGCGTTGTTCTTTGATTCGCTGATCCTGCCGTTTTTGCAGCGCTATCCTGAGATCACACTGGAGATCGATAGCAACGATTCACTGCTGGATATTGTTGAGGCTGGCTATGATGCCGGCGTGCGCTACGGCGATGTGCTGGCGCAGGATATGGTGGCCGTTCCCTTTGGTGCACCGATGCGCGCGCTGGCGGTGGCAAGCCCAGCGTTTATTGCGCAGCATGGCGTACCCGCTGTTCCCGCCGAACTGCTGCAATTTCCCTGCATTGAACGACGCTTCCCCAGCGGACGCCGTTATCGCTGGGAATTCTGGCAAGAGGGCCGCAAGCAGGAAGTGGCGGTAAAAGGTGCGCTGGTGTTGGATAACAACGAACGTATATTACAAGCGGCACTTGCCAGCATGGGCATTGCGTTTCTGCATCAAGGTACGGTTAACGATAATTTAGCGCGCGGGGAATTAGTGGAAATCCTGGCGGAATATACCCAAGTGGAAGAAGGATTCTGGCTTTATTATCCCAGCCGGAAATATCTTTCTGCGCCATTACGGCATTTTATTGATTGGCTTAAGGAAACTAAAAACTAATTAATTCTTCATTTAAAAATAAGCACTAAAACAAACCAATCGCAGAAATCATTAAATTTTAAATAATTATAAAATTAAGATGAAATAAAGAAATTAAAGCGTAGACTGCCTGCGGGCGCTTGAGGCAACTTGCTTCAAGCTGAAAAAATTGAGGTAGGTTGTGGAGAGCGGAAACCGTGCAGTTAACTTTCATTAACCGCACGGGCAAGCGAACTACCCTACACGTGAGAAATGTCAGGGTAGTCGCTTGCTCGTGCTAACGCAAGGAGTAAGTAACTATGAAGTCAATATTCAGCAAGCTGATTATCAGCGGGCTCATTCTATTAGGTTTGTGTCTGGTTAATCGCAGTTCATTATGTGAATTACGTTTTCGGATACTCACTGCTGAATTATCGGCTGTAATGGCTTACGAAGTCCGACAGTAAAACTTCATTAGCGGGAGTTCGCTCCCGCTATTCCGGCATGACTCATCAAGTAGCTCACGCGCCTTTTTTACTTGTTTATTTAAATATAACCCGTAATAAAAAACGGCTCCTTAAAGGAGCCGTTAATTTTATTCAACGCGGAAACTTATTTCTTTTTCGCTTTCGCGTTTGGCAGGTCGGTAATGCTACCTTCGAACACTTCCGCTGCCAGACCAACCGATTCATGCAGCGTTGGGTGCGCGTGAATGGTCAGTGCGATATCTTCGGCATCACAGCCCATTTCAATCGCCAGACCAATTTCACCCAGCAGCTCGCCGCCGTTGGTGCCGACAATCGCACCACCGATAACACGGTGAGTCTCTTTGTCGAAAATCAGTTTGGTCATACCGTCCGCACAATCAGAAGCGATAGCACGGCCTGAAGCTGCCCACGGGAAGGTGGAAACTTCGTAGCTGATGCCTTTCTCTTTGGCTTCTTTCTCGGTCAGACCTACCCAGGCAACCTCTGGCTCGGTGTAAGCAATCGATGGGATCACTTTCGGGTCGAAGTAGTGCTTCAGACCAGAGATCACTTCCGCCGCTACGTGGCCTTCGTGCACACCTTTGTGCGCCAGCATTGGCTGACCCACGATGTCACCGATAGCATAGATGTGCGGTACGTTGGTGCGCATCTGCTTGTCGACGCGGATGAAGCCGCGATCGTCCACTTCCACGCCCGCTTTACCGGCATCCAAACCTTTACCGTTTGGTACGCGACCAATAGCGACCAGCACCGCGTCGTAACGCTGAGCTTCAGCAGGCGCTTTTTTGCCTTCCATGGATACGTAGATACCATCGTCTTTCGCTTCAACGGCGGTGACTTTGGTTTCCAGCATCAGGTTGAATTTCTTGCTGATACGCTTGGTGAAGACTTTCACCACGTCTTTGTCAGCGGCCGGGATAACCTGGTCGAACATCTCAACCACGTCGATCTCTGAACCCAGCGCTTTGTATACGGTCGCCATTTCCAGACCGATGATACCGCCGCCCATAACCAGCAGACGCTTAGGCACTTCTTTCAGTTCCAGCGCATCGGTAGAGTCCCACACGCGCGGATCGTTGTGTGGAATGAATGGCAGTTCAATTGGACGAGAACCGGCTGCGATGATCGCGTTATCGAAGTTGATGGTGGTCGCGCCGCCTTCACCTTCAACCACCAGCGTGTTAGCACCGGTGAATTTGCCGAGGCCAGTCACAACTTTCACTTTACGACCTTTCGCCATACCCGCGAGGCCGCCAGTGAGTTGCGTAACCACTTTCTCTTTCCAGCTACGAATCTTGTTGATGTCAGTTTGCGGCTGGCCGAACACGATGCCGTGCTCTTCCAGGGCTTTTGCTTCGTCGATGACTTTCGCGACGTGCAGCAGCGCTTTTGACGGGATACAGCCTACGTTCAGACAAACACCACCGAGGGTGCTGTAACGCTCAACGATTACGGTTTCCAGACCTAAATCAGCGCAACGGAAGGCTGCAGAGTAACCTGCAGGACCTGCCCCAAGTACCACGACTTGAGTTTTAATCTCTGTACTCATCATGACCTCTTATTAGATTACCGGCGGTCAGAAGCAAGCTTTTCCCAAGCTCTGGATGCCCTATATCCACCGGGACATTTCACCGCAAGAGTTTACAGAATTGTTAATAAACTGCCAACCGCGGCAACATTGAATGCTTACAACAAGGCCGGCATTTGCCGGCCTTGATTAACTTCACATCACCAGACGGCGGATGTCGGACAGTGTGTTGTTGATGATGGTGATAAAGCGCGCACCATCAGCACCGTCGATCACGCGGTGGTCGAAGGAGAGTGAGATTGGCATCATCAGACGCGGTTCAAACTCTTTACCGTTCCACACCGGCTCCATCGCTGACTTAGAAACACCGAGAATCGCCACTTCTGGCGCATTGACGATCGGCGCAAAGTGCGTCGTGCCGAGGCCGCCAAGGCTAGAGATGGTGAAGCAACCGCCCTGCATGTCGCCAGCAGTCAGTTTGCCATCACGGGCTTTCTTCGAGATCGCCATTAATTCGCGCGACAGTTCAGTGATGCCTTTCTTGTTCACATCTTTGAACACTGGAACCACCAGACCGTTTGGCGTATCAACCGCCACACCGATGTTGATGTATTTCTTCAGCGTCAGTTTCTGTGCATCTTCAGACAGTGAACTGTTGAAGCGTGGCATCTGCTCAAGCGCAGCGGCAACGGCTTTCATGATGAACACCACTGGCGTGAATTTCACATCCAGTTTGCGTTTCTCCGCTTCGGCATTCTGCTGTTTGCGGAACGCTTCCAGATCGGTGATATCGGTTTTGTCGAAGTGCGTAACGTGTGGGATGACGACCCAGTTACGGCTCAGGTTAGCACCGGAAATTTTCTGGATGCGGCCCAGTTCCACTTCTTCGATTTCGCCGAACTTGCTGAAGTCCACTTTCGGCCAAGGCAACAGACCTGGCAGGCTTCCGCCGCTGGCCGCTGCAGCCGGTGCCGCTTCAGCGCGTTTCACCGCATCTTTCACGTAAGTCTGCACGTCTTCTTTCAGGATGCGACCTTTACGGCCGGTGCCTTTGACTTTCGCCAGGTTTACACCGAACTCGCGCGCCAGGCGACGAATCACCGGCGTCGCGTGAACGTAAGCATCGTTCTCAGCGAACTCACCTTTCGCTTCAGCTTTCGCTGGCGCTGGAGCCGCTGCTGCCGCAGGTTTAGCTGCTGCTGGAGCCGCTTCCTGTTTCGCCGCTGGAGCCGCAGCAGGCGCTGCACCTTCCACTTCGAATACCATGATTAGCGAGCCGGTATTCACTTTATCGCCGGTTGAGATTTTGATCTCTTTAACCACGCCAGCGAACGGTGCAGGCACTTCCATTGACGCTTTGTCGCCTTCAACCACGATCAGTGATTGTTCAGCAGTGACTTTGTCGCCTACTTTGACCAGCACTTCGGTAACTTCAACTTCATCACCGCCGATGTCTGGCACATTGACGTCTTTCGCGCCAGCTGCCGCAGGTGCAGCTGCTGGAGCGGCTTCCTGCTTGGCTTCTGGAGCGGCAGCAGCAGGCGCTGCGCCTTCTGCTTCGAACACCATGATCAGTGAGCCGGTATTCACTTTATCGCCGGTCGCGATCTTGATCTCTTTCACCACACCGGCAAACGGTGCAGGCACTTCCATTGAAGCTTTGTCGCCTTCAACGGTGATCAGCGATTGCTCAGCGGCAACGGTGTCGCCCACTTTGACCAGAATCTCGGTGACTTCCACTTCGTCGCCGCCGATGTCTGGCACGTTCACGTCTTTGCTGACCGCAGCCGCAGCAGGCGCCGGAGCGGCTTCTGCTTGCTTCTCAGCGGCTGGCGCAGGTGCAGCTTCTGCCGCACCTTCAGCTTCAAAGATCATGATCAGTTTGCCGGTTTCTACTTTGTCACCGGTGGCGATTTTGATCTCTTTAACCACACCCGCCTGCGGCGAAGGGACTTCCATTGAGGCTTTATCGCCTTCTACGGTGATCAGCGACTGTTCAGCTTCAACTTTGTCGCCCACCTTCACCAGAATCTCGGTGACTTCAACTTCGTCTGCCCCGATGTCCGGTACGTTAATTTCGATAGCCATTACTCTCTTACCTCTTAAGCCAGACGCGGGTTAACTTTATCGGCATCGATATTGAACTTGGTGATCGCTTCGGCCACCACTTTCTTATCGATTTCGCCGCGTTTAGCCAGCTCACCCAACGCCGCCACAACCACATAAGAAGCATCCACTTCGAAGTGATGACGCAGGTTTTCGCGGCTATCAGAACGACCGAAGCCGTCGGTGCCCAGTACGCGATAATCGCTGGCTGGCACATAGCTACGAACCTGTTCTGCGAACAACTTCATGTAGTCAGTTGATGCAACCGCTGGCGCTTCGTTCATCACCTGAGCGATGTAAGGAACGCGTGGGGTCTCGGTTGGATGCAGCATGTTCCAGCGCTCACAATCCTGGCCATCACGTGCCAGTTCGGTGAACGAGGTGACGCTGTAGACATCAGAACCGATGCCGTAGTCTTTCGCCAGGATTTCAGACGCTTCACGCACGTGACGCAAGATTGAACCTGAACCCAGCAGCTGCACTTTACCTTTGCTACCTTCCACCGTTTCCAGCTTATAGATACCCTTGCGGATACCCTCTTCCGCACCCTGCGGCATCGCAGGCATGTGGTAGTTTTCGTTCAGCGTGGTGATGTAGTAGTAGATGTTCTCTTGCGCTTCGCCGTACATACGCACCAGACCATCTTGCATGATGACCGCAACTTCGTAAGCGTATGAAGGATCGTAAGAGATACAGTTCGGGATAGTCAGCGACTGAATGTGGCTGTGACCATCTTCGTGCTGCAAGCCTTCGCCGTTCAGCGTAGTACGACCGGAAGTCCCGCCGACGAGGAAGCCGCGCGCCTGCTGGTCGCCCGCCAACCACATCAGATCGCCGATGCGCTGGAAGCCGAACATCGAGTAATAGATGTAGAACGGAATCATCGGCAGGTTGTTGGTGCTGTAAGAGGTCGCCGCAGCCAGCCAGGATGAACCTGCGCCCAGCTCGTTGATCCCTTCCTGCAGAATCTGGCCTTTTTCGTCTTCTTTATAGTAAGCAACCTGCTCGCGGTCCTGCGGGGTGTACTGCTGACCGTTCGGGCTGTAGATACCAATCTGACGGAACAGACCTTCCATACCAAAGGTACGCGCTTCATCGGCGAGGATCGGAACCAGACGATCTTTGATCGACTTGTTCTTCAGCATCACGTTCAGGGCACGCACGAAGGCGATGGTGGTTGAGATCTCTTTATTCTGCTCTTCCAACAGCGGACGGAACTCTTCCAGCGTAGGCATTTCCAGCTTCTCGCTGAACTCAGCCTGTCGCGTTGGCAGGTAGCCGCCCAACTTCTCACGCTGACCGTGCAGATAGTTGTACTCTTCCGAACCCTTCTCGAAGGTCACATATGGCAGTTCTTCAATCTTCTCATCGGCCACTGGCACATTGAAGCGATCGCGGATGTAGCGAACGCCATCCATGTTCATCTTCTTAACCTGGTGCGCGATGTTTTTACCTTCGGCAGTGTCACCCATACCATAACCTTTAATGGTATGTGCCAGAATCAGCGTAGGTTGACCTTTGGTTTCCTGCGCTTTTTTCAGTGCTGCGTAGACTTTCTTCGGATCGTGGCCGCCGCGGTTCAGGGCGAAGATCTCTTCGTCTGACCAGTCTTTCACCAGGGCTGCGGTTTCCGGATATTTACCGAAGAAGTGCTCACGCACGTACGCGCCGTTACGTGATTTGAAGGTCTGATAATCGCCGTCAACGGTTTCGTTCATCAGTTGGATCAGCTTGCCGCTGGTGTCCTGACGCAGCAGTTCATCCCAACGACCGCCCCAAATCACTTTGATCACGTTCCAGCCAGCACCGGCAAAGATGCCTTCCAGCTCGTTGATGATCTTACCGTTACCGGTGACCGGGCCATCCAGACGCTGCAAGTTACAGTTGATGATGAACACCAGGTTATCCAGCTTCTCGCGGGTTGCGATGGTGATCGCACCTTTCGATTCTGGCTCATCCATCTCGCCATCACCGAGGAAGGCATAAACGGTTTGTGCAGAGGTGTCTTTCAGACCACGGTGTTCCAGATACTTCAGGAATTTCGCCTGATAGATCGCGTTCAATGGACCCAAGCCCATTGATACGGTTGGGAACTGCCAGAAGTCCGGCATCAATTTCGGGTGCGGATAAGAAGACAGACCTTTGCCGTGGACTTCCTGACGGAAGTTGTTCATCTGCTCTTCAGTCAGACGACCTTCAAGGAAAGCACGTGAATAGATGCCTGGAGAAATGTGACCCTGGAAGTAAACCAGATCGCCGCCGTCTTTATCGCTACGCGCGCGGAAGAAGTGGTTGAAGCACACTTCATAAATGGTCGCGGAAGACTGGAAGGATGAGAGGTGACCACCCAACTCCAGATCTTTCTTCGACGCACGCAGCACCGACATGATGGCGTTCCAACGAATTGCGGAACGGATACGACGTTCAAGAGAGGTGTTGCCCGGATACTCCGGCTCATCTTCAACTGCAATAGAGTTAATGTAGTTGCTGATAGCAGAAGAACCTGCCGCAACTTTCACGCCACCTTTGCGTGCGGCACTCATTACCTGATCAATCAGATACTGCGCGCGCTCAACACCTTCTTCACGGATGACCGATTCGATCGCTTGTAGCCAATCACGAGTTTCGATCGGATCCACGTCATTCTGTAAACGTTCTGACATGGGGTGTATTCCTTATCTGTGTCTAATACGTTGAAATTATCAGGAGCCTGTCTGCTTGTGCTTTGTTTCAGATTCACAGCACAAGAAGACAGGCCCGTCGTGTTTTCCGCACGTTCGTTGCCGTGCGTTATTCCTTACGTTGCTGTAAACGACGCAGGGAGCGTTCACGACGGCTCTGCTCCCGACTTCTATCCAGCAAGATTTCCTCAATGAACGCCAGGTGACGATGAGATGCCTCGCGTGCTTGTTCTGGCTCACGAGCCACAATCGCCTCATAAATACTGGCGCGGTGACCGCTCACTTTCGCCAGCATTTCCCGGCGAGCGTAAAGCAATTCAAAATTCTGACGGACGTTCTGTTCCAGCATAGGGCCCATGGAACGCAGCAAATGAAGAAGCACCACATTATGGGCGGCTTCTGTGACAGCGATCTGATACTTCATCACTGCATCGGCTTCGGCGTCGAGATCGCCGCTGTCCTGTGCCTGCTGGATGTGAACATGGCAGTCGCGGATGCGCTGCAAATCTTCATCGGTACCCCGCAGTGCTGCGTAATAAGCAGCAACGCCTTCCAACGCGTGGCGGGTTTCCAGCAGGTCAAACTGAGATTCTGGATGTTCGGCAAGCAAGCCGACCAATGGGTCGCTCAAACTTTGCCAGAGATTTTTTTGGACGAAGGTGCCACCGCCCTGACGACGTAACAACAAGCCTTTGGCTTCCAGACTCTGAATCGCTTCGCGCAGGGATGGACGTGAGACATCAAACTGTTTCGCCAGTTCGCGCTCGGGGAGCAGTTTTTCACCCGGCTGCAGCGTCCCTTCCATAATGAGGGATTCCAGCTGCTGCTCAATCGCATCGGAGAGCTTGGGTTGGCGAATTTTACTGTAGGCCATCTTCCCTTCTTATGTGCCAAACGTCCAGAGTAAATTGGTAATACCAATTGAAAAATGGTGCCGGTAAAGTAACAAAGTATTCACCTTGTGTCTATATGGCGGCGGTCACACTTCATTAGGTGATAGCAATGGTGCCGCACTAACTCACCGGAATTTGGGTGAAAAATGTGGGCCTGCGCCAAATGTTAAAGAATTGTGTTTTTACTAAACCTTACACTGAGTTAGCTTCATGACAGCCGCATGACCATAAGTGAAAGCTATTCGTGTTTATTGTTCATTCATGGCAGAAATAACGCGAAAGGTGCGCAGTGGATGCTGCTGCTTTTTCAGTCATCTCTCAGCACAAAAAGCAAAAGCAGGTGCAAAGCGACGCGCTTATCACTATTCTGAACGCCGTGGTAGCTCATGCATGCACACAGCACGCCAGATACCGTAAAGAAAAGAATACATTAGGTAAAACAGCCTTACAGTGCGCGCACTGCAGGTGCACAATAACAACATCACGAGGTTTGTATGGAACAACAGCATGGCGACACGCTGCACCGCGGCTTAAAGAATCGCCATATTCAGCTGATTGCGCTGGGCGGAGCCGTAGGTACTGGCCTGTTTCTGGGTAGCGCATCAGTGATTAAATCGGCCGGTCCGGCCGTGATTCTGGGTTATGCGATTGCCGGTTTTATTGCCTTTCTGATTATGCGCCAACTCGGCGAAATGGTGGTTGAAGAGCCGGTTGCTGGTAGCTTCAGCCACTTTGCCTACAAGTATTGGGGCAACTTCGCTGGTTTCGCCTCGGGCTGGAACTATTGGGTACTGTATGTGCTGGTGGCGATGGCTGAATTGACCGCCGTTGGCAAGTATGTTCAGTTCTGGTGGCCCGATTTCCCGACCTGGGCAACGGCAGCCATCTTCTTTGTGCTGATCAACGCCATCAACCTGACCAACGTAAAAGTGTTTGGTGAGATGGAGTTCTGGTTCGCGATTATTAAAGTCGTCGCGGTTATCGGCATGATCCTGTTCGGCGGCTGGTTGCTGTTTAGCGGCAACGGCGGTCCACAGGCCAGCGTTAGCAATCTGTGGGACCAAGGCGGCTTCTTGCCGCACGGCATGACCGGATTGGTAATGATGATGGCGATCATTATGTTCTCGTTTGGTGGTCTGGAGCTGGTCGGTATTACAGCCGCCGAAGCCGACAATCCACAAGAGAGCATTCCAAAAGCGACCAATCAGGTGCTGTGGCGTATTCTGATTTTCTACATTGGCTCGCTGGCAGTATTGCTGTCACTGCTGCCGTGGACGCGTGTCACTGCCGATACCAGCCCGTTTGTTTTGATCTTCCATGAATTGGGCGATGCTTTCGTGGCTAACGCTTTGAACATCGTGATTCTGACGGCGGCGCTGTCGGTCTATAACAGCTGCGTGTACTGCAACAGCCGCATGCTGTTCGGCCTGGCGCAACAGGGTAACGCACCAAAAGCATTGTTGAAAGTGGACAGCCGCGGCGTGCCAGTAGCAACCATTCTGGTTTCTGCTGTAGCAACGCTGTTGTGCGTACTGATTAATTACCTGATGCCGGGTGAAGCCTTTGGTCTGCTGATGGCGCTGGTGGTTTCTGCCTTGGTCATCAACTGGGCGATGATCAGCCTGGCGCACCTGAAGTTCCGTAAGAAGAAAGACCAGCAAGGTGTTACCACGCGCTTCAAAGCGGTGCTCTATCCGTTGGGTAACTGGATTTGCCTGGTGTTCCTGGCGGGTGTGTTAGTGATTATGTTGATGACGCCTGGCATGGCGATTTCGGTATGGTTGATTCCGGTTTGGCTGGTGATTCTGGCTATCGGTTACACCATCAAAAACAAACTGCAAAAAGCTTAATCAGCTCTCTGCCCGGCACACTGCTGCCGGGCAGATTCTCTTCACTTCTCACTCACACTAACGTGCCGTAAATCGTCAACAGCGCAACCACCACCACGATCACCAACGAGATGCGTTTGGCCAATGCCACGGCAACGCGCGGTGTTTCTACTTTATCCATATGCGGATCGCGCGCCAGTGAGAACTGCGCCAGGCTAGTCAGCACCTGATATTGCGAGCGATGAATATCGCCCAATGCGGCAAACCATGCTGGTAATGCACGCTCACCGTGACCGAGCAACGCGTATGCCACGCCAGCCAGGCGCACCGGAATCCAGTCAAGAATATGCAACAGCCGATCAACGCCAGACTGCGAACGTTGCAGCGGCGAATGATGTTTCGCTAGCCAGCTCTGCCAGGCGCGCAAAAATGCATATCCCACCAGCAGCACCGGACCGTACGGCCCACCGACCACAAACCAAAACAGCGGCGCCAGATAGAAACGGAAATTAATCCATATCAGTGCATTTTGCAGTTCACGCAAAAACTCACGTTCGCTGCACTCCACTGGCACGCCGTGAATCAGCGTCAGTTCGGCGGCCATTGCTTGGTGTGCTTCATGGTCATCATGGCTGGCGGCCTTGAGATAGCGGTGGTAATGCAGCCGCACCGAACCGGCACCAATGCACAACAATCCCACCACAATCCAGAACAGTAATTGTGCCACGCCAAACAAAATGCCTTTCAGGCTCCAGACGATGAGCCAAACAATCAGCATGGCGGCCAATGTCATCACCAGCGTACGCAATAGTGAAAAGCGCTGACGATTGCGGAACAGTGGCTCCAGTCGGTGATCCAATTGCCAGTGCTCGCCCAATTTAAAAAGGCGTTCCCAACCTAGAACTAATAACAAGCTAAACAACGTCATACCTGCTCCTGCTGTATCAGGGATTCTCCTGCTTGATAGACTCTTTATAGCGCACCCAGTCGAAACAGGGGCCCGGATCGGTTTTACGATCGGGCGCTATATCGCTATGGCCGGTGATGCGCGCAGGCGTCAACGGATAATGCTGTAGCAGCAACTGCGTGACCTGCTGCAAAGTGACGTATTGTGCATCGGTAAAGGGCAGCGTATCGGTGCCTTCCAGCTCAATGCCCATCGAAAAATCGTTGCAGCCTTCACGCCCTTCAAACTGCGATACACCCGCATGCCAGGCACGCTGATCAAAAGAGACGTATTGCACCAGTTCACCGTCACGGCGGATTAAACAGTGCGCTGCAACGCGCAAATGGGCGATATCGGCAAAATAGGGATGCGCATCAGCGGGTAACGTACCGGTAAACAACCGATCAATCCACGGCCCGCCAAATTCACCCGGCGGCAAACTGATGTTATGAATAATCAACAGCGAAGGCACTTCATCATTTGGACGTTGATTAAAGTGCGGTGAAGGTACTTTACGCGCGCTGGTAATCCAGCCCTGTTCCAGTTTCATGCTGTTAAATCCTAAGCAAAATCAGGCTGAGAATAGCATGATTCAAACGCGATACTTGCGACTTAATGCGCCAACCCCACCAAGTTAAGGATACTAAACATTTCATCGCTACTAACTGGCAATAGCCGATAATTCAGGCTAAGGTGAGCGCACAAAATCTTGTCTTGTGGAGTGGTAAACCATGGCATCGCGTCGTTACGATCCCGATCATCGCCGTCAGGAACTGATTAAACGTATTGAGCAGGATATCCCCGAAGCCGTTGCCCGCGCGCTTCAGGAAGATTTAGGCGGTGAGGTGGATGCCGATCGCGACATCACTGCACAGCTGTTACCGGCAGAAAAACAGGCGGTGGCAAAAGTCATTACGCGTGAAGCCGGTGTTTTTTGTGGTAAACGCTGGGTGCAGGAAGTGTTTATCCAATTAGGCAATAAAGTGCACATCACCTGGCATGTTGAAGATGGCCAAATATTGGAGGTTGATCAGCTGCTGTTTGAGCTGGCAGGCCCGGCGCGTTTGCTACTGACGGCCGAACGAACCGCTCTCAACTTCGTGCAAACCCTCTCGGGCGTGGCAACTGAAGTCAGTCGTTATGTTGCTTTGCTGCAAGGCAGTGAAACTCAACTGCTTGATACGCGTAAAACCCTGCCAGGCCTGCGCACCGCATTGAAATATGCCGTGCTGTGCGGCGGCGGTAGCAATCACCGCTTAGGTTTATCCGACGCCTTCCTGATTAAAGAAAACCACATTATTGCCAGCGGCTCGGTTCGCAAGGCCGTGGAGAAAGCGTTGTGGCTGTCGCCTGATGTACCGGTCGAAGTAGAAGTGGAAACGCTGGCGGAGTTGCAAGATGCAATTGATGCGGGGGCTGACATCATCATGCTGGATAACTTCAGCTTCGAGATGATGCATCAAGCGGTCGCTTTGACTGCTAAGCGCGCGCTACTGGAAGTCTCTGGCAATGTCACTGAAACCACACTGCCGCAAATCGCTCAAACCGGCGTTGACTATGTCTCAGTCGGCGCGCTGACCAAACATGTCCGCGCGTTGGATTTGTCGATGCGTTTCCGCGAAATCTGATCCCTCACCGCCGCTCTAGCGCGGCGGTTTTGCGACATACCTTCCAATCTTCTGCTGTTTTCTCTGCAATCCTGACGATTCTCTTCGAGGCATTTTCCAACCTCGTTCTAAGCTGACTTCCGCTTTCCCTCGGCCTTTTCTACCGTAGCGGCTCCACAACAAGGAGTTTCACTATGGAAAGACAACGCGGTTTTACCCTGATTGAACTGATGATCGTCATTGGCATCGTCGCCATTCTTAGCGCCATCGGCCTACCGGCTTATCAAAACTATCTGCAACGTGCAGCGCTGACCGACATGCTGCAAACCATGGTGTCGTACAAAACTGCGGTTGAGCTCTGCGCCATTGAACGAGGCGGCCCCACTCAGTGTCAGGCAGGACAACGCGGCATTCCTGTGGCTAAAGGTTCACGCTACGTGGCAACGCTCAACGTGGTTAACGGCGCGATTAATCTAACCGGACAAGAAAGCCTCGTCGGTTTGACGGTGGAAATGCTGCCCGTCTGGAGCGCGACCGATGGCACATTGAGCTGGCAACGAAGTTGCACCAGCGACAACAGTAGCTTGCGCGATAGTTGTCTTGAGCAGTTCCGTTTTGCTGACAAGGATGCCAACTAATGGAAAACTCCAACACGGCATTGCAGGCGCTTTGCACACGCTATCAGGCGGTGATCTTACATCACGATGCCACACAGCTGCGAGTGGCGGTGGCTGACGCGCCCGATCCACTGCTGCTGGAAGCACTGCAATTCGCCAGTCAGTGTAAGGTCGAGGTTGAGTGCTGGCCGGCAGCACGCCTTGAGCAATTACTGCACGAACCCGATGCTGCAAGCGCGCCGCGTGAACATGCCAGTGCAGAATCGGCGATTAATGCCGTTGATCAAATATTGCGGCAAGCGATCCAGCGCCGCGCGTCGGATGCGCATTTTGAGCCGCAGCGACATGGAATACGCATACGGCTGCGCGTTGATGGTGTACTGCAAAAGTTGCCCCAACCAGTCGAAGCGCAACCTGCCGCTATCCTGGCACGCCTGAAAATTCTTGGCGGATTGGACATCGCCGAGCGTCGGTTGCCGCAGGACGGGCAATTCACGCTGGAAATCGATGGCAAACTGGCGGCCTTTCGTCTTTCGACCCTGCCGATTAGCCAGGGCGAAAAAGCTGTAGTGCGATTGCTGCAAAGTGAAAATAGTGCAATTACGCTCGATAAACTCGGCATGCCCGCGGCGCAACTGCGATTGCTAAAAAACGCACTGGCAAAACCGCAGGGTTTGATTCTGGTCACCGGGCCCACCGGCAGTGGTAAAACGTTCACGCTTTATAGCGGATTGAGCGCGCTCAATGTGCCCGAGAAGAACGTGTGCAGCGTGGAAGATCCGGTTGAGATCCCTTTGGATGGCATCAATCAAACGCAGATCCAACCACGTAGCGGACTTGATTTTAATCGCGTGCTTCGAGCGCTACTAAGACAAGATCCCGACGTCATTATGGTGGGTGAAATTCGTGATGCCGAAACCGCCAGCATTGCGGTGAAAGCCGCACAAACCGGCCATTTGGTGCTTTCTACGCTGCACACCAACTCCACCGCCGAAACACTGACGCGTTTGCGTCAAATGGACATTCCCGGTTATCTGCTTGGGCCAGCTTTGCAGTTGGTTGTAGCCCAGCGATTGGTGAGAAGATTATGTGTGCATTGCCGCCAGCCTGGGCAAGCTATCGCCCACCTTCCCAGCGAACTATGGCCAGGCACGCTGCAAACCTGGCGGGCGCCGGGGTGCGATCACTGCTTCTCCGGCTATTACGGTCGGCTGGCGCTGTTTGAAGTGCTGCCAGTCACCAGCAAATTGCAAAATGCCATTTCAGCCGATATGCCGCTGGAGCATTTGTTGACGCTCGCCAATGAACAGGGCATGAAAACGCTGCTGGCTGCGGGATTAGAAGCAGTCAGTCGCGGTGACACTTCTTTTGAAGAGATGCAGCGCGTAGTGGGGTTGGGCGATGGCTAATCTGTATCATTTTCAATGGCAGGCGCTGGATACCATGGGCGTATTGCAAAGCGGCGAATCGCTCAACGCCAATCAGGATGCGCTACTCAACCAGCTATCCGATCGTGGCATGTTGCCGGTAAGTTGGCAGCGCGGTAAATGCTGGCGCGCGCGTGACTGGAAATGGCAGCAGAAGATTGACCTGGTGAGACAACTGGCGACATTGCTGAAAGCCGGTTTGCCGCTGGCTGAAAGTTTGATATTGCTGGCGGAAGGCCATCCGCATGCAGGTTGGCGAGTTTTGCTCAAAGGTTTGCAGCGACGTGTCATTGCGGGCGAGCCATTCTCACAGGCTTTGCAGGAGTGGCCGCAAATCTTCCCGCCGCTGTTTCCGGCATTGATGCAGGTCGGTGAGTTAACCGGTCAGCTTGATGAATGCTGCCGCCAACTGGCTCAGCAGCAAAGTAAACAGCAGCATTTACGGCAGAAGGTGGTAAAAGCACTGCGCTATCCGCTATTTATTCTGCTGGTAGCATTGGCGGTAAGTGCGGGCATGCTGCTGTTTGTGCTACCGGAATTTGTCTCGGTCTATGCCAGCTTTGATGCGCCACTACCGGCGTTTACTGCCGCTGTAATGTCGTTGTCAGAGCTCCTGCAAAAAGCCGCCCTGCCATTGTCGTTAGTCAGCGCTGTTTTACTGTCAGTTGCACAACAGGCTTATCAACGATCGGTAGCATGGCAAAAACGCGCCCATCAATGGATGCTGCGCTTGCCGTTGCTATCACCATTGTGGCGTGGCGGTCAGCTCAGCCAAATTTACGCCATTCTACAACTCACGCAGCAATCCGGTTTAACTTTGTTGCAGAGTTTGCAGGCGGTTGAAGTTACCCTGGCTTCACGTCTCTGGCGTGATGCCATCATCCAATTGCAGCAGCATATTGCGGCGGGCGCACCACTGTATCAGGCATTACAACAGCACCTGCTTTTTACGCCACTGTGCGCGCAGTTAATCAGAGTGGGGGAAGAAGCCGGTGCGCTGGATGTAATGCTCGCGCGTTTGGCGGAATGGCATGAAGCGCAGACATTATCACGCGCCGATGCATTGGCGGCCTCGCTTGAACCGATGATGATGGTAGTGATTGGTGGCATTGTCGGCACATTAGTGGTTGCCATGTATCTGCCGGTATTTGGTTTGGGGGATGCCATTCGTTAACGGGCGCGCTGGATGCGCGCCCGCTTTATCTCATCAACGCGTAAAGACGCGGTTCTCTTGCTCGGCAACGCGGATAAAGGTCGTGCGTTTAGTCAGTTCTTTAAGACGCTCCGCACCAACATAAGTACAGGCGGAACGTAGGCCACCGAGGATATCTTTCACGGTATCTTCAACCGGGCCGCGCAAGGGTAAGCGGACTGTTTTACCTTCCGCTGCACGATATTGGGCTACACCGCCAACATGACGCTTCATGGCGGATTCTGAACTCATGCCGTAGAACAGCATAAATTGCTCGCCCTGCTCTTCAACGATGGTTCCCTCGCACTCATCATGTGCTGCTAGCATGCCGCCAAGCATCACGAAATCAGCGCCGCCGCCGAACGCTTTGGCGATATCGCCCGGCACCGAACAACCGCCGTCGCTGACAATTTGTCCGCCCAGGCCATGTGCCGCATCAGCGCACTCAATGACAGCAGACAGTTGTGGATAACCCACGCCGGTTTTTACACGCGTAGTGCACACTGAGCCAGGGCCAATGCCCACTTTGACGATATCCGCACCCGACAAAATCAGCTCTTCGACCATTTCACCGGTAACGACATTACCAGCGCAGATTGTTTTGCCAGGGAAGCTTTCACGGACGCGCAGCAAGAACTGTACAAAGTGCTCAGAATAGCCGTTGGCAACGTCGATGCAGATGAAGTTGAGTTGCGGCGATAACGCCAGAATAGCTGATAATTTGGTGAAATCGGATTCAGATGTGCCGGATGAGACCATCACATGTTTCAACACATTAGCTGGAACGCGCTGCACAAAGGCTTGCCAGGCTTCCACGCTGTAATGTTTGTGTACGGCGGTCAGCACATTAAAACCGGCTAACGCTTCTGCCATGGTGAAGGTGCCGACGGTATCCATGTTGGCGGCAATAACCGGTATGCCGCTCCAGCTTAGGCCTGAATGTTTGAAGGTGAAAGTACGCTCCAGCTCAACCTCGGAACGGCTTTTCAACGTGGAACGTTTAGGGCGGATCAAAACATCTTTAAAGCCCAATTTTAAATCTTCTTCAATACGCATAGCTGATTGTCCTGGTTAGTGACGACGAACCGCAGTTCGGGTAGCGCTCACGGCTCCAGTGTCGTTATCATACGCGCCATTCGTTCCGCGACAAGACTGCGAATTTCACTTTATTTAAGCTACAATCCCTTAAATTTAGCTGAGAAAACTGATTGTGATCACGCTCTCATCTTGCTGCGGTTAACGTCCGCTCACGATATAAATTTTGCGAGAACGCTATGCCTTATACCGTTGCGCTCACCGGTGGCATCGGCAGTGGAAAAACCACCATTGCCAATTCCTTCGCAGCGCTAGGCGTTGATATCATTGACGCCGACGTCATTGCCAGAGAAGTGGTTGAACCTGGAACTCCCGCGTTAAAAGCGATTGTTCAACGTCATGGAGAATCCATTTTAACGGCGGAAGGCACGCTCTATCGTGCGCGTCTGCGTGAAATTATTTTCCAGCAGCCGCAAGAGAAGAACTGGCTCAATCAACTGCTTCATCCACTCATTAACGCCCGCACCCAACAATTAAAGTTACTGGCAACCTCACCTTACGTACTTTGGGTGGTGCCGCTTTTAGTTGAAAATGGGCTGCAACATCAAGCCGATCGCGTGCTGGTGGTGGATGTCGAAGCAGATACACAATTGAAACGCACCCAACAGCGTGATGGCGTCTCATTGAGCCAGGCGAAAAATATTCTTGCCGCACAGGCCAGCCGTGAACAACGTTTGGCCTGTGCGGATGACATCATTGATAACAGCGGTACGCCGGAGCAGGCTTTATCGCACGTTGCTGAACTCCACCAGCGCTATCTCCGCCTGGCAGCAACAGGAAAGGAATAACATCATGAGTACAGTTGTTCTGTTTGAACACCCTTTGAATGAGAAGATGCGCACTTGGTTGCGCGTCGAGTATTTGTTAGAACAGCTGCATGCGACCGTGCCGGTTAACGGTTCAGTATCGGCACTAGCGGTGTTCCGCATCCTCAGCGATTTGCTGGATATTTTTGAACGCGGTGATATGCGCACCGAATTGTTGAAAGAGCACGAGCGTCAACAGCAAAAATTACGTGCATGGATGGATGTGCCTGGCGTAGATGAATTGCGCGTTAACAATTTACGCCAACAGTTGAAGCAACATTCCAGCGAATTAATGGCTGCACCACGTATGGGCCAACAACTGCGCGAAGATCGTTTGGTGGCATTGGTGCGTCAGCGTTTGAGTATTCCCGGCGGCTGTTGCAGCTTTGATTTGCCAAGCCTGCATATCTGGTTACATCAGGAACAACCAGTGCGTGATCTTCAGGTCAATGGCTGGCTGGAATCGTTGAATCCTTTGCGTAATAGCTTAACAATGATCCTCGATTTAGTGCGCCAATCAGGTGTGTTCCGCCACCAAACCAGCCTCAATGGTTTTTATCAGGACAATGCTGAAGGCTCAGATTTGCTGCGCCTGCAGTTAACGCTGGAAGATGCGTTGTATCCGCAAGTATCAGGTCACAAAAGTCGCTATGCGATTCGTTTTCTGCCGCTCGATAGCGAACGAGGCGAAGTACCCGCCCGACTGAATTTTGAATTAGCTTGTTGTTAGAGGATGTTATGCCGGAAGAAATTATTACCGTACCCTGCCCCAATTGCCGCCGCGATGTGATTTGGGATGAGTTAAGCCCATGGCGACCATTTTGCAGTAAGCGCTGTCAGTTGATTGATTTGGGTGAATGGGCCGCAGAAGAAAAACGTATTCCGAGCAGCGGCGACCAGAATGACAGTGATGACTGGAGCGAAGAGCAACAGTAATCAATTAAGGGGCGCGCAGCCCCTTAATTTAAATCTCGCCTGCCACTAAGCGGCTTATCAACGGATGATTAGCGGGTGGAAACTCATCAGCCACCAAATCCTGCTGCTCAACCCAACGTTGCGGTTGCCCTTCGCGGCCGTAAGGCTCACCGTTCCAGCCTTCAACCAGGAAGAAATGTAGGGTGACGCGCAGGTCGTCATAGCTATGATCGGCCAAGCCAATTGCCGTAGCAGCGGTTACCTCTATTCCGGTTTCTTCCATTAACTCGCGTTTGAGCGCCTGCTCGGCAGTTTCGTTTTGTTCAATTTTTCCGCCAGGAAACTCCCATTTATTCGCCATGTAGGAGCTTGCCGCACGCTGGGCAAGAAAGATTTGACGATGTGAGTTACGAATAATGCCCACCGCCACCTGCAGGTGTTTCATAAGCCAGATTCCGCTTTTAATAAATGAGCGCTGAGTGTAAATCAGACGCTTAACGATGTTAACCATCGAAATGGACGCGACGTCATCTGCTGCACAAACCTCGTCGATTAAGACATGTCGTAATGATCGCAACCGGGCATGTTGGGAATACTCGCAGCCACTTTCTTCTGCCAAACCTAATTAGCTATGGAATTCAACGAAACAACGTTTCTGGCGAAAAATACGCAAGAACAAATGCATGCGCTGCGCCATTTGGTCTTTCACGACATTCTGACATTAGACAGCGCGCAAAATACCTTAACCTGGTGGCCAGAACACAAAATCATCCCGTTAAACGAAGCACAAAAACGCTTTCTATCCTGCTTGTTGCTGCGCATCACCTCAAAACGTCAGATCATTGCCACGGTGTGGAATGAAAGTTATCCGAGCATCAGCGATAACAATTATCACCAGCTGTTATTTCAAAGCCGTGCCCTGTTTAAACGTTTTGGTTTGCCGGATGGCCTGTTGGTGACGCTGCCTTATCACGGCGTCCGTTTAAACGAAGAGAAACTGATGGCAATCACGCGCTGAATTCTGGCGCGCTGCAAAGAAAAAGGAGCCCGAAGGCTCCTTAGTTCATCAGGCCAGACGGCCGTGACACTGTTTGTATTTTTTGCCGGAACCGCATGGGCAAAGGTCATTACGACCCACTTTACGTTCTCCACCTTGCGCAGCTAACGCTTCAGCGGCTGCTGTTGCATCATCGACGTGGCTCAGTCGCTGCTGTTGTGCTAAACGCTCGGCTTCTTCACGACGCTGCTGCTCCATCGCTTCAACTTCTTCTGGCATGCGTACCTGAACCTTGCTCAGCGTACTGATCACTTCGTATTTCAACGACTCCAGCATCGAAGCAAACATCGCAAAGGATTCACGCTTGTACTCCTGCTTAGGATCTTTCTGCGCATAACCACGTAAATGGATGCCTTGACGCAGGTAATCCATTGCCGCCAGATGCTCTTTCCACAATGAATCCAGCGTTTGCAGCATCACGCCTTTCTCGAAGTTACGCATCATTTCTGCGCCAACCACTTCTTCTTTCGCTGCATAGCTCTCCGCCGCGTGGCTCATAATGCGTTCGCGCAGCGTCTCTTCATGCAGATCAGGCTCTTTATCCAGCCATTCAGCGATTGGCAGATTCAGATCGAAGTCATTACGCAGACGCTCTTCCAGACCGGCAACGTCCCACATTTCCTCCAGCGATTGCGGCGGAATGTAGGTATCGATAGTGGTTTTATAGACGTCTTCACGAATGCTGTTGATGGTTTCTGACACGTCAGACACATCCAGCAGTTCGTTACGTTGGCTGTAGATAGCGCGACGTTGATCGTTCGCCACATCATCATATTCCAGCAGCTGTTTACGAATATCAAAGTTACGGCTTTCGACTTTACGCTGGGCGTTGGCAATCGCTTTGGTCACCCAAGGATGCTCAATCGCTTCGCCTGGCTTCATACCCAGTTTACGCATCATGTTAGAGACGCGATCCGACGCAAAGATACGCATCAACGCATCTTCCATCGAAAGATAGAAACGGGATGAACCGGCATCACCCTGACGGCCCGCACGACCACGCAGCTGGTTATCGATACGACGAGATTCGTGACGCTCCGTACCAATAATGTGCAAACCACCCGCTGCCAGCACCGCGTCATGACGCAGTTTCCACGCCTCTTTCATGGCCTGAATCTGCTCTTCGCTTGGCTCATCCATCGCGGCAAGCTCAGCCTGCCAGCTACCACCCAACACGATATCGGTACCACGACCGGCCATGTTGGTAGCGATTGTCACCGCAGCAGGTTGACCCGCTTGCGCAACAATATCTGCTTCACTGGCGTGGAATTTCGCGTTCAGTACGCTGTGTTTGATGCCTGCACGCGTCAGTTCATTCGAGACCACTTCCGATTTTTCAATCGAAATTGTACCTACCAATACTGGCTGGCCGTTGGCGGTGCAAGCGCGGATATCTTCGATGATCGCGTCAATCTTCTCTTTCTCGGTCATGTAGACCAAGTCAGCCATATCTTTACGCACCATCGGACGGTTAGTAGGTACCACGATAGTGTCGAGTTTGTAGATGGAGCTAAACTCGAACGCTTCGGTATCTGCGGTACCGGTCATGCCGGCCAGTTTTTCATAGATGCGGAAGTAGTTCTGGAAGGTAATGGAAGCCAGCGTTTGGTTTTCGTTCTGGATTTCCACGCCTTCTTTCGCTTCAACCGCCTGGTGCAAACCATCTGACCAGCGACGGCCTTGCATGGTACGACCGGTGTGCTCATCGACGATGACGACTTCACCCTCTTTAACGATGTAATCCACATCACGGGTAAAGAGTGCATGCGCGCGCAATGCGGCGGTTACGTGATGCATCAGCATGATGTTGGTTGGTGAGTAGAGCGACTCGCCTTCTTCCATGATGCCTTGGCTGACCAGCAGCTCTTCGACTTTAACCAAGCCGCGCTCGCTCATGTGTGCCTGGCGCGCTTTCTCATCGACCCAGAAATCGCCTTCGCCCTGGAAGGTGTCAGAGTCTTCTTTATCCTGACGAACCAGATGCGGGATGATCTTGTTAACTTTGGTATACAGCTCAGAGCTATCTTCCGCCGGACCCGAAATGATCAACGGGGTACGCGCTTCATCGATCAGGATTGAGTCGACCTCATCCACCAACGCATAGTGCAGTTTACGCTGTACACGCTCTTCAGGGCTGAACGCCATGTTGTCACGCAGGTAGTCAAAGCCGTATTCGTTGTTGGTACCATAAGTGATATCTGCAGCGTAGGCTGCACGCTTCGCCACGGCTGGCATGTTCGGCAAGTTGATGCCAATGGTCAAACCGAGGAATTCAAACAGCGCACGGTTGTTTTCGGCGTCACGTTGCGCCAAATAGTCGTTGACGGTAACAACGTGCACGCCTTTACCACTCAACGCGTTGAGGTAAGCCGGTAACGTTGCAGTCAGCGTTTTACCTTCACCGGTACGCATCTCTGCGATGCAACGCTCGTTTAACACCATGCCGCCAATCAGCTGCACATCAAAGTGGCGCATACCAAATACGCGCTTACTTGCCTCACGTACAGTGGCAAAAGCTTCAGGAATCAGACTTTCAAGGCTTTCGCCTTTTTTTAGGCGCTCACGGAAAAGATCGGTTTTTGCTTTCAGTTCATCATCGGAGAGCTTTACGAAATCCGGCTCCATCTTGTTGATGATGTCGACGACTTTACGCATACGACGCAGAGTACGATCATTGCTGCTGCCAAATACTTTGGTTAACAATTTGATTAACATGATAAATTTTTCTCAATTCAGCCGTGATCTCACGGACTGCGAAATCTAAAACAGGATGCGGAAAAAACGTTAGCAGTTAAGCGTTGAAAGGTCCGGCACGAATGCCGTGAATAGCGGCCTGCCAATCAGCAGAAGAATGGATTTGCGTTTGATGATGTTGCAGGCTTTGCTGCGGCTCAACCTCAGTCAGAGACTGTGCCGGTGAGGTCAAAAGTGCCTGAAGCGAACCAATCAGCGCCAGCTTTTGCGCTGCTAACGGGGCTGCCTGGCTGGCTTCCGCCTGCACTGGTGGCGTCATGCTAAAGGAGAGATGACGAATAACCGTGCGGATCGCATGCTGGTGCCAATAATCGACGTTAACATTAGGTCGACGCGCGCTTTCTTGCAGGCGAATCAGATGATCGAAGTGAACAACATTGCCGACAAACAGACTGCTGATTGGCGAATCGGTCGCCGTGGGCTCAGAGCTTTGCGCGCACGCAGGCAAGCCAAAACTGGCCGCTACCATCCCCAACAGGAGATGAGGCCAGAAATAGCGTCTGCCTAATTGTCGCCAGCGTGAGAAAATCCCGATCACAATCCGTCCACAATGCATTGAAAAAAGGTGTAAGCCGTTGCAGTAATTTGCAATACCCAGCTTATATGAGCGCAAGATGATAGCACTTATGTAGTGCTTCGACACCAGCGATTAAAGGGCTTACGGCGGATTTCACGTTTTTTTGTACAGGGTTTCGCCAGTCACGACAGCGAAATGAGATCGATTTTGCAGGATTAAATGCGAGGCAATAAAAAACGACAGGTTCCACTGACCGGAGAGGGTGTCAGCGAAACCTGCCATTTACGTCTGGATTATGCCAGAACTAAATTTGGTGCTTTGAATGCCAGCGGCAGTTCAGCTTCGTCTTCGAAGGTTGCCCATTCCCAGGCTTCCTGCTGTGCCAGAACCGCTTGCAGCAACTTGTTGTTCAAGGCATGACCTGATTTAAACGCAGTAAATGCGCCAATCACATTGTGGCCACACATGAACAAGTCACCGATCGCATCCAGCATTTTGTGACGAACAAACTCATCTTCAAAGCGCAGACCGTCTTCGTTTAATACGCGGAAGTCATCGAGGCCAATCGCACAATCTAAACTACCGCCCAGGCACAGGCCTTTAGACTGCAGATATTCGATTTCACGCATAAAGCCAAAAGTACGCGCACGGCTGATTTGACGAACAAATCCTTCAGCCGAGAAGTTAAGCTGATAACGCTGCGAGCTTGAGTCGATCGCTGGATGTTTGAAGTCGATAGTGAAGTCGAGTGAGAAACCGTTATACGGTTTGATCTCAGCCCACTTGTCGCCATCTTCTACACGCACCGTTTTCTTCACACGCACGAATTTCTTCGCGCTGTTCAGCTCTTCGATGCCTGCATCCATCAGCAGATAGACAAAAGGTGCGGCACTGCCGTCCATAATCGGGATTTCCGGCGCATCAACTTCAACAATAATGTTGTCGATGCCCAAGCCCGCCAATGCAGCGTTCAAGTGTTCAACTGTAGAAATACGCACGCCTTCATCATTCACCAGGCAAGTACTTAGCATGGTGTCGCGCACATATTTTGCATCAGCCGGGAAATCAACCGGTGGATTCAAGTCAGTGCGACGATAGATGACCCCGGTATTAGCCGACGCAGGGCGTAAAGTCAGCGTAACTTTCTTGCCGGTATGTAAACCGACACCAGTCGCCTGAACGATACGTTTTAATGTCCTTTGTTTGATCATCGCTTTATCTCGCAATATTACCCTTCCGACCGCCAGTATAAATTACCGGCGGGCGAATACTTTAGCACAAAGAGCGGAGAATCCCAATTCTCAGGATATTCTTAGTCCGCCTGCTTACGCAGGAAGGCTGGAATGTCCAAATAATCAGGTTCTTTGCTAGATGCTGCCGGTTGGTCATTGACCACTTTAGCCGCAGGTTTCTGCTCTTGCGGCAACGGCGCCATGCCGTGCTGCTGATAGCGATGATCCATCACTGGCTGAGTCGCTGGCTTGTTGGTGACCAAGGTAATTTCTGGGCGCTTATCCATGCCGATACCGGTCGCAACCACGGTGACACGCAGTTCGTCGTTCATCTCTGGATCCAGAGAAGTACCGATTACCACGGTAGCGTTGTCAGACGCGAAGGCGCGGATAGTGTTACCCACGGTTTCGAACTCATCCAGACGCAAGTCGAAGCCCGCAGTGATGTTGACCAACACGCCGCGCGCGCCAGACAGATCGATATCTTCCAACAGTGGAGAAGAGATCGCCATTTCTGCTGCTTCTTCTGCACGGTCTTCACCGCATGCCACGCCTGAACCCATCATGGCGTAACCCATTTCTGACATCACGGTACGTACGTCCGCGAAGTCAACGTTCATCAAGCCCGGACGGGTGATCAGTTCAGCGATACCCTGCACCGCGCCTTTCAGCACGTCGTTAGCCGCGCCGAACGCATCTAACAGAGAAATACCACGACCCAGCACCTTCAACAGCTTGTCGTTTGGAATAGTGATCAATGAATCGACATGCTTAGACAACTCAGCGATACCCTGCTCAGCAAAAGCCATACGCTTTTTGCCTTCGAAGTTGAATGGCTTAGTCACCACCGCTACGGTCAGGATACCCAAATCTTTGGCCACTTCAGCAACCACTGGTGCTGCACCGGTACCGGTACCGCCGCCCATGCCTGCTGCGATAAACACCATGTCTGCACCATCCAGCGCAGCACGCAGTGCTTCGCGATCCTCTTCTGCAGAGTTACGGCCCACTTCTGGGTTCGCACCTGCACCGAGACCTTTAGTGATGTTGGTCCCGATTTGGATCGTCTGGCCGACCGCTGTCTTACGCAACGCTTGCGCGTCGGTATTCACAGCGAAGAATTCCACACCTTCGATACGCTCGCGTACCATGTGCTCTACGGCGTTGCCACCGCCACCGCCGACGCCGATGACTTTAATCACCGCGTCATTGGTTAATTCCATAGGTTCAAACATGATTTCTCTCCGTTATGTGCCTGTCGCCTGGAGATCATAAACATTGCCAGCATGATCTCCTTTTTCAAAAATTAAAACTCTTTCTTCAGCCAACTGTTGATTCGTTTAAACCAATTGCCCACTGAAGCACGTTTTTCCGTTTCCGCATCACCGTTCATGTGTGACTCTTTGCCATAATGCAGCAGGCCAACTGCCGTCGAGTAATACGGCTCCTGTGCATAATCCGTCAGGCCGGTGATGTTAAGTGGCTGTCCAATGCGCACTTGTGTGTGGAACACACGTTGTGCGCAGGCTGCCAAACCTTCAATCTGCGCCGCACCACCGGTCAGCACGATACCGGCCGCCAGATGGTGTTTCACGCCTTGCTGGCGCAGCTGCTCCTGTAATTGCAGAATCTCGTCGTTGACCAGATTCAACAGTTCGGTGTAACGCGGCTCAATGACTTCAGCCAGCGTTTGACGCTGCAGGCTACGAGGTGGACGTCCACCTACGCTCGGCACTTCGACGTTTTCGTCTTTGCCGACAATCGAGC
The DNA here is from genome assembly GCF_059412405.1 of Pantoea sp. CFCC18179. Classification (NCBI taxonomy): domain Bacteria; kingdom Pseudomonadati; phylum Pseudomonadota; class Gammaproteobacteria; order Enterobacterales; family Erwiniaceae; genus Pantoea; species Pantoea sp. CFCC18179. The sequence continues at coordinate 71,102 of NZ_JBNBPM010000009.1, read as the reverse complement.
CCAATGCACAACCATGACGCACTTTAATCGCTTCGGCGTCGGTTGGCGGCGTACCAAATGCATACGCGATATCGCTGGTCACCACATTCCCAGCATACGGGATCACTTTGGTATGACGCAGCGCGCCGCCGGTATACACGGCGATATCCATTGTACCGCCACCGATATCAACAACACAGACTCCCAGCTCACGTTCATCTTCAGTCAAGACTGAAAAACTGGATGCCAGTCCGGCAAAAATCAGTTGGTCAACTTTCAGGCCACAACGTTCAACGGCTTTAACAATATTTTTCGCCATGTCGTTGTGGCAGGTGATCAAATGCACTTTCGCCTGCATACGCACGCCAGAAAGTCCCACCGGATTTTTAATGCCTTCCTGATAATCGATGGCATATTCCTGAGGAATAACATGCAGGATACGATGTTCATCGCGTACGCGAACGGATTTCGCCGTATGCACTACGTTCTCTACATCATCCTGAGTCACTTCCTCTTCCGAAATCGGAACCATCCCGATTTCGTTCTGGCAACTGATATGTTTGCCCGATAATGCAAGGTAGACCGATGAAATCTGGCAGTCTGCCATCAATTCAGCTTGGTCGATGGCGCGTTGTACGCATTTCACCACCGACTCAAGATCGTTTACCCCGCCTTTATCCATGCCGCGAGACGGGCAACTGCCCACCCCAATAATATTGACCATACCATCGGGCAGAATTTCCCCAACCAGGGCGGACACCTTCGCGGTGCCAATTTCGAGTCCTACTACCAGTTTTCTGTCCGTTGCCTTGATCATTGTGGTTTAGCCTGTGCCTGGTTCTGTTGCTGATTACTGTCCTGTGGCTCTATCGGTGCTGCTGCCCAGCCTACTGCGGCGCCAGAGTCGTAACGCAAATCAACATAAGTAATGCGTTTATTTTGACTCTGGCCCTGCTGCTGCAGATCCGGATAAAGCTCAATAAAACGGTTCAGACGCTTCATGGTGTCGCTACGTCCCAGCTCAATGCGCACATCATCACTGGTCACCAACTGCCATGAGCGCCGCGCCGTCATTGACGCGACCTTCAGGGTAAACTTGTTAGCCTTAAGCACATCACTCATGGTGTGATAGCCGGCTAACACCTCATTTTCACTGCCTTCCGGGCCATACAACATTGGCAAAGTTTCTTTGCCAACATGGCTAGCCGGAACGCTGAAGGAGACGCCATCGGCGTCCACCATGTGCGAGTCGTTCCAACGTGCCACAGGAACGTACTCCACCAAATTTATCTTCAGCTCATCAGGCCACTGCTTACGCACACTGACCTGCTTAATCCAGGGTAGGCGCTCAATCTGCTGCTGGAGGATATCCACGTTTTGCGACATGAACGTCCCCGGCGCGCCGAGCGACAAAATAGCCTGGCGAATATCATCGTGCGTGGTGTAGTGGGTTTGCCCGGTCACCACCAGCTTCGAAAGCGGCAAGCGCGACGCGTCATTCATCCACTTCAGCACCACGAGGCCGCCGGCCACCATGACGCCCACCACCATCAGCAGGAACACGATGCCAAACAGTCGCGCACCGTTGCTGCGCCCGGAACTCGCACGTTCCTGGGGCTCATTCTTGCGTACACGTATCGCCGCCTGAGACATATCAGTCAGCCAGCTCCAAAATACGCGCCACCAGCTGCGGGAAACTGTATCCCGCCTGCTTCGCCGCCATTGGCACCAGGCTATGGCTGGTCATGCCCGGCGAGGTGTTCACTTCCAGCAACTGGAAATTACCGTCGCCATCCGCCATCACATCCACACGGCCCCAGCCGCTGCAACCCAATGCGCGCCAGGCTGCCCAGACTAATTTCTGCAATTCTGCTTCCTTCTCCGCGCTCAATCCGCTCGGGCAGAAGTATTCAGTATCGTCAGAAATGTATTTAGCTTCATAGTCATAGAACTCGCTGGCGGTTTTTATTCTGATTGAAGGCAGAATTTGCTCGCCTACGATGCCGACTGTGTACTCTGCACCGCTAAGAAATGCTTCAATCAGCACGTCATCATCATGACGAAACGCCTCTTCCAGCGCAGCAGGTAACGCATCAGCGTGATTAACGCGACTGATGCCTACGCTTGAGCCTTCGCAGCTTGGCTTAACGAACAGCGGCAAACCCAAAGCTTCAATGGATGCGATAGTTTCAGCATCCAAACCCTGCTCATGCTGCTGGCGCGTCAGCCAGACAAATTTGCCAGAAGGTAATCCCCTGCCCTGCCACAACAATTTGCTGCGCAGTTTATCCATGGTGATAGCGGAAGCCATCACGCCGCTTCCGGTATAAGGCAGTTGCAGGAATTCGAGCACCGCTTGCAAGGTGCCGTCTTCACCGCCACGACCGTGCAAAGCAATAAAGGCTTTGGCAAAACCTTGCTGTTTCAGTTCGAGTACCGAGACATCGCGCGTATCGACGGCATGGGCATCAATGCCCATTTCACGCAGTCCGGCCAGCACTGCAGTGCCAGACATCAACGAAACTTCGCGTTCAGCTGAGGTGCCGCCCAGTAATACCACCACTTTCTCAGTCATGGCGCGCCTCCGTCTTTACCGCAGGCTGCAACTGGTTATCGGCCAACTTACGCGCAATTTTTCCGATGTTGCCTGCGCCTTGCACGATCACCAGATCATCACCGGATAGCAGCGGCGCCAGGGCATCAGGCAGTGCGTCATGCTCAGAAACCAAAATCGGATCAACCTTGCCGCGATTACGAATTGCGCGGCACAGAGAACGGCTGTCCGCTCCCGGAATTGCGGCTTCGCCCGCCGGATAGACATCCAGCATCAGCAAAACATCAACCTGCGACAGCACATTGGCGAAATCATCAAACAGGTCGCGGGTACGCGTATAACGATGCGGCTGGAACACCATCACCAGCTTCTTGTCCGGCCAACCGGCACGCGCGGCTTTGATGGTGACATCCACTTCGGTCGGATGATGTCCATAATCGTCCACCAACATCGCGCTGCCTGCATTGCCGTTGACCGCAGCAGTATCAAACTCGCCGAGCACATCGAAACGGCGCCCAGTGCCCTGGAAGCTCTCCAGCGCAGCCAAAATCGCGTTATCTTCAATACCTTCTTCGCTGGCAACTGCCACTGCTGCTGCCGCGTTTAACGCGTTATGACGACCCGGCGCGTTCAAGGTTACTTTGAGCACCGGCTTATCCTGACGGATCAAGGTGAAGTGCCCTTGCGCGCCACGCTGCTCGTAATTTTCAATGCGCACATCCGCGTCATCGCTAAAACCGTAGGTGGTCACCTGGCGACCAACGCGCGGAATCAGATCACGGATCACCGCATCATCAACACACATCACTGCACGACCGTAGAATGGCAAGTTGTGCAGGAAGTTGATGAAGGTCTGCTTCAGGTTCTCGAAATCGCCCTGATAGGTATCCATATGATCGGCTTCGATGTTCGTGACAATCGCCACCATCGGTTGCAGATGCAGGAATGACGCATCGCTTTCATCCGCTTCCGCGATCAGGTAACGGCTGCTGCCGAGGCGCGCATGCGTTCCCGCCGCTTTAACCAGGCCACCATTGACGAAGGTTGGATCCATGCCGCCTTCGGCATAAATGCTGGTGACCATCGCGGTAGTGGTGGTTTTACCGTGGGTACCCGCAACCGCGATGCCGTGACGAAAACGCATCAGTTCAGCCAACATCTCAGCGCGACGAATCACCGGAATACGCTGCTCACGCGCAGCGACCAGTTCAGGGTTATCCTGCGCGACCGCCGTCGATACCACCACCACGCTCGCGTCGGTGACGTTTTCCGGGCGATGATTGAAGTAAATCGTGGCGCCCAGCGAGGCCAGATGCTGTGTTACCGGGTTCGGTGCCAGATCAGATCCGCTAATGTGATAACCTTCGTTCGCCAACACTTCGGCAATACCGCCCATGCCAGCACCACCGATGCCGACAAAGTGAATGTGCCGGACGCGACGCATCTCGGGCACAATAGAACGCAGTTTTGCCAATTGTTGTGTATTCATCTGTTTCAATTACCTGTTTTTCCCGTTTGTGCCGTTTTAGGGCACAGGCCAAATCAACTGGCCGATTAACTATTTCGCGACGCGCGCCACTTCTTTGGCAACCCGATCGGTTGCATCGGGGATCGCCACCTGACGGGCTTTTTCAGCCATCGCCAACAAGGTGCCACGATCCCAGTTACGCAGCGTGTCCGCTACCACAGCTGCGGTGAACTGCGGCTGCTCGAAAATTTTGGCTGCGCCCGCTTTTTCCAGCGGCAATGCATTCCAGTACTGCTGACGATCTTTGTGCTGAAACGGCACAAAAATCGCCGGTAAACCTGCGGCAGCCACTTCGCTGACCGTTAATGCACCGGAACGACACACCACCACATCCGCCCACGCATAGGCTTCGGCCATGTCATCAATAAACTCGGTGACTTTGTGCTGCGGCTGCCCGGCATCACGATACGCCTGCTGCACGATGTCTAATCCACCTTTGCCAGTTTGGTGCCACAACGTAATCGCTTCGCCCAACTCAGCGGCCACTTGCGGCAATGTCTGGTTGAGGATGCGCGCGCCCTGACTGCCACCAACGACCAGCACGCGAATCGGGCCAGTACGGCCACTCAATCGCTCCGCCGGCAATGGCAGCGCTAATACATCAGTGCGCACCGGATTACCCACCACTTCAGCGGTTGGGAATGCGCCCGGAAACGCCTGCATCACTTTAGTGGCAATTTTCGCCAACCACTTGTTGGTCAATCCAGCGATGCCATTCTGCTCATGCAGCACCACCGGAATACCGCAGCTCCACGCGGCTAAACCGCCCGGTCCCGACACGTAACCACCCATGCCCAGCACCACATCCGGTTGCCAGTGTTTCATGATGCGACGCGCCTGACGCCACGCATTAAAGATGCGTACTGGTGCCAGCAACTGCGCTTTTACGCCTTTACCGCGCAAGCCGCTGATGCGGATAAAATCAATCTCGATGCCATTTTTTGGCACTAAATCCGCTTCCATACGGTCAGCGGTTCCCAGCCAGCGTACCTGCCAACCTTCTTCCATCAGGTGATGGGCAACGGCCAGACCGGGGAACACATGTCCGCCAGTACCGCCTGCCATGACCATCAGCCGTTTGCCACTCATCGAACACCTCGGGTAAACGCCTGCGCTTTCGCCAGACGCGTTTCGTAATCTATGCGCAATAAAAACACGATGGCGGTCGACATGATGATCAGACTCGAACCACCGTAACTGATCAGCGGTAGCGTCAGACCTTTGGTCGGCAGCATACCCGCCGCCGCACCAACGTTAACCAGCGCCTGGAAGCTAAACCACACGCCAATTGAGCAAGCGAGGAAGCCAGAAAAGCGCTGATCGATCTCCAGAGCACGGCGACCAATCGACATCGCGCGAAAAGCGACGAAGAATACCATCAACAGCGCCAAAACCACACCGACATAACCCAACTCTTCACCGATGATCGAGAAGATAAAGTCGGTATGTGCTTCCGGCAGATATTCCAGTTTTTGTACCGAATTACCTAAGCCCTGGCCCCAGAACTCGCCGCGACCAAACGCCATCAAAGACTGCGTCAGCTGATAGCCACTGCCGAACGGATCTTCCCACGGGTTCCAGAAAGAGGTCACACGGCGCATACGGTACGGTTCCGCGATAATCAGCAGCACCACGGCAAAAATACCTGAGCCGATGATGGCTAGGAACTGCCACATCTTCGCGCCCGCGAGGAATAGCATCGCCAACGTCGTAACGAACAGCACTACCACGGTTCCGAGGTCCGGTTGCGCTAGCAGCAACACCGCCAGCACCACCATGACGCCCATTGGCTTACAGAAGCCCCAAAAGTTGTTGCGCACTTCGTCCACTTTGCGCACCAGATAACTGGCGAGGTAGCAGAACAGCGTCAGCTTTGAGAGCTCTGCCGGCTGAATTCGCAGCGGGCCAAGCGCAATCCAGCGCGATGCACCGTTTACCGAGCTACCCACCACCAACACGATCAGCAACATAACGACTGAAACCATCAGCATCACGTTGCTGTACCGCTGCCAGAAATCCATCGGGATGCGCAATGTCACCAGCGCCATACCGAATGCCAGGGCGATATAGAAGGCATCACGCTTAGCAAAGTAGAACGGATCTTCGTTGAGACGTTGCCCAACCGGCATTGACGCAGACGTCACCATCACAAAACCGATTAACGCCAAACCAAAGGTCAGCCACAGCAATGTGCGATCGTACAGCACCACTGGCGCGTCTTCGTTGTCACGCGCACCCATCACCCAATCGCGTAAACGCACTGAAAGATAGCTCGCAATACCAGAACCCGGAATGCGCATCAGCTCAACTCCTTCGCCAGTTGCGCGAACTGATCGCCACGCTGTTCAAAGTTACGGAACTGATCAAGGCTGGCGCAGGCTGGCGACAACAGCACCATATCGCCGGGTTTCACCTGTGCAGCAATTTGCGTCATCGCCTGCTGCAGAGTTTCCGTGCGAGTTGCAATTTCCGGACGCAGCGCGGCAAGTGCATCGCCATCGCGGCCAAAACAAAACAGCTTAACGTTATCGCCCTGCAGATAACGCGCCAGCGGGCTGAAATCAGCCGCTTTACCATCGCCACCCAGCAGCAGCCACAGCGTGCCTTTCACCTGCAAACCATTGAGCGCCGCTTCAGTGCTGCCCACATTGGTGGCTTTCGAATCGTTAATCCAGCGTACGCCGTTGGCTTCATGTACCAGTTGGAAACGGTGCGCGAGGCCAGTAAAAGTGGTTAACGCTTTGAGGCTGGAAGCGCGCGGAATATTCACCGCATCGGCTAATGCCAGCGCCGCCAATGCGTTGGTGTAATTGTGCAGACCAACCAACGTCATCTCATCGGTATTCAGGACTTTCTCGCCCTTCGCACGCAGCCAAGTGCTGCCCTGCTGCTGATTGAGGTGGTAATCGCCCAAGTTGATGCCAAAACTGACGCAACGTTGATCAACACCGCGCACTGGCATCGTCATGCCGTCGTCTGCATTCACCACGCAGAGGCTAGCGTTTTCATAAATACGCAATTTTGCCGCACGGTATTGCTGCATGCCGAGCGGATAGCGATCCATATGATCCTCAGTCAGATTGAGGATCGTTGCGGCAGCTGCTTTCAAGCTGTGCGTGGTCTCCAACTGGAAGCTGGAAAGCTCCAACACGTAAAGTTGTGCTGGGGATTTCAGCAGCGTCAACGCAGGCAAACCAATGTTGCCGCCAACGCCCACCTGCCAACCTGCGGCGCGCGCCATTTCACCCACCAGCGTGGTGACCGTGCTTTTGCCGTTAGAACCGGTAATCGCCACAATCGGTGCCTGCGCTTCGCGACAGAACAATTCGATATCGCCGACGATTTCGATGCCAGCATCCGCAGCTTCACTTAATGCCGGATGAGCCAAGGCGATGCCAGGACTGGCGATAATCAGATCTGCTGCCAGCAACCAATCGCTGTTGATACCACCAACATAGCGCTCCACCGACTCTGGTAACTTGTCCAGACCCGGCGGTGAGACACGGGTATCCATCACGCGCGGCGTAACGCCTTGCGCGAGGAAGAAATCAACACAGGACAGGCCAGTGATGCCTAATCCAATGATGACGACTTTTCTGCCCCGATAGTCAGCCATGATTAACGTACCTTCAGCGTTGCCAGGCCAATCAGCACCAGCATCAGCGAAATAATCCAGAAGCGCACGATCACGCGCGGCTCTGGCCAGCCTTTCAATTCATAGTGGTGATGGATCGGCGCCATGCGGAAAATACGTTGCCCGCGCAGCTTGAACGATCCCACCTGCAAAATAACTGACAGCGTTTCAACCACGAATACGCCGCCCATGATCAACAGCAAGAACTCCTGACGCAGCAGTACCGCGATGGTGCCAAGCGCGCCGCCCAACGCCAATGAGCCAACATCGCCCATGAACACTTGCGCTGGATAGGTGTTGAACCACAAGAATCCGAGACCGGCCCCCACAATTGCGGTGCAGACAATCACTAATTCACCGGCGTGGCGCAGATAAGGAATGTGCAAATATTCAGCAAATTTGACGTTACCGGTCGCCCACGCCACCAGTGCAAAGCCGGCAGCGACGAATACGGTTGGCATGATGGCCAGGCCATCAAGGCCGTCGGTTAAGTTAACCGCGTTGCCGGTACCGACGATGACGAAGTACGCCAGCACCACATAGAACAAGCCGAGCTGCGGCATGATGTCTTTAAAGAATGGCACCACCAATTGCGTGGCTGGTGTGTCTTTACCGGCGATGAACAAGGCGAAAGCAACAGCCAGCGAAATCACTGACATCCAGAAATATTTCCAGCGCGCGATCAGGCCTTTGGTGTCTTTGCGCACCACTTTGCGATAGTCATCAACGAAGCCGATCACGCCAAAACCGACCAGCACCACCAATACGCACCAGACGTAAGGGTTGGATGGATATGCCCACATCAGCACCGAAATGGTGATTGAGGTGAGGATCATTACGCCGCCCATGGTTGGCGTGCCGCGTTTGCTGAAGTGTGATTCAGGACCGTCGTTACGCACCACTTGGCCAATCTGCAACTTTTGCAGCCAGGCAATCAGGCGCGGGCCCATCCACAGAGAAATAAACAAAGCGGTCAGCAGGCTGACAATGGCGCGAAACGTCAGATATGAGAAGACGTTAAAGCCGGAATAAAATGCGACCAGATGTTCGGCCAGCCAGACTAGCATGTTCCTTTCTCCTGTAAGCTCTGTACTACCTGCTCCATGGCGGCACTACGCGAACCTTTAACCAAAATAGTGATGTCCTGATGTTCGGACAGCAATGTGCGTAAACGTTCAGTCAGCGCGGTTTTAGTGGCGAAATGCTCGCCTTTGCCGCTGTTTTCGCCGATCAGTTGGCTGAGAGTGCCGGTACTTAATACGCAATCAATTCCCGCGGTTTTCGCTGCATCACCAACCTGACGATGACACTGCTCAGCTTCATCGCCTAATTCAGCCATATCGCCCACCACCATCACGCGGAAGCCCGGCATATCGCCCAGCACTTGTGCCGCAGCCGTCATCGAACCGACGTTGGCGTTGTAGCTGTCATCCAGCAGTAATTGGTTTGCATTCAGGCGAATAGGGAACAAACGGCCAGGAACCGGCTGCAAGGTTTTAAGGCCGCTTTGAATCGCGGTCAGCGGCGCATCGACTGAAAGCGCCAGCGCGGCGGCCGCTAATGCGTTAGCGATGTTGTGACGGCCCGGCAACGGCAATTCAACCGCGATATCGCCACGCGGCGTATGCAGCGTAAACAGCGTGGCATCTGCACGCAGCACAATTTCACTGGCACGGAATTCGGCATCCGCCATCGGCTGCGGCGAGAAGCGCCACAGCGTTTTATCGACAAATTGGCTTTGCCAGTTGGCAATATCGTTGCTGTCGGCATTGATGATCGCCGTTCCATGTACCGGCAAGCCGCCAAAGATCTCCCCTTTGGCTTTTGCTACACCAGCCAGCGAACCAAAGCCTTCCAGATGCGCAGCGGCCAGGTTATTAACCAATGCGGTTTCTGGACGCACCAAATCGGTGGTGTAAGCGATTTCGCCTTGATGGTTAGCACCCAGCTCAATCACCGCGTAGGCATGCTCTTTCGTCAGGCGCAGCAGAGTCATCGGCACGCCGAAATCATTGTTCAGGTTGCCCGCGGTATACAGCGTTTCACCACACTGGCGCAGAATCGCGGCAGTCATCTCTTTGACCGAGGTTTTACCGGATGATCCGGTTAGCGCCACGACGCGTGCTTTCGCTTGCTGGCGCACCCACGCGGCGAGCTGGCCGAATGCAATGCGTGTATCAGCAACCACGACTTGCGGCACCGAAACGGTCAGCAACTTGCTGACCAGCAACGCCTGTGCACCGTTAGCAATCGCATCGTTAGCAAAGTCGTGGGCGTCAAAGCGCTCACCAACGATTGCCACAAACAGGCTACCGGCAGAAACTTTGCGCGTATCGGTGGTGACGTCGGCGATGGTTAAATCCGCGCCGTGCAATTGACCTGCGCTGATATCCGCCAGTGTTTGTAGAGTGATTGGAATCATGCCATCACCCCCAATAAACGGGCGACGGTATCGCGGTCGGAATAATCCAGACGGCGGTTGCCGATGATTTGGTAATCTTCGTGCCCTTTACCCGCCACCAGAACGATGTCATCAGCAGCGGCTTGCATTACAGCGTTAGTGACTGCTTGCGCACGTCCAGAAACCACGCGCGCACGCCCTGGATCAAGCAGACCGGTGAGAATGTCATTCACGATCGACATCGGTTCTTCGCTGCGTGGGTTGTCATCGGTGATTACCACGATGTCGGCGAACTGCTCAGCAATCGCACCCATCAATGGACGTTTACCTTTATCGCGATCGCCACCGCAGCCAAATACGCACCACAGTCGACCTTTGCAGTGCAGACGCGCCGCTTCCAGCGCTTTTTCCAGTGCATCTGGCGTATGCGCGTAATCAACCACGACCGTTGGTTTTCCTTCCGCCGTGAACACTTCCATACGACCGCAAACCGGCTGCAGCTGCGAAGCGGTCGCCACCAGCGATTCAAGTGGATAATCCAGCGTTAACAAGGTTGCCAGCGCCAACAGTAAGTTGCTGACGTTGAATGCCCCCATCAGGCGACTATCAAACTCACCGTCGCCCCAGCTGGAACTGAATTGGATATGCGCGCCGCCGTCGTGATAGTTCACCGCTGTGGCTTTGAGCCAGCGACCACGACAACCCGCCTGCAAATTGTTTTCCATGGTGACCGCGACGGCATCTGGCAGATTCGCCAACCAGCGACGGCCCACTTCGTCATCGGCATTGATGATCGCTTCGCCAATCTGATGCTCAGAGAACAGCAGCCATTTGGCGGATTCATAGCCCTGCATATCGCCGTGATAATCAAGATGATCGCGGCTGAGGTTAGTGAATACCGCTGCGGCAAACGGCAAAGCAGCAACGCGATGCTGCACCAGACCGTGCGAGGAAACTTCCATTGCCGTGAGCGTTGCGCCCTGCTCGACCAAATCATTCAGCACATGCTGAACATCCACGGCCGAGCCGGTGGTATTTTCGGTTGCGACTAACTGTCCATATAAGCCGTTGCCTACGGTGCCCATTACGGCACCGGTTTCACCCAGCAAATTGGCCCACTGCGCCATCAACTGCGTGGTGGTGGTTTTACCGTTAGTGCCGGTCACACCAATTAACTTTAATTTTTCAGCGGGCTGGTGATAAAAACGTCCAGCCAGTGCAGAGAGACGCTGCTGCAACTGCGCCAAATAGATAACCGGGACGCCGTGCATCTCGCGGATATCACCATCGCTGGCTTCGCCTTCGGCTTCGGCAATCACTGCCGCCACGCCTTGGGCAATCGCCTGCGGGATAAAACGACGTCCATCAGCATGATGGCCCGCCACGGCGATAAACAGATCGCCAGCAGCCGCAGCGCGGCTATCCAGTGTCATGTCACGGAGTGGACGTGCCGGCGCACCCGGCACCCACGGGGCCAGTAAATCGCGCAGGTTACGATCTGTCACTTGGATCCTCACTTCTATTCTTCACCAATTCGTTTTTATCAACTGTTGGCAGCGCATCAGGTTCGATGTTCATGGTGCGCAGCACGCCGCCCATGATTGCGCCAAACACCGGTGCAGAAACCGCACCACCATAATATTTACCGGCTTGTGGATCGTTGATCACCACTACCAGCGCAAAACGAGGGCGACTGGCAGGGGCTACGCCTGCGGTGTAAGCAATGTATTTATTAACGTAACGGCCATCCGGTCCAACCTTCTTGGCGGTACCGGTTTTAATGGCAATGCGATACCCCTTGATGGCCGCTTTAACACCGCCGCCGCCGGGTAAGGCCACGCTTTCCATCATGTGCATCACCGTTCTCACCAGGTCTTCCTGGAAAACGCGTTCACCCGCCACTGGCGGGTCAACTTTGGTGATCGACAGCGGGCGATTGATGCCGTAGCTGCCAATGGTTGCGTAGACACGCGCTAACTGTAACGGCGTTACCATTAGCCCGTAGCCGAAAGAGAAGGTGGCCCTCTCTATGTCAGACCACCGTTGTTTTTGAGGGTATAAGCCACTACTTTCCCCGACCAGCCCCAAATTGGTCGGTTTACCCAATCCAAAGCGCGCGTAAGTATCTACTAACGCAGAGGAGGGCATCGCTAACGCCAAACGTGAAACACCGACGTTACTCGACTTCTGTAGAACCCCGGTAAGGGTCAATTCGTTATAGCGCGCCACGTCTTTGATCTCATGACCATTAACGCGGTACGGCACGGTATTCAGGACACTATTCTCTTTCACCACTCCGCGTTGCAATGCCGTCATCACCACCATCGGTTTCACAGTTGAACCCGGTTCGAAGATGTCGGTAATTGCGCGGTTACGCATCACGTCTTTCGGCGTGTTGCTGAGGTTATTCGGGTTGTAAGCTGGACTGTTCGCCATCGCCAGCACTTCGCCGGTGTTCACATCCACCAACACGGCGGTGCCGGATTCCGCCTTGTTAAAGGCCACGGCATTATTCAGTTCGCGATACACCAGCGCTTGCAGACGTTCATCAATGCTCAACGTCAGGTTATGCGCGGCGCGACTGTCAACTGAGGAGATATCTTCAATCACGCGTCCGTTACGATCTTTACGCACCGTACGCTCACCCGGCGCACCGGTCAGCCATTTATCGAAGCTCTTTTCAATGCCTTCAATGCCCTGGCCATCAATGTTGGTAAAACCAATCAGATGTGCGGTGACCTGGCCTGCCGGATAGTAACGGCGTGACTCTTCACGCAAGTAAATGCCCGGCAATTTGAGTTTTTTCACATACTCGCCAATCGCTGGATTGACCTGACGCGCCAGATAGACAAAACGCCCTTTCGGGTTGGCATTGATGCGCGCCGCCAGTTGATCCAACGGAATTGATAAGGCATCCGACAGCGCTTTCCAGCGGCTATCCAGCGAAACGCCTCCATGTTCGGTCAGCTCTTTTGGATCAGCCCAGATGGCATTAACCGGTACACTCACTGCTAATGGACGTCCCGCGCGATCGCTGATCATACCGCGCGCCGTAGGCACTGCCTGCACACGCAGTGAACGCAGATCGCCCTCTTTAACCAGCTTGTCGGGGTTGATTACTTGCAGCCACGCCACGCGCGACAACAGTCCGCCCAGCGCCAAAAGAATGCAACCGCACAGCAACGCAAAACGCCAGCTTATAAAGCTGGCCTTATCTTCTGGTTTTTTTAACTTCAGCGTTTTGCCTGCGCCACTCATTGAGTTATGCGATTCCTTATTTCTGCACCACAATATTTTCCTGTGAAGGATCAACATGCTGCATTTGCAGTTTATCGGTAGCTATCCGTTCTACCCGGCTATGATCGCCGAGTGCGTTCTCTTCCAGAATCAGGTTGCGCCATTCGATATCCAGCGCGTCACGCTCCAGCACTAACTGTTCGCGCTGCGCCGTTAGCAGGCGCGTTTTATGCGTCGTTGTCACCACCATCACCGAGGACACCAGCACCGCAGCCAACAGCAACATTGGGATCTTGCCGAATCGCAACAAGTCCCCGCCGATGACGCCGGGTAAGCTGTGACGCTCGTTACCGATCATGATGCTGTTCTCTCCGCAATACGCAGTACCGAACTGCGCGCACGTGGGTTTTCGCTAACTTCTGCTTCACCGGGAATCAATTTGCCGAGGGTTTTCAATTCGCGGCCCCCCAAGGCTTTAAGCTGTGATTCGGTCATCGGAATACCGGCTGGCACTTGCGGACCGCGGCTCTGATCGCGCATGAAGCGCTTCACTAAGCGGTCTTCCAGCGAATGGAAGCTGATGATAGACAGTCTTCCGCCCGGAGCCAGCACCGAAAGAGCACCTTTCAATGCCGTTTCAATCTCTTCCAACTCGCTGTTGATCCAGATGCGAATCGCCTGAAAAGTGCGCGTCGCTGGATGTTTAAATTTGTCTTTAACCGGCATCGCCGCAGCGATCACCGTGGCCAGTTCTTTGGTGCGCGTCATTGGCTGCTCACGATTGCGTTCTACAATGGCGCGCGCGATACGTTTTCCGAAACGCTCTTCACCGTAGGTTTTAATCACGAACGCGATGTCTGCTTCTTCTGCGCTCAGCAACCATTCCGCCGCTGATTGTCCGCGCGTGGGATCCATACGCATATCCAGCGGCCCATCGCGCATGAAGGAGAAGCCACGTTCAGCGTCATCCAACTGCGGTGAAGAGACGCCGAGATCAAGTAAAACGCCATCGATCTTGCCAGTCAGCCCACGCTCTTCGACATACTCTGCCAGCGCCGAAAACGGCCCATGCACTATCGAGAAACGCGGATCATTTATCTCAGCGGCTGCGGCTATCGCTTGCGGATCGCGATCAATCGCTATCAATTGTCCTTTCTCGCCAAGCTGAGAGAGGATTAAGCGCGAGTGACCGCCGCGACCAAAAGTGCCGTCGATGTAGATGCCGTCTTCCCTGATATTCAGGCCGTTAACCGCCTCATCCAGCAGCACTGTGGTGTGTTTAAAATTTTCCTGCATAGCTATAGCGACAAGTCCTGCAACCGCTCAGATAAAGGCTCCTGAGCCGACTGTTCTGTGTCAATATCGTCCTTAACTTGTTGATACCAGGTCTGTTCATCCCACAGCTCAAACTTGTTGAACTGTCCAACCAGCATCACTTCTTTAGTTAGGCCAGCATGTTGTCGCAACGTATTCGCCAACAACAAACGGCCCGCGTTATCCATCTGACACTCACTGGCATGCCCTAACAGCAGTCGCTGCACGCGACGCTCACTCGGGTTCATGCTAGATAAGCGCGACAGTTTCTTCTCAATGATTTCCCATTCGGGCAAGGTGTAAAGCAGCAGGCATGGCTGGTGGAGGTCAATGGTACATACCATTTGCCCCTGAGACTCTGCGACAAGCAATTCGCGATAGCGTGTTGGTACTGCCAATCGTCCTTTGCTGTCGAGATTGACTAACGTTGCTCCACGGAACATGCCAGCCTTACCCCTCGATCACCCGTTTTCACCACTTTATCCCACTTTTTACCACGAAACGAGTTTACGGAGCCGATGAAATCCTTGTCAAGCCGCAACGGCAAGTGAATATCACTATTTACACCGGGTGAATTTAATCGGAGGCGGGAATAAATCGATGATAACTGGCAAAATTAAAAATTAACCTGATGAATAGTGGAATAAAAATTTCCGCAATATAAAAAATGGTGAAAAATAAAGCGCTTTTAAGCCGAAATATATTTGCCATGCAATCTGCGACGGCGGCTGCATTTTAGGGGATTTCCGAAAGGAAGCCCAGCACCATCGCGCCAGCTCTGCTACGCCGCGCTGCTGAACATGTAAACAAATAAGAAAAGTTAATCAGGTTAAATTGTTAGCTGAGGTGGCGATAATTTACGCTTTTTTACTTCGGAAGCTTCTGAGGAAATATCGTTGGCACAAATAAAATTGGGCAGCGAACTGCCCACGATTTCATTTAGCGCGGCGGCTTAATTGCCCGCGGCGGAATAAATTACGACGAATACGCGTTAAACCCGGTTTTGGTTTACGCGGTTCATCCAGAGACGCTAATACTAATTCCAATACCCGCTCTGCAACATCACGATGACGCTGCCCCACCGCCAGCACCGGACACTCAAGGAAATCCAGCAATTCATGGTCACCAAAAGTGGCAATCGCCAAATCGGTCGGCAAGCGGCCATCGCGCTTCAGCGTAATATCCATTACACCTTGCAGCAGCCCAAAAGAGGTGGTGAACAGTGCTTCCGGCATAGGATGATCTTCAAGGTACTTCTCAAACAAAGCAGCAGCGGCGGCACGATCAAAGCTATTACAGTAGATGTAATCGATCGGGCGTTCGTCATCCTTCCACGCATCACGGAAGCCTAGCTCACGCAAGAAACTGACAGACAATTCCGGCAGCGCGCCCAAAAACAGCACATTTTTAACTGGCAGCTGACGCAATTCAGCCGCCAACGCTTGTGCATCATCCTGGTCGGCACCCACCACGCTGGTGAAATGTTCACGATCCAGCGCGCGGTCGAGCGCGATAATGGGCAATGGATCGTTGATCCAACGCTGATAGAAAGGATGTTCAGGCGGCAAAGAAGTAGAGACGATGATGGCATCAACCTGACGCTGCAAAAGATGCTCAATACAACGCATCTCGTTATCCGGCTGATCTTCGGAGCACGCAATCAGCAGCTGATAGCCACGTTGACGCGCCTGACGCTCCAGATAATTGGCGATGCGTGTGTAACTGGTGTTTTCCAGATCGGGAATCACTAAACCAATCGAACGTGTACGCCCAGCGCGCAGTCCAGCCGCAACCGCATTCGGGTGATAATTATGCTCGCGCACCACCGCCATTACTTTCTCAACGGTTTTCTCGCTGACACGATACTGCCGCGCTTTGCCATTGATGACGTAGCTGGCCGTAGTGCGCGATACGCCCGCCAGGCGCGCAATTTCATCCAGTTTCACGATGACACCTTAATTCTGATAAGCCAGCGCTGACGAAAATATCCGCAGAGTAGCTATGGGTAAAACATTTGTAACATCTAACCGCAGAAAACCACGCTGAGCAACCGCTTTTCTCAAGCATCATCGAGAAGCGCATAAAATAAAAAAACCCGGCATTTCGCCGGGTTAGCACTGAATGTGATGTTTGCGCTGCGTGATTAACGCATCACACGATCACCGCGCGACACGCCCACGATTCCTGAACGCGCCACTTCAACAATCTCCGCCACGTCACGAACGGTGTTAAGAAACGCATCCAGTTTATCACTGGTGCCCGCAAGCTGAACCGTGTAAAGCGTTGGCGTGACATCAATAATCTGACCACGGAAAATCTCCGCGCTGCGCTTCACCTCTTCACGGCCGTAACCACTTGCCTGGATTTTCACCAGCATGATTTCACGCTCAACGTAAGCGCCTTGACCCAGTTCGCTGACACGTAACACGTCCACCAACTTGTGCAGTTGCTTCTCGATCTGCTCCAGCACTTTTTCATCGCCGACGGTTTGGATGGTCATGCGTGACAGCGTGGGATCATCGGTAGGCGCCACAGTCAGGCTTTCGATGTTGTAGCCACGTTGAGAGAACAGCCCGACTACGCGGGACAATGCGCCGGATTCATTTTCCAGCAGAACCGATAAAATACGACGCATAATTAAGTCCTCTCCGTTTTGCTCAGCCACATCTCATCCATCGAACCGCCACGAATTTGCATCGGGTAAACGTGCTCGCTGCCATCAATATTCACATCAACAAACACCAGACGCCCTTTCGCCAGCGTATCCAATGCCAATTGCAGCTTCTCTTCCAACTCGGCAGGATGCGCAATCGAAATGCCCACGTGGCCGTACGCTTCGGCTAAACGCACGAAGTCTGGCAGAGATTGCATATAAGATTGCGAGTGACGACCAGAGTAAATCATGTCCTGCCACTGCTTAACCATGCCGAGGAAGCCGTTGTTGAGGTTCAGCACCAGCACCGGCAAATCGTATTGCAGCGCGGTGGAAAGCTCCTGAATGTTCATCTGGATGCTGCCGTCGCCGGTCACGCAGATGACCGTTTCGTCCGGCAACGCCATTTTCACGCCCAACGCAGCAGGCAGGCCAAAGCCCATGGTGCCCAAACCGCCTGAGTTGATCCAACGGCGCGGCTTGTCGAACTGGTAGTAAAGTGCGGCAAACATCTGGTGTTGACCCACGTCAGAGGTGACGTAAGCGTCGCCTTTGGTCAAACGGCAAATCGTTTCAATAACTGCCTGAGGTTTGATTTTGTCGCTGGTGCGATCAAATTCCAGGCATTTGCGGCTGCGCCAGCCTTCAATGGTCTGCCACCAATCACGCAGGCTATCAAGTTCTTGCCTGGCATCGCTCTGCGCCAGCAGTTCCAGCATCTGCGCCAGTGTCTGTTTAGCATCGCCAACAATCGGGATATCAGCACTGACGGTTTTTGAAATCGAGGTTGGATCAACATCGATATGCATAATCGTCGCATTCGGGCAGTACTTCGCCAGATTGTTGGTGGTGCGATCGTCGAAGCGCACGCCAATGCCGAAGATCAAATCGGCGTTGTGCATGGTCATGTTGGCTTCGTAAGTTCCGTGCATACCCAACATGCCGACGCACTGGCGATGCGTGCCAGGGAACACACCCAAGCCCATCAACGAGGTGGTAACCGGAATATTCAGTTGTTCAGCCAGTTGCAGTAATTCTGCTTCGCAGCCCGACATAATCGCGCCGCCACCGGCATAGATGACTGGCTTGTGCGCCGCCAGCAGCGTTTGCAGCGCGCGCTTAATCTGCCCTTTGTGGCCTTGAATGGTCGGATTGTAGGAGCGCATGCTCACTGTTTCCGGCCAAACGTACGGCAACTTGTTCGCTGGATTGAGAATATCTTTTGGCAGATCGATAACCACTGGGCCAGGACGGCCGCTTGCCGCCAGCCAGAAAGCCTTTTTCAGAACGGTAGGAATTTCTTCGGCATTTTTAACCAGGAAGCTATGCTTCACCACTGGACGGGAGATGCCGACCATGTCGCACTCCTGGAACGCATCGTAGCCAATCAGCGAAGAAGGCACCTGGCCGGATAGAATTACCATCGGGATGGAATCCATGTAGGCGGTAGCAATGCCGGTAATCGCATTGGTCGCGCCAGGACCGGAAGTCACCAGCACCACGCCCACTTCGCCGGTTGCACGCGCCAGGCCATCGGCCATATGCACCGCACCTTGTTCATGGCGGACCAGCACGTGGTCAATTCCACCGACCGTTTGCAGCGCATCATAAATATCGAGCACTGCTCCGCCCGGATAACCGAATACTTGCTTAACGCCCTGATCGATTAACGAACGGACGACCATTTCGGCTCCTGACAACATCTCCATTTTCTGCCTCCAGGCTTGAGGGACTGAATCCACTGACGTTCGCGTTTCCCGCACGCCACTGATATCCGGCCCCCGATCGCCAATTAAGATCAAAACCTTATGTTTATGCTCAGAAGGCAGCGTCGATTACCGCCTTCCAGGTACAGGGAATCTACTTGAGTTAATTCTTTTGAGAGTAGGTCGATTACCATAACCGGAGACACCTCGGCCTGCAAACGCCAGGAGGTTATGTCACGCCAGATCCGGCAATAAAGGCACTGATGCGTGATTATTGCTTGCGAGGATTAAACTAATGCTTTGTCATAACCACAGAGGAAAATGCTAGTTTATGGATTATTTGCAGTGTCTTCTGAGAAATATGATTTTCATATCGCCGTAATGGTTAGCCCACAATGTTTAAAGCGAAATGCTTTCTGGCGTGATTATCTAAAAAAAACCTTATTCACATCACATTATTCCAGTCAACCAGCCTGGTCTCGTTTTATTGCCATTATCCATTAAGACTTAAAAATTAATACTATCAACTACTTAAAATATAATCGCGTTTTTAAAAGATTTTTTAAGGCAGATAACTCATTCATTTTGGCGCTAATTAATGGCATTGCTCTGTGCAGAAGAATAATCACAGCACATCGCCCTTCAACCAGTACAATAATACCCGCTCACTTTTGATTGACATTGCGTTTCGATTCAAGTACCAATATGTGCATCCAAAATTTACGAGGTTTGAATCATGTTTCATTCTTTCCGCCTACTCGGTCTACTACTAAACGCATCCAATGTGCGCGGTAGACTCGTGGGCGGAATCAACAACTGATTCGAACCTGCTGAAGTTTAAGAAACCCGCGCCAATGCGCGGGTTTTTTTATGCTCGTAGCACCGGCAAAGTTAATGCATAAGGAAGATTACGATGAGCCAGCAAGTTATTATTTTCGATACCACTCTGCGTGATGGCGAACAGGCGTTACAGGCCAGCCTGAGTGTTAAAGAAAAACTGCAAATCGCTCTGGCGTTGGAACGTATGGGCGTGGATGTGATGGAAGTGGGTTTCCCCGTTTCCTCTCCAGGCGATTTTGAATCCGTACAAACCATCGCTCGTACCATTAAAAACAGTCGTGTCTGCGGACTGGCACGCTGCGTAGAGAAGGACATCGACGCCGCTTACGAATCACTGCGTGTTGCAGAAGCGTTCCGTATCCACACCTTCATCGCCACCTCGCCAATGCACATCGCAACCAAGTTGCGCAGTACGTTGCCAGAAGTGATTGAGCGCGCGGTGCACATGATTAAACGCGCCCGCAACTACACTGATGACGTTGAATTCTCATGTGAAGATGGTGGCCGTACGCCAATCGACGATCTGTGCCGCATGGTTGAAGCCGCCATCAATGCTGGCGCCACCACCATTAATATTCCAGACACCGTGGGTTACACCTTGCCGGGCGAGTACGCCAATATCATCGGCCAATTGGTGGCGCGCGTGCCAAACATCGATAAAGCCATTTTGTCTGTTCATACCCACGACGATTTGGGCATGGCGACCGGCAACGCTATCGCGGCAGTTTTGGCCGGTGCGCGTCAGGTTGAAGGTACATTGAATGGTTTGGGTGAGCGCGCCGGTAACTGTGCGTTGGAAGAAGTGATTATGGCGATTAAAACTCGCCAGCAAATCATGAACGTCCACACCAATATCAATCATCAGGAAATCTACCGCACCAGCCAAACCGTTAGCCAAATCTGCAATATGCCGATTCCAGCCAACAAAGCGGTGGTCGGTTCCAACGCCTTCGCTCACTCATCCGGTATTCATCAGGATGGCGTGTTAAAGAATCGCGAAAACTACGAAATCCTGACGCCAGAATCGATCGGCCTGCACAAAATCCAGCTGAATCTGACGTCACGTTCAGGTCGTGCAGCGGTAAAACACCGCATGGAAGAGATGGGCTACAAAGAAACCGATTACAACCTGGATACCTTGTACGACGCCTTCCTGAAACTGGCCGACAAAAAAGGCCAGGTGTTTGATTACGATCTGGAAGCGTTGGCCTTCATCAACAAACAGAATGAAGAGCCGGAATATTTCCAGCTGAACGAATTCAACGTGCAGACCGGTTCCAGCGTTACGGCCACCGCATCGGTGCAATTGGGCTGTGGTGAAGAGACCAAAGCCGATGCAGCGACCGGCAATGGCCCGGTTGATGCGGTTTATCAAGCCATCAACCGTATTACCGGCTTTGAAGCCGAGCTGGTGAATTACAAATTGACCGCCAAAGGCCACGGCGAGAATGCGCTGGGTCAGGTGGATATCGTGGTCAACTACAACGGCCGTAAGTTCCACGGCGTTGGTCTGGCGACCGATATCGTTGAATCCTCTGCGAAGGCGATGGTTAACGCTCTGAACAACATTTGGCGCGCCAAGCAGGTCGAAAAAGAATTGCAGCGTAAATTTAAAGATCAGAAGGAAACGGTGTAACTATGTCTAAGTCTTCTCATATCGCGGTATTGCCAGGCGACGGAATTGGCCCAGAAGTGATGGCGCAGGCCATGAAAGTTCTCGACGCCATTCGTACGCGTTTCGATATGCGTATCACCACCAGCGAATATGATGTTGGCGGTATCGCCATCGATCGTCATGGTGAACCGCTGCCGCCAGCCACCGTTGCGGGCGCAGAGCAAGCGGATGCGATTCTGTTTGGTTCGGTAGGCGGTCCAAAATGGGAACATCTGCCACCGGCACAACAGCCAGAACGTGGCGCATTGTTGCCGCTGCGTAAGCACTTCAAGCTGTTCAGCAACCTGCGCCCTGCCGCGCTGTATAAGGGTTTGGAAGCGTTTTGCCCGTTGCGCAGCGATATCGCCGAACGTGGCTTCGACATCCTGTGCGTACGTGAGCTGACTGGCGGCATCTACTTCGGCCAACCGAAAGGTCGTGAAGGCAGTGGCCCACACGAACGTGCTTTTGATACCGAGGTGTATCACCGTTTTGAAATCGAACGCATTGCGCGCATTGCCTTCGAATCAGCGCGTAAACGTCGCAACATCGTGACCTCAATTGATAAAGCTAACGTGTTGCAGACTTCCGTGATGTGGCGCGAAATCGTCAACGAAGTGGCGAAGGATTATCCTGATGTGCAGTTGAGCCACATGTACATTGATAACGCCACTATGCAGCTGATTAAAGATCCGTCTCAATTTGACGTCTTACTCTGTTCTAATCTGTTCGGCGACATCCTGTCGGATGAATGCGCGATGATCACCGGTTCAATGGGCTTGCTGCCTTCTGCTAGCCTGAATGAAGAAGGTTTTGGTTTGTTTGAACCAGCAGGCGGCTCCGCGCCAGATATCGCCGGTCAGAACATTGCCAACCCAATTGCGCAGATCCTGTCGCTGTCGCTGCTGTTGCGCTACAGCCTGAATGCAGATGACGCTGCCGCGAGCATTGAACGCGCCGTGAGCCGTGCGCTGGAAGCGGGATACCGTACCCGTGATTTGGCCGGTGGCGGCAAAGCCGTTAGCACCGATGAAATGGGCAGCATTATTGCCGGGTTCATCGCTGAGGAAAAATAATAAAATGAAAAGCTTATACCAGAAGTTATTTGATGCACATGTCGTCCACGAAGCACCTAACGAAACGCCGTTACTTTACATCGATCGCCACTTGATCCATGAAGTGACCTCACCACAGGCCTTTGATGGTCTGCGTGCTCACGGTCGCCAGGTGCGCCAGCCGTCGAAGACGTTTGCCACCATGGACCACAACGTTTCTACCCAGACCAAAGATATCAATGCGTCGGGCGAGATGGCGCGCATTCAGATGCAAGAGCTGATGAAGAACTGTGAAGAGTTTGGCATTCAGTTGTATGACCTGAATCACCCGTTCCAGGGCATCGTGCACGTGATTGGGCCAGAGCAAGGCATGACCTTGCCGGGCATGACCATCGTCTGCGGCGATTCCCACACCGCCACGCACGGTGCATTTGGTTCACTGGCGTTCGGTATCGGTACTTCTGAAGTTGAGCATGTGTTTGCCACGCAGACCCTGAAGCAGGGCCGCGCGAAAACCATGAAGATTGAAGTGCTGGGCGAAGCTGCGCCGGGCATCACTGCCAAAGACATCGTGTTGGCGATCATCGGTAAAACCGGCAGTGCAGGCGGTACTGGGCACGTGGTTGAATTCTGTGGCCCAGCGATTGAAGCGCTGAGCATGGAAGGCCGCATGACGCTGTGCAACATGGCGATTGAAATGGGTGCAAAAGCGGGCTTGGTTGCGCCAGATGACACCACCTTCGCTTACCTGAAAGACAAGCAATTCGCGCCGAAGGGCGAGCAATGGGATCAAGCGGTGGCTTACTGGCGCACCATGAAATCCGACAGCGATGCTAAGTTCGATACCATCGTGACCTTGAATGCCGCGGATATCGCGCCACAAGTGACGTGGGGCACCAATCCAGGCCAGGTGATGGCGGTGGATCAAGCTATCCCGAATCCACAATCGTTTGCCGATCCGGTTGAACGTGCCTCGGCGGAAAAAGCCTTGGCGTACATGGATTTGCAGCCGGGCATCAAATTGACTGATGTGGCGATCGATAAAGTGTTTATCGGTTCTTGCACCAACTCACGTATTGAAGATCTGCGCGCTGCCGCGGCCATCGCTAAAGGCCGCAAAGTTGCGCCAGGCGTGGTTGCGATGGTGGTGCCGGGTTCAGGTCCGGTGAAAGCGCAAGCGGAAGCGGAAGGTCTGGATAAAATCTTCCTCGAAGCAGGCTTCGAATGGCGTTTGCCAGGTTGCTCAATGTGCCTGGCGATGAACAACGACCGCTTGAATCCGGGCGAGCGTTGCGCCTCCACCAGCAACCGTAACTTTGAAGGTCGTCAGGGCCGTGGTGGACGTACTCACCTCGTCAGCCCAGCAATGGCCGCCGCTGCGGCAGTAACTGGTCGTTTTGCCGACATTCGTGAATTGACTCAGGGAGCGTAAACCATGGCGAACAAATTTACTCAACACAGCGGCATCGTGGCGCCATTGGATGCGGCTAACGTTGATACCGATGCGATTATTCCAAAGCAGTTTTTACAGAAAGTGACGCGTACCGGTTTTGGTGCGCACCTGTTCCACGACTGGCGTTTCGATGACGATGCCGGCACCAAACCAACCGCCAGCTTTGTACTGAACAAACCTGAATTCAAAGGCACCAGCATTTTGCTGGCGCGTGAGAACTTCGGTTGCGGCTCATCGCGTGAGCACGCACCTTGGGCGCTGACTGACTTCGGCTTCCACGTGGTAATCGCGCCAAGCTTCGCCGACATCTTTTACGGCAACAGCTTCAACAACCAGCTGCTGCCGGTAAAACTCAGCGACGCAGAAGTGGATGAGATGTTCAAACTGGTGGCCGCGCAACCGGGCATCAGCTTCACCGTGGATTTGGAAGCGCAAACCGTGACAGCCGGTGACAAAACTTACAGTTTTGAAATCGACAGCTTCCGCCGTCATTGCATGATCAACGGCCTCGATAGCATTGGCCTGACGCTGCAACACGAAACGTCAATTTCCAGCTACGAAAGCAACCAGCCAGCGTTCTTACGCTAAGGCTAAAAGGGCGACTTCATGTCGCCCTTCTCTTTTCTAACTCTCCCGTACATCCCGCACGCGTGACGCCAATCCCAACGCCAGCACCGCTAATCCCAACGCCAGCCAATAGACTGATTCATGACCAAAGCGCTCACTCATGGTGCCCTGAATAATGCCTGCGATGATCATGCCAGTGGAGATTGAAGTGGTGAATAACGTAGTCGCAGCGCCTGCACGTCCCGGCATCAGATCCTGGAACCACAACATGCCAATCCCGGCGATGATGCCAATAAAGGCCGCGTTAAACAGTTGCAGCACCATCAGCGCGGTACGCGACTGGAACATCACCAGGCCGAAATAAAACACAATCGCCGCCACCAGCGCCAGTAGCATCAATTTGCGTTTACCAAAGCGGCGCGCGTAATGGCCCGCCAGCAGCATGATCGGGATTTCTAATCCGGCCGCCGTTCCCATCAGTAATCCCGCCAGCTTTTCCGGCAAGCCGAGCGTGGTGCTGATATACAGCGGCATATCAATGATATACATGGTGTTGCATGCCCACATCGTCACTGACGCGATAAACAGCAAGCGCACCTGGCTATCCCTCCAGGGGCTAAGCTGTGTGAGCACTTGCTCCGGCGAGGCCACTACGCGCGGTACCGACGGTAAAGTTCGCCATATCAGCAACATACTCAGCAGGAAGATTGCCGCCGCCACACAAAACAGCGTGACAAAGCCGTAATTGAGCGCCAGTGCAAAAGAGAGCGGCGGCCCAATCACCCACGCCAGCGACAGTTGCGCACGCATCACCGAACTGAACATCACCACTTCGCGCGAAGACTGATCGGCATATTCGCGTGCGAGCGCAAATACCTGCGGAATCGACACGCTCGCCAGCGCAGACAAGAACACGCCCAACGTCACCAGCGTTAAATAGTGGCGATTAAAGGCAAACAGCAGCGCATTGATGGTCGCCATCAGGCAGCAAAACAGAATCAGGTTGCGGCGATCGCCCTGATTATCAGAACGTTTGGCCATCAACAAGCTAATGACGATGCCGGCGATGGCATTGATGGTAAAGAACAAACCGACCCAAAACGGGCTGACCTGCACTTCACGTGTCAGAAACAGACTCAGCGTTGGTGCTTGCAGCGCACCGGCCACGCCAGTCATAAACGACACGGCCATAAATGAGAGATAAACCGGATTGGGGCGACGCTTGCGCATCAACAGCGATTTCATGCGAAATCCCTTTGCGGATAAAAATGGGGCCGAGAAATGAGGGTAGAAGATTCTACAGCAAAACGAAAAAAGCCAGCAGATAAAGCACTGCTGGCGGTGAAAATGCACCCTACTCAGAAAGAGGTCCCACGCGAGCGGAACCGCTGGCAGAGCGCCATTCATTGCTGAATGCCTCCCGCTCTTCCATTGCCAGCCAGTATGCCTTTAATATGAGGCAGGAAAAACTGAGCGATTCTGAGAAGGAGTTCCCCTTTTATGTCCTCTTCACGTTTGCAACAGCAATTCATCCGCTTATGGCAAAGCTGTCAGGGCCAGGATCAGGAAACCACCTTAAATGATCTGGCCGATCTGCTGCATTGTTCGCGTCGTCACATGCGTAACCTGCTTAATGCGATGCAGCATGAGGGTTGGTTGATTTGGCAGGCGGAAGCCGGACGCGGCAAGCGCTCGACGCTGAGTTTCTGCTACACCGGGCTGGCGCTACAGCAGCAGCGCGCGGAGGATCTGCTCGATCAGGATCGCATCGAACAGTTAGTCCAATTGGTCGGCGATAAGAATCAGGTACGGCAAATGATTGCCGCGCATTTAGGCCGCAGTTTTCGCCAGGGTAAACACATCCTGCGCGTGCTCTATTATCGTCCGCTGCCCAATTTACTGCCCGGTTCGCCGCTGCGCCGCTCAGAAACCCATCTGGCACGGCAAATTTTTAATGGCCTGATGCGTATAAATGAGGAAAAGGGGGAAATCGAACCCGACATCGCGCATCACTGGCAGCAAACCTCGCCGCTGCACTGGCGCTTCTTCCTGCGTCCGGCGATTCGTTTTCACCACGGTCGCGAACTGGAAATGGACGATGTGATTGCCTCGCTGGAACGCATGCGCAGCCAACCGCTGTTTTCACACATTGAAAAACTGCACTCTCCCGCACCGTGGACGCTAGACATTCACCTGAGCCAACCCGATGACTGGTTGCCGTGGCTGCTGGCCAGCGTCAGCGCGATGATCCTGCCTCGTGAATGGCCAACGCTGCGCCAGTTCGCCCGCCAGCCAATTGGCACCGGTCCGTACAGCGTGGTGCGCAATCAGCAAACGCAGCTAAAAATTGCCGCTTTTGATGATTATTTTGGCTATCGCGCGCTGATTGATGATGTGTCGATTTGGGTATTGCCAGAGATCAGCGATGAACTGGTGTATGCCGGAGTCAAACTTCAGGGCGAAACTGCCGATGAGAAATCCGAAGAGAGCCGCCTGGAAGAGGGCTGCTATTTCTTGCTGTACGATCAGCGTTCTGAACATGGCCGCGATGCGCATTTTCGCCGCTGGGTGAGCTATCTGTTTAATCCGATCGCCCTGCTCAATCATGCTGGCGTTGGCTATCAACGTTACTGGTTCCCGGCTTACGGCCTGCTGCCGCGCTGGCATCACCGGCGCGATATTACCGCTGTACAAAAACCAGCAGGATTAACCCAACTGACCATCAGCTGGTACAGCCATCACGTTGAGCATGAAGGCATCGCCAACGCGTTACGCCCGTTGCTGGCGCAGCAAGGTGTCGAGCTGATTACCCGCGAAGTGAGCTACGAAGAGTGGTTCGAAGGCCAGGGAGAAAGCGATATTTGGCTCGGCAGCGTCAATTTTACGCTGCCACTGGAGTACGCACTGTTCGCTCAACTGTTTGAATTACCGCTGATGCATCACTGCATCCCGATTAACTGGCAAGCCGATGCTACGCGCTGGCGACAAAAAATCTTGCCGCTGGCGGAGTGGAGCAAGCAACTTATCGACAGCGATTATTTGCATCCGCTGTTCCATCACTGGCTGCTGCTGGAAGGTCAACGCAGCATGCGCGGCGTGCGCCTCAATACATTGGGATGGTTTGACTTTAAATCCGCCTGGTTCGCGCCGCCGGAGCTGTGATCCTTTCGCGCTGTCATATAAATGTCTAGAATGAGCCGTTCTCAACGGGGTGCCCGGATTTTTGGGCTGAGATAAACCCGTCGAACCTGATCCGGTTAATACCGGCGTAGGGATTTGAGATGTCTTTCTCCTCAGATCCTTTGCGACTCAACCTTATCTTCTCCTCAAGGAGCGCAAAGTGTTAAACAAAGTTCTGCCTGTGTTGCTGCTGGTAGCCGCACCGGCTTTTGCTGCTAAACCGGTTCTCACCGTTTACACCTACGACTCGTTTTCTGCCGATTGGGGCCCTGGCCCGGCGGTGAAAAAAGCCTTTGAAGCGCAATGCGGCTGTGAACTGAAATACGTGGCGCTGGAAGATGGCGTTTCACTGCTTAACCGCGTGCGTATGGAAGGCAAAAACAGCAAAGCCGATGTGGTGCTTGGCCTCGACAACAATCTGGTACAAGCCGCGGAGAAAACCGGCCTGTTTGCCAAAAGCAGCGTCGATACCAGCAACGTGAAACTGCCGGATGGCTGGCATAACGATACCTTCGTGCCGTTCGATTACGGCTACTTCGCCTTCGTCTACGATAAAAACAAACTGAAAAATCCACCGAAAAGCCTGAAAAAGTTGGTCGAAAGCCCAGAAAAATGGCGCGTGATCTACGAAGATCCGCGTACC
The DNA here is from genome assembly GCF_059412405.1 of Pantoea sp. CFCC18179. NCBI lineage: Bacteria > Pseudomonadati > Pseudomonadota > Gammaproteobacteria > Enterobacterales > Erwiniaceae > Pantoea > Pantoea sp. CFCC18179. The sequence goes on along the minus strand of NZ_JBNBPM010000009.1, from coordinate 42,704 downwards.
AGCACGCCTGGCCTCGGCTTGCTGCTGTGGATGCAGAAAGTCTATGGTGACAACGCGCCCGCAGCGTGGCAGAAACTGGCAAACAAAACCGTCACCGTGACTAAAGGCTGGAGCGAAGCCTACGGCCTGTTCCTCAAAGGCGAAGGCGATCTGGTGTTGAGTTACACCACTTCTCCGGCTTATCACATCATCGAAGAGAAAAAAGACAATTACGCGGCCGCGACCTTTAGCGAAGGCCACTATTTGCAAGTGGAAGTTGCCGCCCAACTCGCCAGCAGCAAGCAGCCAAAATTGGCGCAACAATTCATGCAGTTTATGGTGTCACCGGCCTTCCAGCAGACCATTCCCACTGGCAACTGGATGTATCCGGTGATCGCCAGCGATCTGCCTGCTGGCTATCAATCGCTGCCCGTTCCGGCCAACGCGCTGCAATATACGCCTGCTGAAGTCGCCGATCACCGTGCCGCGTGGATCAGCGCCTGGCAACAAGCCGTTAGTCGCTAATGCCGGGTTGGTTAATTCCTGGCAGCGCCGTCGCATTGCTACTGAGCGCGGTGGCGCTGCTGGCGTTTGGTGCTTTAGTGATGGTGGCGCCGGTCACGGACTGGCGCGCCCTGCTCGCTGACAGTTATCTGCATCATGTGTTGGTGTTCTCTTTTGAGCAGGCTTTACTGTCGGCGCTGTTATCAGTGCTGCCCGCGATTTTGCTGGCGCGCGCCTTGTATCGCCGCCGTTTTCCGGGACGCAATCTGTTGCTGCGTTTGTGCGCCATGACGCTGGTGTTGCCGGTGCTGGTAGCGGTATTTGGCTTGTTGAGCGTGTATGGCCGCAGCGGCTGGTTAGCGCAACTGCTTGCTCTGTTAGGATTCGACTACCACTTCTCGCCGTACGGCCTGCAAGGGATTCTGCTGGCACATGTGTTTTTCAACCTGCCGCTGGCAACGCGCATGCTGTTGCAAGCACTGGAAAGCATTCCCGGTGAACAACGCCAGCTAGCCGCACAGCTTGGCTTGCGGGGCTGGAATCTGTTTCGCTGGCTGGAGTGGCCGTGGCTGCGCCGACAGATTCTGCCAACCGCCGCGCTGATATTTATGCTGTGCTTCGCCAGTTTCGCCACGGTGCTGGCTTTAGGCGGCGGTCCGCAGGCCACCACGCTGGAGCTGGCCATCTATCAGGCGCTCAATTTCGATTATGATCCGGGACGCGCTGCGCTGTTGGCGCTATTGCAACTCGGCTGCTGTTTGCTGCTGGTGCTTTTGAGCCAGCGCTTTAGCAAAGCCATTCCCACCGGCAGCCAAAGTATTCGCGGCTGGCGCGATCCGCAAGATTCGTGGACTGCACGCTTCAGCGATATCTTATTGATTGGCCTCGCGTTGCTGCTGCTGTTGCCGCCGTTATTTGCCGTGATTGTTGATGGTTTGCGCGGTGGTGTGGCCGGTGCGCTACAACAAGCGGCGCTGTGGCAAGCCACATTGACCTCGCTGCGTATTGCCATCGGAGCCGGTGTGCTTTGCGTGGTACTGACCATGATGCTGCTGTGGAGCAGCCGCGAGCTGCGTCAACGCCAGCGCACCATTGCAGCGCAAACGATGGAACTCAGCGGCATGTTGATTCTGGCGATGCCGGGGATTGTGCTGGCAAGCGGCTTCTTCCTGCTATTCAACGCCACCGTCGGATTGCCGCAGCGCGCCGATGGTTTAGTGATCTTCACCAACGCGCTGATTGCTATTCCCTACGCGATGAAAGTGCTGGAGAATCCGATGCGCGATGTGAGCGCTCGTTACAGCCAACTTTGCGCTTCTCTGGGGATAAATGGCTTCAACCGCTTAAGATTGATTGAGCTGCGCGCATTGAAACGTCCGATTGCGCAGGCTCTGGCGTTTGCCTGCGTATTGTCGATTGGCGATTTTGGCGTGGTGGCGCTGTTTGGCAGCGCAGATTTCCGAACTCTGCCGTTCTACTTATTCCAGCAAATTGGCGCCTATCGTGGTGCTGACGGTGCCGTCACCGCGCTACTGCTGCTGCTGCTGTGCTTAATGCTGTTCACCTTGATGGAAAAATTACCGGGTCGCCATGCTGACACTGAATAACCTCACTTATCTATATCAGCATCTGCCGATGCGCTTCAGTTTCGCCGCGCAGGCAGGAGAACGCATCGCCATCCTTGGCCCCAGCGGCGCGGGTAAAAGTACGCTGCTCAGTTTGATCGGTGGCTTTTTGCCGATCAACCAAGGCGCGCTAATCATGAACGGCACCGATCACACGCACAGCGTGCCGGCGGTGCGTCCGGTGTCGATGCTGTTTCAGGAAAACAACCTGTTCCCGCATCTTACCGTGCAACAAAATATGGGACTGGGTTTGCATCCGGGTCTGAAATTAACCGGCGAACAGCAGCAACAAATCGCTGAGATTGCTGAGCAAACCGGCTTGCAGGAATTACTGGCGCGCTTGCCGGGCCAGCTTTCAGGCGGCCAGCGTCAGCGCGTGGCATTGGCGCGTTGCCTGCTGCGCAATCAGCCGATCTTGTTGCTGGATGAACCGTTCTCGGCACTTGATCCGGCGTTACGTGGTGAGATGCTGCAACTGGTGCGTTCCGTGTGCGAAAGCCGCAATATCACGTTGTTGATGGTGTCGCACAGCCTGGAAGATGCGCAGCAAATCGCGCCACGCAGTTTGGTGATCGTCGATGGGCGTATTTATTGGGATGGAAGTACCGAGAGTTTGCTGCGCGGTGAAGGTCCAGCCGCCGCCATCCTTGGCGTGCAGGCGCGTTAAGCGAAGAATACCTTCCACAGCAATTGGCGGAAGATCGGCATCATCGGATGGAACTGAATGGCGATAAATGCGCCGACACCGATGATTGCCGCCAGCGGTGCCAGCCAGCGCAGACGTGCGAGCGGCAGATATGTGGTTGCCCAATCCTGGGTTTTGCCGCTGCGCCACCAGCGCCACATCAACCAACCGCCCATCCACACCAGCAGCGCCACCAGCAACAACAGCCATTTAAAACTGCCGCCCTGCGCGGCCTGCGGCACATCGATCGCCACGCCAGCCAGAATGCCCGGCATCAAATAGGCGGGCGGCCAAAGAATACAACCGATAAGGTTTGGTGGCAGAAACTTGCGTACTGGCAACTCCAGCATGCCCGCGGCTAACGGGATCAGCGGGCGCGTCGGTCCAACAAAGCGGCCGACCAGAATGGTGAACATGCTGTGTTCGTGCAGCGCGTGCTCGGTTTTATCCAGCAACCCTTTGTATTTTTGAATGTATTTCCAGCGATGTAACGGCCCCTGAAACTTCCAGCCGATGCCATAGGAAACCCAATCACCGATTAAGCAGCCAGCAAAGCCCGCCGCCCACGCCGGATAAAGCCCAATTTGTCCACTACCGACCAGCGCCCCGAGGCTGGCCATTAAAACCGTGCCTGGCAACAGCAATCCCACGAAGGCCAGCGACTCAAGAAAAGTCACCAGCGCTACGGCGATCAGCGCGTACTCCAGCGATTGCGAAAACAGGTGTTGAATCCAGGCTTCCATAAATATCCTCTGCGGAATATAGAGGCTGGATTGTCCAGAGCCAGCCTCTCACCGTCAAGGCAAGAATTGTAGGAGGATGTTGACATTGTGCTGACAATTTCACCAGCCAAATGCACTGTATAAACATCCATGATATACTTTCACTAATTCATTTCCTGGAGTTCCCGTGACCGATCCGCGCGCAGGTTTTCTGCTTACCCGACACTGGCGAGACACGCCAACTGGCAGCGAAGTGGTGCTGTGGCTGGCGACCGACGACGGCCCGCAGCGTCTGGTGCTGCCGGCGCAGGAATCGGTGGCGTTTATTCCGCAGGAGTTTCGTGAGCAAACCGAAGCACTAATAAAAGATGAACGCCACACGCGGGTTCAAGCGCTAGAGCTCAGGGATTTTCGCCGCCGCCCGGTGTTTGGCCTCTATTGCCGCAGCAATCGCCAACTGCAAAATCTGGAAAAACGCCTGCGCGAAAGCGGTATTCCTGTCTACGAAGCCGATATTCGTCCACCCGAACGTTATTTGATGGAGCGCTTTATCACCGCGCCTGTGTGGTTTAGTGGCGATATGCGCGGCGACAGCGTGGTGAATGCGCGTCTCAAGCCGCATCCTGATTACCGTCCGCAGTTGAAATGGGTTTCACTGGATATTGAAACCACGCAGCACGGCGAGCTGTATTGCATCGGCTTAGAAGGCTGCGGCCAGCGCCAGGTTTACATGCTTGGCCCACCGAATGGTGATGCCAGCACGCTGGATTTCGAGCTGATCTATGTAGATAGCCGTCCACAGTTGCTGGAGCAGCTTAACGCGTGGTTTGCGCGCAACGAACCGGATGTGATCATTGGCTGGAATGTCGTGCAATTCGATCTGCGCGTATTGCAGAAACACGCCGATCGCTACGGCATTCCGCTGCGTTTAGGGCGGCAAAATCAGGCGCTGGAGTGGCGCGAACACGGTTTTAAACCCGGCGTGTTCTTCGCGCAGGCTAACGGCCGTTTGATCATTGATGGCATCGATGCGCTGAAATCCGCGTTCTGGGATTTCCCCTCATTCAGCCTTGAAGCGGTGTCACGCCAATTGCTCGGTGAAGGTAAAGCCATCGACAATCCGTGGGATCGCATGGAAGAGATCAACTGGCGCTTTGCCCACGATAAACCGGCGCTGGCGAAATACAACCTCAAGGATTGCGAGCTGGTAACACGCATTTTCCAGCATACCGCCATCATGCCATTCCTGTTGGAGCGCGCCACGGTCAACGGTTTAGCAGTCGATCGTCATGGCGGATCGGTGGCGGCATTCGGTCATCTTTATATTCCGCGCATGCATCGCGCCGGTTTTGTCGCGCCCAACCTGGGTGAAGTGGCGCCCGAAGCCAGTCCCGGCGGCTACGTGATGGATTCTCGGCCAGGTTTGTACGATTCGGTGCTGGTGCTGGATTACAAAAGCCTGTATCCCTCGATTATTCGCACCTTCCTGATTGATCCGGTTGGCCTGGTCGAAGGTCTGGCGCATCCCGATGATGCCGATTCGGTACCCGGCTTCCGCAACGCGCGTTTCTCGCGTGAAACGCACTGTTTACCGGCCATCGTCGAGCAAATCTGGCAAGGACGCGAAGCTGCCAAACGCGACGGCAACAAACCACTGTCGCAGGCGTTGAAGATCATCATGAATGCCTTTTACGGCGTGTTAGGCACCAGCGCTTGCCGTTTCTTCGATCCGCGTCTGGCTTCATCAATTACCCTGCGCGGCCACGCCATCATGCAGCAGACGCGAGAATTGATTGAAGCCGAAGGCTTTGATGTCATTTATGGCGATACCGATTCGACGTTCGTCTGGCTGAAAGGTGCACGCAGTGAAGAAGATGCGGCGGCGATTGGTCGACGTCTGGCGCATCAGGTGAACGATTGGTGGCAACAGCATTTGCAGCAAACCTATGGTTTAAGCAGTGCGCTGGAGCTGGAGTACGAAACCCACTTTTGCCGTTTCCTGATGCCAACTATCCGCGGTGCTGAGCAAGGCAGCAAAAAGCGTTATGCCGGGATGATTCGCAGCGATAGCAGCGAACGTTTGGTGTTTAAAGGGCTGGAATCGGTAAGAACGGATTGGACGCCGCTGGCGCAGCAGTTCCAGCAAAATCTGTATGGCCGCATCTTCCGTGGCGAGCCGTGGCAAGATTATATCCGCGAAACCGTGGCAAAATTGCTGGCGGGCGAATTAGACGATCAGCTGATTTATAAAAAACGGCTGCGTCGTGCGTTGAAAGATTACGAACGCAATGTGCCGCCGCACGTACGCGCCGCGCGCCTTGCCGATGAGCAAAACCGCAAGTTACAGCGCCCGTTGCAGTATCAAAATGGCGGTTCGATTCGCTATGTGATGGCGACCGGTGGACCGGAACCGCTTGAGGCGCGCATCACCCCGCTCGACTACGATCATTACGTCACCAAACAGCTGCAACCGGTGGCTGATGGCATTTTACCGTTCGTTGGTGATGACTTTGCTACACTGATCACTGGGCAGTTGGGGCTTTTTTGACAGGTGACGAATGCCTTGTCATCCAGTACCATAGCGCCCTTCCTGATTCTCACCGCACACACAATCTGACCAAACTCCCGTTTGGCGGTTGGGTATTGCCTGAGTACAGGTGAACTTCTTTATGGCATGTCAGAGAGTCGAGCTAAAAATATATGGTTTTTACACTGGGTCAGCGCTGGATTAGTGATACGGAAAGTGAACTGGGATTAGGCACGGTTGTGGCGCTCGATGCGCGCATGATCACCATGCTTTTTCCGGCAACCGGCGAAAATCGCCTGTACGCCCGAAATGATTCCCCCGTCACACGTGTGATTTTCAATCCGGGCGACACCATCACCAGCCACGAAGGCTGGCAGATGTGCGTTGATGAAGTCCGCAACGATAACGAATTAATGACTTACATCGGCACACGTCTGGATACCGCAGAAACTGGCGTGACCATGCGTGAAACCATGCTGGACAGCAAGTTGGTGTTCAGCAAGCCGCAGGATCGCCTGTTCGCCGGTCAGCTCGACCGCATGGATCGTTTTGCGCTGCGTTTCCGCGCACGCAAATATCACAGTGAGCAATATCGCCTGCCGATCAGTGGACTGCGCGGCATGCGCACCAACCTGATTCCACACCAATTACATATCGCCCACGATGTTGGTCGTCGCCATGCGCCGCGCGTGTTGCTCGCCGATGAAGTCGGTTTGGGTAAAACCATCGAAGCCGGGATGATCATCCAGCAGCAGCTGCTGGCCGGTCGTGCCGAGCGCGTACTGATCGTGGTGCCGGAAACCCTGCAACATCAATGGCTGGTGGAAATGCTGCGTCGCTTCAACCTGCGCTTTGCGCTATTTGATGACGATCGCTACACCGAAGCGCAGCACGACAGCGATAACGCCTTCGAAACCGAGCAATTGATTATTTGCTCGCTGGATTTCGTGCGTCGTAACAAACAGCGCCTGGAACTGCTGGCCGATGCCGATTGGGATCTGCTGGTGGTCGATGAAGCGCATCACCTCGCATGGAGCGAAGAAGCACCAAGCCGCGAATATCAGGTCATTGAGCAACTGGCAGAAAAAACGCCGGGCGTATTACTGCTGACCGCCACACCAGAACAGCTCGGTTTAGAGAGCCATTTTGCCCGTCTACGCCTGCTTGATCCAAATCGTTTCCACGATTTCAGCGTGTTTGTTGAAGAGCAGCAGAATTTTCGTCCGGTGGCCGATGCGGTGAGTTCTTTGCTGGCCGATCACGCCATCAGCAAAGATGAGATGAACCTGATCAATGATTTGATTGGTGAACAAGATATCGAGCCGCTGCTGCAAGTCGCCAATAGCGATCGTGACGGCAAAGAAGATGCGCGCAAAGAGCTGGTCTCAATGTTGATGGATCGCCACGGCACCAGCCGCGTGTTGTTCCGTAACACCCGCAACGGCGTGAAGGGCTTCCCGAAACGCGAACTGCATCAGATCCGCTTGCCGCTGCCGGCGCAATATCAAACCGCCATCAAAGTCTCTGGCATCATGGGTACACGTAAAAGTGCCGAAGAACGCGCGCGTGACATGCTGTACCCCGAGAAAATTTATCAGGAATTTGAAGGCGACAGCGGCACGTGGTGGAACTTCGATCCGCGCGTTGAATGGTTGATGGGTTATCTCACCAGTAATCGCAAAGAGAAAGTGCTGGTGATTTGCGCGCAAGCCGCCACCGCGTTGCAACTGGAACAAGTGCTGCGTGAACGCGAAGGTATTCGTGCGGCGGTGTTCCACGAAGGTTTATCGATTATTGAACGCGATCGCGCCGCTGCCTTCTTCGCGTCCGAAGAAGATGGTGCGCAGGTGTTGCTGTGTTCGGAAATCGGTTCTGAAGGCCGTAACTTCCAGTTCGCCAGCCGTTTGGTAATGTTCGATCTGCCGTTCAACCCGGATCTGCTGGAACAGCGTATTGGTCGTCTTGATCGTATCGGCCAGATGCATGACATTCAGATTCTGGTGCCGTGGCTGGAAAAAACCGCCCAGGCAGTATTGCTGCGCTGGTATAACGAAGGGCTGGACGCGTTTGAACATACTTGCCCAACTGGCCGCGCGATTTATGACAAAGAGTACAGCCAGCTAATTGAGTACCTCGCCGCACCGGAAAATCCGCAAGGTTTGGATGAGTTCATCGCCGAGAGCCGCAAACAGCATGATGCGCTGAAGTCCCAACTGGAACAGGGCCGTGATCGCTTGTTGGAACTCAACTCCAACGGCGGCGAAGCGGCACAAGCGCTAGCGAATGCCATTGGCGAGCAGGACAACGACACCGATCTGGTGAACTTTGCGCTGAACCTGTTCGATATCGTCGGCATCAATCAGGAAGATCGTAGCGATAGCCTAATCGTACTGACGCCATCCGATCACATGTTAGTACCTGATTTCCCTGGCTTGCCGGAAGATGGCTGCACCGTCACCTTCAACCGTAATCAGGCGCTGTCGCGCGAAGATACCCAGTTCATTACCTGGGAGCATCCGCTGATCCTTAACGGTCTTGACCTGATTCTTTCTGGCGATACCGGCAGCTGTGCGCTGTCGCTGCTGAAGAACAAGGCGCTGCCGGTTGGTACGTTGCTGGTGGAGATGGTTTATGTGGTCGAAGCGCAGGCACCAAAAAGTCTGCAACTCACCCGCTTCCTGCCGCCAACGCCAGTGCGTTTGTTGATGGATCGCGCGGGCAATAATTTGGCGGGCAAAGTTGAGTTTGAAAGCTTTAACCGCCAGCTGAATGCGGTAAATCGTCATACTGGCAGCAAGCTGGTGAATGCAGTGCAGCAAGATGTGCACGAGATTCTGACGCAAGCGGAAAAAGTGATTGTGCCGGAAGCACAGGCGATTATCGCAGCGGCGAAAGTGGAAGCCGAAGAGAAACTTGGCGCTGAGCTGTCGCGTCTCGAAGCGCTGAGAGCGGTCAACCCCAATATCCGTGATGATGAAGTTGAAGCGCTGGAAAGCAATCGCGAACAGGTACTGGAGAGCCTCGGTGATGCCGGTTGGCGCCTGGATGCGCTGCGCCTGATCGTTGTGACGCACCAATAATGTTCAGGACCACGACAACATGCTGATGGAACCGTACAACCCGCCGCTCGAACCCTGGCTGCATATTTTGTATCAGGACGAGCATATTATGGTGGTGAATAAACCAAGCGGGCTGCTGTCGGTGCCGGGCCGCCTGGAGGAGCACAAAGATAGCGTGATGACGCGCATTCAGCGTGACTTCCCGCAGGGGGAATCGGTGCATCGGCTGGATATGGCCACCAGCGGCGTGATTGTTGTGGCGTTGAACAAGGTGGCAGAACGTGAGTTGAAGCGGCAGTTTCGTGAGCGCGAGCCGTCGAAATACTATGTGGCGCGCGTTTTTGGCCATCCAGCGGCAGAGAAAGGCTTGATCGATTTGCCGCTGATTTGCGATTGGCCGAACCGGCCGAAGCAGATGGTGTGTTTCGAGAACGGCAAAGCGGCGCAAACGGAGTATCAGGTTTTGGAGTACGAAGCCAGCAACAGCGCACGCGTGCAGCTGAAGCCGATTACCGGTCGTTCGCATCAGTTGCGCGTGCATTTGCTGGCGCTGGGCCACCCAATTCTCGGCGACCGCTTTTATGCACATGAAGAGGCATTGGCCATGGCACCGCGTTTGCAACTGCATGCCGAGTCGCTAACGATTACCCATCCGGTGTTCGGCAACAGCATGACGTTTCGCCAGCCGGCAGATTTTTAGTCATAAAAAAAGGTCGTCATAAATGACGACCCTACAAATTCAATCGGCGCTCTATTTAAATCCCTTCTCCTTACGAATCAAATCGTAAGCTGCCTGAATTTCCTGTGCTTTCTGTTTCGCCATCTCCATCATTTCCGGCGGCAAGCCTTTTGCTACCAACTTATCAGGATGATGTTCGCTCATTAACTTACGGTAGGCGCGCTTGATGGTGGTGCCATCATCGCTGCTCTTCACGCCGAGTACGCTGCACGCATCCTCCAGCGTTGGGCCGCGTTTGGCCTGCTGATACGCGCCGCCGCCATACGATGAACCGCCGCCGCCAAATTGCTGGCCGCCTTCCATCATGCGCAGGAACTGGTCGAACTGCGCGCGGGAAATACCCAGTTCTTCAGCAATCACATACAGCACCTGACGTTCATTGGGATGCAGGGAACCATCAGCAAACGCCGCCTGAATCTGAATTTCCAGAAACATCCGAATCAAATCGAAACGACCAAAGCAGGCGCTGCGCAGCTCACGCAGTTTATTGCGCAGCGGATAGTCGCTCTGCTTGCCTTCACGAAACGCGCGTTGTGCCGCGGTACGCGCATCACCGTGCAACTGCATGCGATCCATAAATAAGGAAGCAATCTGAATATCTGCTTCAGTAACGCGCCCTTTTGACTTGGTTAAATGGCCCATCACCTGGAAAGTGGTGCTGAAGAACAGCGTTTGACGCGCCTGGTTATTGGCAAAATAACCCTGTCCTTTCACGCTACGTACTTTGTCAAACATGTGACCAATGATCAGACCCAGTACAATGCCCCAAAAGCCTGCCCCGGAAAATATGCCGAGCATCAGACCAATAACTTTTCCCCAGTAGCGCATAAACTCCTCAATTCGCCATGCTTGCGGCTGAAAATTGCATTATCATACCTGTCATTTATCTCAGCGCCTAACGGCAACGCGGACAGACAAGGATTAACACTGGCGCAACGCCGGGCAGTAAGTTAGTCTCTGACCGGATTGTCGGCATGATGCCAGTTTTCATGGAATTATCGAAACCGCGTATGAAGAAACATATACCTACCTTGCTGGCTACCATGATTGGTGCAGCGCTTTATAGCCAGTCATCGCTTGCCGACGATCTGATGTCGCAGTGCATGTTGGGCGTGCCAAGCTACAACCGCCCGCTGGTTAATGGCGATACCAATTCGCTGCCTGTCACCATCAATTCTGATTCCGCCAAAGGCAATTATCCGGATGATGCGGTGTTCACGGGCAATGTCGATGTGCAGCAAGGCAACAGCCGCCTGCGCGCCGACGAAATGCAGCTGCATCAGCGTCCACAGGATGGTCAAACTACACCGGTTCGTACCGTCGATGCGCTGGGTAATGTGCACTATGACGACAATCAGGTCATCCTCAAAGGTCCGAAAGCGTGGTCAAATCTGAACACCAAAGACACTAACGTGTGGAATGGTGATTATCAGATGGTAGGCCGCCAGGGGCGTGGCGTCGCCGATCAGATGAAACTGCGCGGCAACAATCGCTATACCATTATGGAAAACGGCAGCTTTACCTCCTGCTTGCCGGGTTCTAACAGCTGGAGCGTAGTAGGTTCCGAAGTGATTCAGGATCGCCAGGAAGAAGTGGCGGAAATCTGGAACGCGCGCTTCAAGCTCGGCAATGTGCCGGTGTTTTACAGCCCGTATTTGCAGCTGCCACTCGGCGATCGTCGCCGCTCCGGCTTCCTGATCCCCAACGCGAAGTACGGTAGCAATAACGGCTTCGAGTTCATGCTGCCGTATTACTGGAACATCGCGCCGCAAGCAGATGCCACTATCACGCCACACTATATGGAAAAACGTGGTCTGCAATTGCAGAACGAATTCCGTTATCTGACGGTGTTTGGCGCGGGCTTGATGGAATTGGATTATCTGCAATCAGATAAACAGTACGACAACGATAAAGCGGTGCGCGGTATCGCGCAAAACGATAGCTCCGATCGTTGGTTGTTCTACTGGCAGCACGCCGGTGTTTATGAGCAGCATTGGCGCTTCAACGCGAATTACACCAAAGTCAGCGACCCGTATTACTTCAACGATCTCGATTCGAAGTACTACAACTCGACTGATGGCTACGCGACACAGAAATTCAGCTTTGGTTACGCGGATACCAATTGGGATGCGACGTTGTCGTCCAAAGACTTCCAGGTCTTCGGCAATACCAGCAATTCCAATGTTTATCGCGCACAACCGCAGCTCGATTTGAATTTCTATCAAAATGACATCGGCCCGTTTGATGGACGTGTCTATGCGCAGGCAGTGAAATTCACCAACGTGAACAGCCGCATGCCAGAAGCGACACGTTTACACATTGAGCCAACGCTGGATCTGCCGTTGTCGAACGGTTGGGCAAGTCTTGATACTGAAGCCAAATTCCTTGCGACTCATTACCAGCAAGAAAATGTCGACCACTACAACAATGGCGAAATCGCTAACGTTGGCGGTGCAAGTGGCCGTTTGGATGATTCAGTCAATCGCACGTTGCCTCAGTTTAAAGTGGATGGTCGTTTAGTGTTTGACCGCGATATGGATTGGCAACCGGGTTATACGCAGACGCTGGAACCACGCGTGCAGTACCTTTATATCCCGTATCGCGATCAGAGCAATATCTATCCTTACGACTCAACGCTGTTGCAAACCGACTATACCGGTTTGTTCCGTGATCGTACTTATAGCGGCCTGGATCGCATCGCTTCGTCTAACGAAGTTTCAACCGGTGTGACCACGCGTATTTATGATAACGATCTGGTTGAACGTTTTAACGTTTCTGTGGGTCAAATCTACTCGTTTACCCCGTCTCGTACCGGCGTAAACCTGACGAACAAAGAAGATGACACCGGCAGCCTGGTATGGGCCGGCGACACTTACTGGAAAATCAGCGACCGCTGGGGCGCTCGTGGCGGCCTGCAATACGACACCCGCCTTGATAACGTCGCGCAAGGCAATGCGATAGTTGAGTATCGTCAGGATGCCGATCGTATGGTGCAGTTGAGCTATCGCTACAGCAGCCCGGAATATGTCGCGCAGGCGTTGAACAACTCAAATCTGGTGACTGACCCGATCTATAAAAACGGGATTTCACAGGTTGGCGCCACCGGCAGTTGGCCAATTGCCGATGCATGGTCACTGGTGGGCGGGTATTACTACGATACCCGCAACAGCAGACCAGCAGAACAATTGGTTGGCCTGCAATATAGCTCGTGCTGCTATGCCATTCGTCTGGGTTACGAACGCAAGATCAACGGTTGGGAAAACAACGACAGTAAGTATGACAACCAAATCTCATTCAACATTGAGCTACGTGGTCTGAGTTCCAATTATGGCTTAGGCACCAATGAAATGCTGCGTCAGGGCATCATCCCTTACCAGCGCGCTTTCTGATGTTGTGATGTTTGACAGGCTATCCCGCAGTGCGGAAACAACAATGGATAAAGTATGAAGAACTGGAGAATGCTGATTCTTGGTGTAGCGATTACCGCTAACACTGCGTTCGCAGCCCCACAAGTGGTTGATAAAGTTGCCGCCGTCGTGAATAACGGCGTGGTACTGGAAAGTGACGTTGATGACATGATGCGCACCGTGAAATCACAGGCGCAGCAAGCTAAGCAGCAACTTCCAGATGATAAAACATTGCGTCATCAGATCCTTGAGCGTCAGGTCATGGATAACATCATTTTGCAGATGGCGGAAAAAGCGGGCGTTCAGGTTAACGATCAGCAGTTGGATCAGGCGATTCAAAACATCGCGGCCCAGAACCGCATGAGCCTCGATCAGCTGCGCAGCCGTTTGGCGTATGACGGTATGAACTACAACGTTTACCGCGCGCAGATTCGTCGTGAAATGCTGATTTCTGAAGTGCGTAACAACGAAGTACGCCGCCGTATCACTATCCTGCCGCAGGAAGTTGATACGCTGGCCGCGCAAGTGGGTGCACAAAATAGCCAGGGAACTGAGCTGAACATCAGCCAGATCTTGCTGCCATTGTCAGAAAACCCAACGCAGCAACAGGTTGACGACCAGGAAGCACTGGCTCGCCAGTTAGTGGGACAACTGAAAGGCGGTGCCGATTTCGGCAAGCTGGCCGTAACCTACTCTGCCGATCCGCAAGCGCTGAAAGGCGGCAACATGGGCTGGGGCAAAATTGAAGAACTGCCAACCCTGTTCTCGCAGGCGCTGAGCACCGCCAAGAAAGGTGATATCGTCGGTCCAATCCGTTCAGGCGTGGGCTTCCACATCCTGAAAGTGAACGATCTGCGCGGTGAGAGCAAAAACATCTCCGTGACCGAAGTGCATGCGCGCCACATTCTGTTGAAACCATCACCGATCCTGACTGATGCGCAAGCGCAAGCCAAGATCGAACAGATCGCCGCCGATATTCAGTCTGGCAAAACCACCTTTGCCGCTGCGGCCAAGCAGTTCTCGGACGATCCGGGTTCAGCCAATCAGGGCGGCGATCTGGGTTGGGCATCACCAGAAATTTACGATCCGGCGTTCCGCGATGCGTTGCTGAAATTGCAGAAAGGCCAGGTGAGCCAACCGGTACACTCCTCGTTTGGCTGGCACTTGATTCAGTTGCTGGATACGCGCCAGGTTGATAAGACCGACGCAGCGCAGAAAGAGCGTGCGTATCGTCTGCTGTTCAACCGTAAATTTGCGGAAGAAGCACAAACCTGGATGCAGGAACAACGCGCCAGCGCTTACGTGAAAATTCTGGATGACAATGGTCAGTAATTATCGAGTGGTGATCACTCCCGGCGAACCCGCCGGGATTGGTCCCGATCTCACCCTTCAACTGGCGCAGCAAAACTGGCCGGTTGAATTGGTGGTCTGCGGCGACGGCGAGCTTTTGCGCCGTCGCGCTGCTTTATTGGGTTTGCCGCTGACGCTGCGCGACTATCAGCCCGGCGTTGCAGCCCAACCGCAGCAGGCAGGCAGCTTAACGCTGCTGCAAGTTGATACTGCCCAACAGGTCACTCCGGGTGAACTCAATGTAGCAAACAGCCATTATGTGCTGGAAACGTTGGCTCGCGCCTGTGACGGTAGCCTGAACGGCGAGTTCGCCGCGCTGATTACCGGGCCGGTGCACAAAGGCGTAATCAACGATGCAGGCATTCCGTTTACCGGCCATACTGAATTCTTTGCCGATCGTGCCGGTGGCGATTTAGTGGTGATGATGCTGGCAACGGAAGAGTTGCGCGTGGCATTAGCCACCACCCATCTGCCATTGAAAGATGTTTCTGCTGCGATTACCCGTGACACGCTGCACGAAGTGATCACTATTCTGCATCGCGATCTGCAGCAGAAGTTTGGTTTGCCAAACCCGCACATCTTCGTCTGCGGCCTGAATCCGCACGCGGGCGAAAGCGGCCATATGGGCCGTGAAGAGATCGATACCATCATTCCGGCGCTCAATGAATTGCGCCAGCAAGGTATGCAGTTAACCGGACCTTTACCGGCCGATACGTTGTTCCAGCCGAAATATCTGCAACATGCTGATGCGGTTTTGGCGATGTATCATGACCAGGGTTTACCGGTGCTAAAATTCCAGGGGTTTGGTCGCGCAGTGAATATCACGCTTGGCCTGCCCTTTATCCGGACTTCTGTCGACCACGGCACCGCGCTTGAATTAGCCGGTCTGGGCCAGGCAGATCCGGGCAGCTTTATCACGGCGCTTAATCTCGCCATCACTATGATCAAGAGCAGTAATGAATAATCGCGTCCATCAGGGGCACTATGCCCGTAAACGTTTCGGGCAGAACTTCCTGAACGATCAGTACATTATCGACAGCATTGTCTCCGCCATTCACCCGCAAAAAGGTGAAGCCATCGTGGAAATCGGCCCCGGCCTTGGTGCATTAACCGAGCCGGTAGGCGAACGTCTGGATGAGCTGACTGTTGTCGAGCTGGACCGCGACCTTGCCGCGCGCCTGCAAACGCATCCGTTCCTCGGACCTAAGCTGACCATTTTCCAGCAGGATGCGATGACCTTTGATTTCGCCGCATTAGCGCAAGAGAAAGGCCTGCCGTTGCGCGTGTTCGGCAACCTGCCGTACAACATCTCCACCCCGCTGATGTTCCACCTTTTCAGCTATACTGGTTCGATTAAAGACATGCACTTCATGCTGCAAAAAGAAGTGGTCAATCGTTTAGTCGCCGGGCCGGGCAGCAAAGCTTATGGTCGTTTGAGCGTGATGGCGCAGTATTACTGCCAGGTGATTCCCGTACTGGAAGTGCCGCCAGAGTCCTTCACTCCAGCGCCAAAAGTGGAATCTGCGGTGGTGCGTTTAGTGCCGTATATGCAGCCACAGCATCCGGTCAGCGATATTCGCCTGCTGAGCCGCATTACCACTGAAGCCTTTGGTAAACGCCGTAAAACGCTGCGCAACAGCCTTGCTCACATGTTTGCGGCTGGTGCGTTGGATCAATTAGACATCGATGCCTCGCTGCGTGCAGAGAACGTCTCTGTGGCGCAATATTGCCAACTGGCAAACTGGTTGAGCAATCATCAGGCGGAAACTCCGGAGAACTGAGTGCATGAGTGATTTGGCCCGCGTCTGTATCCACGTGCACAGCCAGTATGTGGAGTCGCAATCCTTGCCTGATGAGGATCGCTACGTGTTTGCCTACACCATCACCATTCGCAACCTGGGGCGCAACAATGTGCAGTTGCGCAGCCGCTATTGGCTAATCACCAACGGCAACGGTCGTGAGACTGAAGTGCAAGGTGAAGGTGTGGTCGGCGAACAGCCGCACATCGCCGCCGGCGGCGAGTATCAGTACACCAGCGGCGCGATTCTTGAAACGCCGATGGGCACCATGCAAGGCCACTATGTGATGATCGATGACGAGGGCGAAGAGTTCCACGTTGAGATCCCAGTGTTTCGCCTAGCGGTGCAAACCCACATACATTAATCCTCCCCCGCCCGGTTCGTCCGGGCGGCGTGTTTTGATCGGACTGACAATGAGTACATACCTGATTGGCGATATTCATGGCTGTTATGACGAGCTTCGTGCGCTGTTGGCGCAGGTTGATTTCGATCCGCAGCACGACACATTGTGGCTCACCGGTGATTTGGTGGCGCGCGGCCCCGGCTCGCTCGATGTGCTGCGCTATGTGAAATCGCTGGGTGATTGCGTGCGCTTGGTGCTGGGCAATCACGATCTGCATTTGCTGGCGGTCTACGCGGGTATCAGCCGTAATAAGCCAAAAGATCGCCTCACCTCGCTGCTGGAAGCCGATGACGCCGATGAGCTGATTAACTGGTTACGCCGTCAGCCGTTGCTGCAAGTGGATGAAGAGAAAAAGCTGTTAATGGCGCACGCGGGCATCACGCCTCAATGGGATCTGGAGACCGCGCAGATGTGCGCGCGTGAAGTGGAATCCGTACTCTCCAGCGACAGTTATCCGCTGTTTCTCGATGCCATGTATGGCGACATGCCAAACAACTGGACGCCAGAACTGAGCGGTTTAGCACGTCTGCGTTTTAGCACCAATGCACTGACGCGCATGCGCTTCTGCTTCCCCAATGGCCAATTGGATATGATCTGCAAAGACACACCAAATTCAGCGCCACCGCCGCTTAAGCCATGGTTTATGGTGCCGGGAAAAATCAGCAGCGACTACACGCAGATTTTTGGTCATTGGGCCTCGCTGGAAGGCAAAGGCACACCAGAACACGTGATTGGATTGGATACCGGCTGCTGCTGGGGTGGGACGCTCACGCTGCTGCATTGGGAAACCAAACAGTATTACGTGCAAGCATCCAACCGTGAACAGGCGATGGCGGAAAGTGCGGCGAGTGCACATCCGCCGTTGAGTGATACGCCTTAAATAAAAAAGCCCACTATTTTAGCGGGCTTTTTGTTGGTCGCCATAAAGACTAGCGACGATCCAGAATCTCGAAGCAGTAGCTATGCGAATTCTGCTCATCAGCATCATGGAATTCGCTGAAAGTAGATTGCCATTCATCAGGCTCGTAATCCGGGAACTGCGTATCCCCTTCTACTTCCGCGTCGATGTGCGTCAGATACAGACGATCGGCGCGCGCCAGCATCTGCTCGTATACGCGTCCACCGCCAATCACCATCATCTCTTCAACATCACCAGCGGCTTTGATCGCCTCTTCCAGTGAAGTTACCCAAGTGACACCTTCGTGGTTGCCTGGCTTGCTGCTCACCACAATATTCAGACGACCCGGAAGTGGGCGGCCAATCGATTCAAAGGTCAAACGACCCATAATCACCGGCTTATTCAAGGTATTACGTTTGAACCATGCCAAATCTGCCGGCAGGTTCCATGGCATGGCGTTTTCCATACCAATAATGCGATCCGCTGCCAGTGCCGCGATCAGACTAATCATGTTAAAAGACCTACTGGAAAAAATTGGCGCCATCATACGTAAAGGCGAAACTTTCGTCGATAGGAGGCACCCGCTATTTGCGTAAAGCTCCAATGCCACCGCACTTTGGTTATTGGACAGAGTTTTACACCGGGTTTCAGGACTTAAGCGGGGAGAGGAGCCAGAAACGCCCGTTAAGACGGCACAACTCAGTATGAAAAGGCGGAATGACGGTACAGCAGTGTAAAGAAAAGCGCACTCTGTGCCACAAAGAAAAACGGCTCCCGCAGGAGCCGTAGAGACAAGTTAGAAATCGTAGCGCAGACGCACCAGATTCACATTGCCCAGTGATTTATCGGTGCTTGAGGTAATCACGTATTCGTAATCAACACGGAAGCCGTAGTCGAGCTGCGCGCTGATACCGACGCCGTTATCGATACGTTGGTAGTTACGGCCATTCAGGTATTCCAGACGGTCGCCCATGAAGTAAGGCTGGATAGATTTAACCGCGTACTGACCAATTGGGAATTTGTAGCCAGCAAAGTATTCTACGCCCCACGCATCATCAGCGAAGTAGTTGCTAGCCACTGATTTCTTGGTGGTCAGGAAGTTCTGGTAGTAACCGCCACCCGCTGACAACGTCCAGTTGCCTGGCGTATAGCTCAGCGCGGTACCGTAGATGTTCTGGTTGTAATCTTTGCTGTCGTCGGTCGCGGTGTTACGCATCGTTGCGTGCGTATAGTTCCACGCGGTGCCCCACGTCAGGTTTTTGCTGATGTGATAATCCACACCCAACGAACCGCCGCCTTTACGCTTGTAGCGCAGGTTGTTGCCTTTCTGCAGCAGGTCGTCGTCAGAGAACAGATACGATGCATAGACATCAACATCGCCGAAGGTGTTTTTGTATTTCAGCATCTTACGTGAACGGTATGAACCGTCGTAATCGCCGTTGATCCCGTTACCTGGCGCCTGCGCCAGCATGTCGTAATCCCAGATATCGGTCTTCGCACCCACTACATCGTAGTAAATGCTGTTCTGCTGACCGAAGGTTAACTGACCCCAGGTTTTGCTTTTCAGACCGGTATACAGCTGGCGACGCGTGGTGTTGTTAGCGCCATCGGCATAGTGTTCATCCCATCCCCACCAGGCCGGGAAGTTAACACCCAACTCGTAGTAGCTGACCCAGCTGATGTCATCAAACAGGTAGTAATCAGCAGAGAAACGGAAACGTGAACCGCCATCGTAGCCATTACGCTTATACGATTTATCGTTCACGCCATTTTGATGCAGGAACTGTGGACGAATACTTCCGCCCACTTTGAAGTCGAGACGGCTGAGCGGATCGCCCGCCTGCGGGTCCTGCTTGAGCAGAGTAATTTCCGCCTGGCTAGCGAGTGGCGCTGCGGCAAGTAACGCAGCAACAGCCGTGAGAGTGAAAGCACGCATTTTCATTTTATATTCCCGATTAAGGTGAGCGCCCTATTAATGAGCGTGCGAAATACTACGGTGCGCTTAGCGGGATCGTATTTATAAATTTGTGCGGATAATCGGGAGTGTTTCGAGTTCAGCATCAACTGATAAAATTTATGTCAAATTTTACGAAGTTTTACCGACAAGCGTTTCAATATTGCAAGAGAATGACAAAACAAAAACGGCTCCCGCAGGAGCCGTACTTTTTTGTCAACGTGTTGATTAGCCTTTGATTTGTGCGTGCATTTCCTGCACGGAAATCACTTGCTCCGTTGGGTCAGCATTCAGCGACATCGCGGTAGCAAAACCACCGTTCAGCGTGGTGTCATAATGCACTTTATATTGCAGCGCACTGCGGCGAATCAGTTTGGAATCTTCAATCGCCTGACGTCCCGCGGTGGTGTTAACGATGTAAGTATATTCACCGTTCTTCAGGCGATCCTGAATGTGCGGACGACCTTCATGCACCTTGTTCACCAAACGTGGGTTGATACCCGCTTCGCCCAGCACCACAGCGGTACCGTGCGTGGCATCCAACTCGAAACCAAACTTCTGCAACTTAGCCGCCAGGTCGACGATACGTTTCTTATCGCCTTCACGCACTGACAGCAGCGCACGGCCGGTTTTCTTCATGTTGCTCTGCGCACCTAGCATCGCTTTGGCGAAGGCTTCCGCGAAGGTACGACCTACGCCCATCACTTCGCCGGTAGAACGCATCTCTGGGCCGAGGATGGGGTCAACGCCTGGGAACTTGTTGAACGGCAACACCACTTCTTTCACCGAGTAGTACGGTGGAATCACTTCTTTGGTGACGCCTTGCTCAGCCAGGGTTTTGCCCGCCATCACGCGCGCAGCCACTTTCGCCAGCGCTACGCCGGTCGCTTTCGAGACGAATGGCACAGTACGCGCGGCACGTGGGTTAACCTCAATCAGGTAAACCTCGTTGTCCTTCACCGCGAACTGTACGTTCATCAAGCCACGTACGTTCAGCTCGAAGGCCAGTTTTTCTACCTGCTGACGCATCACGTTCTGAATTTCAGTGCTCAGCGTGTAAGCCGGCAGCGAACAGGCCGAGTCACCTGAGTGCACGCCCGCTTGTTCGATGTGCTCCATAATGCCGCCAATCAGCACGCGCTCGCCGTCGCAAATCGCATCGACATCGACTTCAACCGCATCGTCAAGGAAGCGATCCAGCAGTACCGGCGCATCGTTTGATACCGAAACAGCGGTCTGGAAGTAGCGCTTCAGGTCGATTTCGTCGTAAACGATCTCCATCGCACGGCCGCCCAACACATAGGAAGGACGCACCACCAGCGGATAACCGATGCCAGCCGCTTTTTCTACCGCTTGCTCCAGCGTTGCTACTGTGGCGTTGGCCGGTTGCTTCAGGTTCAGGCGATCAACCGCTTGTTGGAAGCGTTCACGGTCTTCTGCGCGGTCAATGGAATCCGGGCTGGTACCAATCACCGGAACGCCAGCGGCTTCAAGCGCACGCGCCAGTTTCAGTGGCGTCTGACCACCGTATTGCACGATAACGCCTTTCGGCTGCTCGATGCGCACGATTTCCAGCACGTCTTCCAGCGTAACCGGCTCGAAGTACAGGCGATCCGAGGTGTCGTAATCAGTTGATACGGTTTCCGGGTTACAGTTGACCATGATGGTCTCGTAACCGTCTTCACGCAGCGCCAGCGCCGCATGTACGCAGCAGTAATCGAATTCGATGCCCTGGCCGATACGGTTTGGACCACCGCCCAAAATCATGATTTTTTCACGATCCTGGTTTGGATTGGCTTCGCACTCTTCTTCATACGTTGAGTACATGTAGGCGGTATCGGTAGCGAACTCAGCCGCACAGGTATCAACGCGCTTGTATACCGGATGCAGGTTGAATTGCTGACGCAGCTTGCGAATTTCGCTCTCTGATACGCCAGCCAACGCAGCCAGACGCACATCGGCAAAGCCTTTACGCTTCAACGCGCGCAGGAAGTCGGCATTCAGTGAGTTAACACCTTCGCGCTCCACCTGCTCTTCCAAACGCACCAGCTCTTCAATCTGCACCAGGAACCAGCGATCAATATTGGTGAGGTTGAACACGCCATCCACCGACATGCCTGCACGGAAGGCATCAGCGATGTACCAGATACGGTCAGAACCGGCATCTTTCAGCTCACGGCGGATGCGCGTCAGTGCTTCGGCATCATCAAGGCTGACTTTTGGGTCAAAGCCGCTGGCGCCAACTTCCAGGCCGCGCAGTGCTTTTTGCATCGACTCCTGGAAAGTACGGCCAATCGCCATTACTTCACCCACCGATTTCATCTGCGTGGTCAGACGATCGTTTGCACCGGCGAATTTCTCGAAGTTGAAGCGAGGAATCTTGGTCACAACGTAGTCGATTGACGGTTCGAACGATGCAGGCGTTAAGCCGCCAGTGATGTCGTTCATCAGCTCATCAAGGGTGAAGCCCACCGCCAGTTTCGCCGCCACTTTAGCAATCGGGAAGCCGGTGGCTTTCGATGCCAGCGCTGACGAACGCGATACGCGCGGGTTCATTTCGATGACGATCATGCGGCCATCTTTCGGGTTCACCGAGAACTGCACGTTAGAACCGCCGGTTTCTACGCCGATTTCACGCAGTACCGCCAGCGAGGCGTTACGCATGATTTGGTATTCTTTGTCGGTCAGCGTTTGCGCCGGTGCCACGGTGATGGAGTCACCGGTGTGGATACCCATCGCATCGAAGTTTTCGATTGAGCAGACGATGATGCAGTTGTCGTTTTTATCACGCACCACTTCCATCTCGTACTCTTTCCAGCCAATCAGCGACTCATCAATCAGCAGCTCATTGGTTGGCGACAAGTCCAGACCGCGCTCGCAAATCTCTTCAAACTCTTCGCGGTTATAAGCGATACCGCCACCGGTGCCGCCCATTGTAAAGGAAGGACGAATGATGCACGGGAAGCCGACATCTTCAGCCACCGCCAGCGCTTCTTCCATGGTATGCGCGATACCGGAACGTGCAGTGCCGAGGCCAATGCTTTTCATCGCCACGTCGAAACGGCGACGATCTTCCGCTTTATCAATCGCATCAGCGGTGGCACCAATCATGGTGACGCCGAACTCGGCCAACACACCTTGACGCTCCAACTCCAGCGCACAGTTCAGCGCAGTCTGGCCGCCCATTGTTGGCAGCACCGCATCCGGGCGCTCTTTTTCGATAATTTTGCGCACCACTTCCCAGTGAATTGGCTCGATATAAGTGGCATCGGCCATTTCTGGGTCGGTCATGATGGTTGCCGGGTTGGAGTTCACCAGAATGACGCGGTAACCCTCTTCACGCAGCGCTTTACACGCCTGCGCACCGGAGTAGTCAAATTCACATGCCTGGCCGATGACGATCGGGCCAGCACCAAGAATCAGGATGGATTTTATGTCTGTACGTTTTGGCATCGTGGGCTCCTGATTACTTCGCGTTAGAACGGTAAGCTTCGATCAGTTCGATAAAGTGATCGAACAGCGGCGCCGCATCGTGCGGGCCTGGGCTCGCTTCCGGGTGTCCCTGGAAGCTAAAGGCCGGTTTGTCAGTGCGGTGAATGCCCTGCACAGTTTGGTCGAACAGCGACACATGCGTCACGCGCAGATTGGCCGGTAACTGGCTGTCATCTACCGCAAAACCGTGGTTTTGTGCAGTGATCATCACTGTGTTGTTGTCGAGATCTTTCACCGGGTGGTTACCGCCGTGATGACCAAGTTTCATCTTGACGGTTTTGGCACCGCTCGCCAGCGCTAACAGCTGATGACCGAGGCAGATGCCGAATACTGGGATGTCGGTTTTCAGGAAAGCCTGAATCGCGTTGATGGCGTAATCACACGGCTCCGGGTCACCAGGACCGTTCGACAGGAAAATGCCGTCTGGATTGAGCGCCAGAACCTCTTCGGCTGGCGTTTTCGCCGGCACGACTGTCAGGCGGCAGCCGCGATCCACCAGCATACGCAGGATGTTACGTTTCGCGCCGTAATCGTACGCCACCACATGGAACGGCAGCTCTTCCGCGCTTTTCTGCTCCGGCAAATCACCTTCCAGTGTCCAGCTACCCTGCTGCCACGCGTAAGTTTCTGCGGTGGTCACTTCTTTCGCCAGGTCCATCCCTTTCAAGCCCGGGAACGCCTGCGCTTTTTGCAGCGCCAGCGCAGCATCCGGATTATCGCCCGCAATAATGCAGCCGCTCTGTGCACCTTTCTCGCGCAGCAAACGGGTCAGTTTGCGCGTGTCGATATCGGCGATGCCAACGATGTTATTGCGCTGCAAGTAAGCTGACAGACTTTCTTCACTGCGGAAGTTGCTGGTAATCAGCGGCAGATCGCGAATAACCAGGCCTTGAGCATGGATTTGGCTGGATTCTTCATCGGCGGCGTTAACGCCAACATTGCCGATATGGGGATAAGTGAGGGTAACGATTTGGCGGGAATAGGAAGGATCAGTGAGGATTTCTTGATAACCGGTCATTGAAGTGTTGAAAACGACTTCTCCCACTGCCGATCCCGTTGCCCCGATGGCCCGACCGTGGAATTGGGTTCCGTCTTCCAGAACCAAGAGCGCTGACTTAATCAAAACATCCTCCAGGGAATAAACAGTCACAATATTTGCATATTAATTCAAAACCAGTGGCAGAATCAATGCAAAACCCGCCTGAGTACTCGAATTTTGGCAAATTGCGCGCATTCTAATGATCGCCCCGCACCTTGTCTACAGTGAGCGTCTATTTTTTTGTATATTTCGGGCAACTGAATGTTAAAAACGGTGAAAGGCGATAAAAGAGTGAGATAACTCGAAAAAATAATCGGTTGCCTGGCAGCAATAATGGCAAAGTGATGCTACGGCGCATAAATTTTTGACCAAATGGTCAAAATTAGCTTTCAGCAGCATCAAAAACACCCAGCAACCACCAAAAACACACACTTCAAATAAAAATTATCACAGGATCGGTATTTTTACATAAAATTAAGGGCAATGATTACATTGCCCTCGTCAATCAAGGTCTTACCGATTGAAATAACCACATCACGATGGTTCACAACACTCACAACATCAATAAATCCAGCACATCACGCATATCATAAAGGCCAGATTTCTTGTCTTTCAGCCAACTTGCCGCCTTAACCGCGCCATTTGCGAAGGTCATGCGGCTGGAGGCCTTGTGGGTAATCTCTACACGCTCGCCAATATCGGCAAACATCGCGGTATGTTCACCGACGATATCACCCGCACGTACCGTGGCGAAGCCGATGGTTTGTGGCTTGCGCTCGCCGGTATGGCCTTCACGGGCATACACTGCGTGTTCGTCCAGATTCCACTTCATGGCATCGGCAATCGCTTCGCCCATTGCCAACGCGGTTCCTGATGGTGCATCAACTTTATGACGATGGTGCGCTTCAACGATTTCGATATCCGCATAATCGCCCATCACTTTCGCCGCTTGTTGCAGCAGGTTCAGCACCAGATTTACGCCCACGCTAAAGTTGGCCGCAAACACAATGCCGATATCTTGCGCTGCCGCGCGGATCGCTGCTTTGCCCGCGTCGTCAAAACCGGTGGTACCGATGACCATTGCTTTGTTGTGCTGGCGGCAAAACGCCAGATACTCCAGCGTGCCTTCCGGGCGGGTGAAGTCGATCAGCACATCAAAGTCATTGGCGACCTTGTTTAAATCGTCGGTGACGATGACACCGGTTTTACCGATGCCTGCTAATTCGCCAGCATCAACGCCTAATAGTGATGAACCACTGCGTGCCAGCGCTGCGCCGAGCGCCACACCTTCCGCTTGCTGCGCGGCCTGAATCAAATTGCGTCCCATGCGACCCGGCGCACCAACGATAGCAATGCGGATTTCACTCATAATTATTCATTCCTGATACAAATCTATGCACGTAAAGCGTAAACAGGTTAACGGTCAGATAACAGTCACGCCACAATAAAAAAGGGATATAAGAATTTTATGCCAACCGCGAAACATTATCAGTAAAAGCAATCCCGCATGCTGGAAATGGGATTTTGTGCGGCGACAGATAAAGAAAAGGCCGAACAATGTCGGCCTCATTTTGTAGCAGTTTGAATCGCTTACTGCACGTTACGCACTTCAACGCGCAGCTCTTTCGGCACTTCAAACACGATGTTCTCTTCACGACCAATCAGCTCAATCGCCGCTTCGCCGCCCAGCTCACGCAGACGCTGAATTACCTGCTGCACCAGAATGTCGGGCGCAGAAGCGCCAGCGGTGACACCGATGATTTTTTTGTCTTTAACCCACTCTTCCTGAATGTCATCCGCTGAATCAATCAGCTTCGCCAACTTGCCAGCGCGTTGCGCCAACTCAGCCAAACGGTTCGAGTTCGAGGAGTTTTTAGAACCGACCACCAGCACCACTTCAGCATCACGCGCTAAAACGCGCACCGCTTCCTGACGGTTTGTGGTGGCGTAGCAGATATCATCTTTACGTGGACCGATAATCGCTGGGAAGCGCTGACGCAACGCATCAATTACGTCAGAGGTATCATCAACCGAAAGCGTGGTCTGCGTCATGAAGCACAGGTTGCTTTCATCTTTCACGTTCAGTTTGAAGACATCTTCCGGTGATTCCACCAGATACATGCCGCCGTTGGGATTGCTGTATTGGCCCATGGTGCCTTCCACTTCGGGATGGCCCGCGTGACCAATCAAAATCGCTTCAACACCTTTACGGCTGGCACGCGCCACTTCCATATGCACTTTAGTAACCAGTGGACAGGTGGCATCAAACAGCATGGTGAGATTGCGCGCTTTGGCTTCGGCACGCACAGCTTGAGACACGCCGTGCGCCGAGAAGATCAGAATCGCGTCATCCGGTACTTCGGAGATCTCTTCGATAAAGATCGCACCGCGCTCACGCAGGCTACTCACCACGTAGCGGTTATGCACCACTTCGTGACGCACGTAGATCGGTGCGCCGTACATCTCCAGCGCACGCTCGACGATGCTGATGGCGCGATCAACGCCAGCACAGAAACCGCGTGGATTAGCTAACAGGATTTGCATCGTTAGTCTCCAGCACCGGATCAATCTCCAGCACTTCAATTTCAAACTGAATGCGTTGACCGGCCAGCGGATGGTTGAAATCCACGGTGATCGAATCACCGGAGATTTCACGGATCACGCCCGGCATTTCGCTGCCGCCACGACCGCTGAACAGCATAATGGCACCGACTTCCGGTTCACCCGCATCGTTAAAATCACGTCGCGAGAAGTACTGCACCAGATCCGGGCTGCTGCCGCCAAAGGCATCTTCCGGTTCCAGAGTGAAGGCGTGCTTGTCACCCACTTTGCGGCCCAGCAATTGCTGCTCCAACGCGGCTGAAAGGCTGCCATCACCCAGACGGAACAGCGCTGGTTTGCCGTTGGCGCGCGTGGATTCGGCTGTCGAGCCATCTTCCAGCTTCAGCGTAAAGTGCACCAGCAACGCGCTATCGCGCTGTACAGAATCTGTCATCAGTTACCCTTTCAATTTTTCCTGTTTGCCGTTCGGGCTGAGAAACCCTTCCAGCACCACCAACGCTGCGCCGATACAGATAGCGCAGTCGGCGATATTGAAGGTGGCGAAGTGCCAATCTCCGACATAGAAGTCGATAAAATCGACCACAAAGCCGTGATACGAACGGTCAAACAGATTACCTAATGCCCCGCCAATGATCAGTGCGTAGGCAATGTTGGTTAATTTGTTGCTTGCGCGGTTGCGATACATCATCACCAGCAACGCCACCACGATAGCAATGGCGATGCCAGCAAAGAACCAGCGCTGCCAGCCGCCTTTGTCTGCCAGGAAGCTGAACGCCGCGCCATAATTGTGCGCGTAGAACAGATTCAGATACGGCATCAGCGGCTGCGTTTCATGCAGCATCATGTTGTCCATGACCCACATTTTGCTGCCAAAATCGATGGCGATCACCACCAGCACCAACCACAGCCAGCGCAAACCAGTCGAACAAATAGCTTTACTCATTAGGCAAATTTCCGCTGCTCGCCGTTTCCGGACACATTGGTGTAGCAACGACCACAGACCGCCGCGTGCTCAGGATTCTGGCCAACGTCGGTAGTGTAATGCCAGCAGCGTGGACATTTCTCGCCTTCTGCTTTGTGCAACGCAATTTTCAGACCTTTCAACACTTCGCTCTGCTGCGCTTCATCGCTGGCTGTGACGTAATCCGCCACCGTTGCGCCTGAAGTCAGTAGCACAAAGCGCAGTTCATCGCCCAGTGCTTGCAGCTTGGCAGCCAGTTCCGCATCTGCATACAGCGTTACCGTGGCTTCTAATGCACCACCAATACGCTTGTCGCTACGCGCTTGCTCAATCACCTTGTTCACTTCGCCGCGCACTTTAAGCAGCTCGTCCCAATAGGCATCGTTCAGCGCTTCGTTGTCTGCCAGCCCAAACAGATCTTGATACCACTCTTCAGTAAACACGTATTTCACGCGCTCGCCCGGCAAATAGCCCCAGATTTCGTCGGCGGTGAAGGACATAATTGGTGCCATCCAGCGCACCAGCGCTTCAACGATGTGCCACAGCGCGGTTTGGCAGCTACGACGCGCCAGGCTGTCGCCTTTGGCGGTGTATTGACGATCTTTAATCACATCGAGATAGAACGAGCCCATTTCGATCGAGCAGAAGTGCATCAGACGTTGCACCACTTCGTGGAAATCATAGTTTTCGTAAGATTGAACGATGTCTTGTTGCGCAGCCAGCGCACGGCCAACGGCCCAACGATCCACCACCACCATCTCTTCAGGCTTAACGCAATCTGTCGCCGGGTTGAAGCCCGCCAGGTTTGCCAGCAGGAAACGCGCGGTGTTACGGATACGACGATAGCTGTCGGCGGCACGTTTCAGGATTTCATCAGAAACCGCCATTTCACCGGAATAGTCGGTTGAGGCCACCCACAGACGCAGAATATCCGCGCCGAGTTTATCCATTACATCTTGCGGTGCCACGGTGTTGCCGATCGATTTCGACATCTTGCGGCCCTGACCATCCACGGTGAAACCGTGCGTCAGTACCTGACGATAAGGCGCTTTGCCTTTCATCGCCGTGGAGATCATCAGCGAAGACATGAACCAGCCGCGATGCTGATCCGAACCTTCCAGATACATATCCGGCGTGTTGCCGCCGAACTCTGGACGCGCATCAACCACTGCATAGCTGGTTGATCCTGAATCGAACCACACGTCTAAGGTGTCTGGCACTTTGACGTAATGATCAGCATCGTCGCCCATCAGATCGCGCGGATCGAGATCCCACCACGCCTGAATCCCGTCTTGCTCAACCAGCCTGGCGACTTTTTCCATCAGCTCCAGCGTATCCGGGTGCAGTTGCTCGCTCTCTTTGTGCACGAACAGCGCCATCGGCACGCCCCACGTACGTTGACGCGAGATACACCAGTCCGGACGGTTTGCCACCATCGCTTCGATACGCGCCTGGCCCCAATCTGGGATCCACTGCACGCCTTTGATCTCTTTCAACGACTGTGCACGCAAGCCTTTCTGATCCATGCTGATGAACCATTGTGGCGTGGCACGGAAGATGATCGGCGTTTTGTGACGCCAGCAGTGCGGATAGCTGTGCAGCAGTTTTTCAACGTGCAGCAACGCACCTTTCTCTTTCAGCAACTCAACGATCATGTCGTTGGCTTTAAAGACGTTCACACCATCCAGCGTTGGGTAAGTGCCTGGCAGATACGCACCATCTGGACCAACTGGGTTGGCCGTTTCCAGACCGTATTTCTGGCCGATCACGTAGTCATCCGGGCCGTGGCCCGGCGCGGTATGGACTGCGCCAGTACCGGCTTCCAGCGTAACGTGTTCGCCCAGCACCACTTTAGATTGGATATTCTCAAGGAACGGATGCTGGAACAGCTGCAACTCCAGCGCTGCGCCATTACATTCGCCCAGCACGGTCCAGTTACTGATGCCGGCGCGCTTCATGACGCTCTCAACCATCTCTTTGGCGAGGATCACGCTACGGCCATCTATTTGCAGCAGCTGATATTCAAATTCTGGGTGCAGTGAGATACCGCGGTTAGCTGGCATGGTCCACGGTGTGGTGGTCCAGAT
This sequence comes from Pantoea sp. CFCC18179, assembly GCF_059412405.1. Taxonomy (NCBI): domain Bacteria; kingdom Pseudomonadati; phylum Pseudomonadota; class Gammaproteobacteria; order Enterobacterales; family Erwiniaceae; genus Pantoea; species Pantoea sp. CFCC18179. The sequence continues at coordinate 12,912 of NZ_JBNBPM010000009.1, read as the reverse complement.
CACCAAAGAAACCGGGCCTTCTGAAGTGGTTACGCCAAATTTCGCGCGCACCGCATCAGCATCAACGGCATTGAACATCACGTCGATGGATGGCGAGGTTTTGTCGTAATACTCGACTTCCGCTTCAGCGAGGGCTGAACGGCAATCCATGCACCAGTGCACCGGCTTCGCGCCTTTGTGCAAGTGGCCGTTACCGATGATTTTGCCCAACGCACGAATGATGTTGGCTTCGGTCTGGAAATTCATGGTCAAGTACGGACGATCCCAGTCGCCCAGCACGCCGAGGCGGATGAAGTCATTTTTTTGGCCTTCAACCTGCTCCGCTGCATATTGGCGGCAAGCAGCACGGAATTCAGCCGCGCTGACTTTCTCGCCCGGCTTACCGATCATCTGCTCGACTTTGTGTTCAATCGGTAAACCGTGGCAGTCCCAACCAGGAACATACGGCGAGTCATATCCCGCCATGCCTTTCGACTTAACGATAATGTCTTTCAGAATCTTGTTTACTGAGTGACCAATATGAATGCTGCCGTTCGCATAAGGAGGGCCATCATGCAAAATAAAGGTTTTTTTCCCTTTCTTGGCTTCGCGGATGATGCCGTACAGGTTGTCATCATACCAACGTTGCAGCATTCCCGGTTCGCGCTTGGCCAGATCGCCACGCATCGGGAACCCCGTTTCCGGCAAATTCAGGGTAGATTTATAGTCACTCATCAGATTCTCGATTCCGTATTTCGGTCATTAAACCGGTGTTTTTAGCCCAAAGAATTGGCGGGCTGTCACCACATCTTTCGCAATTTGTTCTTTCAACGCGTCCAGCGAAGCGAAACGCTGTTCATCGCGAATCTTCTGCTTCAGCACCACTTCAATGTGATGCCCATAGAGATTCATATTTGTGTCGAGCAGGTGAACTTCAAGCTGCTGACGTAAACCTTTTACCGTTGGACGTGTACCGATATTAGCCACGCCCGGCAACGGCTGTGCGCCGAGGCCCAAAACTTCAACCGCAAACACGCCTTTAACCGGCGTAACGCTGCGACGTAATGGGATATTTGCGGTAGGAAAACCGATGGTGCGCCCAAGTGCATCACCGTGCACCACGCGACCTGAAATACCAAACGGATGGCCCAGCAACGCTTCGGCTTGTGCAAAATCATCTTGTGCCAGCGCCTGACGTACTGCCGTGCTGCTGATACGCTTGCCGCCATCGCAGTAAGTTTGGGTGCTGATGACCTCAAAACCATACTCGATACCGGCTTTCTGTAATAACAGGAAATCGCCCTGGCGACCAGCGCCGAAGCGGAAATCATCGCCGACCGCCAGGAACTTGACGTTGAGCTTATCCACCAGCAATTCAGAGATAAAACTCTGCGCCGAGTGTGCGGCAAAGCGGCGATCAAAACGCACGCACAGCACCGCATCCACACCCGCAATTTCCAGGTATTTCAGTTTTTCGCGCAAACGCGTTAGACGCGCTGGCGCTTTGTCACCGGCAAACAACTCAAGCGGTTGTGGTTCGAAGACCATGACCACCACCGGCAGATTGCGTTTTCGTCCCTCGGCAATTAATTCCGCCATCAAAGCCTGATGGCCGCGATGTACGCCGTCGAAATTACCAATAGTCAGGACGCAGCCGCGATGCTGCTCTTTCAGATTATAAATACCGCGGATAAACTTCATGGCTGACTCAAACCGGTGGAAATCGGCGGATTATACCCTTGAATGGCGTTTAGGTTAACCCGTATACGTGCCTTTCCTGCTTCGGAAGCGGCTTAATCCGCGTGTGACCAGATGCTTAGCGAGGATCTGAAGATTTTTGCTGCGAAATACTGTATTCAGCGGCGTGTTGCTGGTAGAATCCTGCGCCATCAATTACGTAATCAAGTGTTGTTGCTGAAACGACGCTTATTTGCACAAATCCATTGACATAAGAAGGCGCAAAAGGCATAGTCCTCGGCCTTTGATTTGTCCATATAGATCACATTTGGGAGTTGGACCTTGGCTAATATCAAATCAGCTAAGAAACGCGCCGTAACATCTGAGAAACGTCGCAAGCATAACGCAAGCAACCGTTCAATGATGCGTACTTTCATCAAGAAAGTATACGCGGCTATCGCAACAGGCGACAAAGCTGCTGCGCAGAACGCATTCAACGAAATGCAACCACTCGTGGACCGTCAGGCTGCTAAAGGTCTGATCCACAAAAACAAAGCTGCACGTCATAAAGCAAACTTGACTGCTCAGATCAACAAACTGGCTTAATCGCCCGTCTGTTTATCGTTTTGTAGAAAGAACCGGCGCTTAGCCGGTTTTTTTATACCTGCGATTCGTTGGTAAACAGTGCACTAAAGTCGCGATGGCAAATACGCTGCACCGCCGGATGTTGAATCATGCGCTCAGCGAAGATCACGTGATACTCCTCCATCACTTCCTCTAAACGCCCAATCTCCTTGATCGCATCGTCACGATAAATTTCTGCGCCATACAGCGTTGGGGCAACGAAAATCGCGTTATTCAACGCACCAAATGCCTTCATCAAGGCGGCATCATCAAACTCGCCAAGAATCTCCACCTGCAAGCCCTGGCTGTGAATCCAGTTCAATAATTTGCGACCCAGCATCGAGCGGCGGCCAGGAATCAATAAGCGGCGTTCTTCCAGGCAAGCGGGGAATGGCAAGGACGGCAAAGGAGTGTTGCACCAGAAACTGATCGGACACTCACCCAGCTTGAGTGAAAACAGCCCTTCCTGTTGCGTTGAGTCGATGGAGCAATCGGAGAGGATCATGTCCAGTTTGTGCTGGCTAAGTTGCTCCAGCAGCATCTCATGGGTTGATTCAAAGCAGCGCAGATGGATTTTTTCATCCGTCATCACCGCCGTTTCGAGCACCTTGCTGACCAACTGCTTCGACAACGCATCCGCGACGCCGACATCAAACAACAGATGCGACTCTTTACGATAGTTAACGATATCGAGCATTTCCTGGCTCAGCATGAACATGCGATCGGCATAACGAAACACCAGCTGACCAAGTTCATTGGGCACTAAACCGCGCCCTTGTCGCCGAAACAGCACGCCGCCCAGCTGATCTTCCAGCGCTTTGATTTGGCCGGTTACCGTTTGCGGCGCCAGACACAAGACATCCGCCGCACGCACCACCGAACCGGTTTTGCACACCTGCCAGAAATAGTAGAGATGATTAAAATTGAGCTGATTCATCGGCAAAAAAGGAGGCTTACGCCTCCTTCCTGTATTAACGCAGTTTAACGCGTAGCAGTACGTAACCCAGCACCGCCGACAGCAGCGAACCACTGAGGATGCCCAATTTAGAGAACGTCACCAGCTGTTCATGCGCGGCATCGAATGCCAGCGAACTGATAAAGATCGACATGGTAAAGCCGATACCGCACAGCACACCAATCGCCATGATATCGCGTATCGTGGTGCCAGCCGGCAGCACCGCCAGCCGCCATTTCACCGCCAACCAGCAGAACAAGGTGATACCCAATGGTTTACCAATCAACAGGCCGAGAATGATGCCCAGCGGCTCTGGTGACAGCGCATCCATAAAGGTGATACCGGTCAGCGAAATGCCCGCATTGGCGAAAGCAAACAGCGGCAGAATCAGCCAGTTTACCCACGGCATCAATCCATGCGCTAAATGCTCAGCCGGTGAATGCCCATCCTTCTCTTCCAATGGAACAAAGAAGCCGACGATAACGCCCGCTAGGGTGGCGTGCACGCCGGACTTGAGCACCGCCGTCCACAGTACAATACCCACCAGCATGTAAATCGCGATATTACGCACGCCACAGCGATTAAGAATCGCCAGCAACACAATCGCGCCCGCCGCCACGCTCAACGACAGTACCGAGAGATCGCTGGTGTAGAACAGCGCGATAATCACGATGGCGCCAAGATCATCGATAATCGCCAGCGCCATCAGGAACACTTTCAGCGCAGTAGGAACGCGACTGCCGAGCAACGCCAATACACCCAAAGCAAAGGCAATATCGGTCGCGGTAGGAATTGCCCAACCGTTACGCGCAATCGGATCGCCATGGTTTAGCATCAGGAAAATCAATCCTGGCGCCACCATGCCGCCCAGCGCGGCAATTACCGGGAAGATGGCACGATCGCGGCTAGCAAGTTCGCCGGTGATCAGCTCGCGTTTCACTTCCAAACCGATCACCAGGAAAAACAGCGCCATCATCGCATCGTTAATCCACAGCAGCAGGTTTTTGCTGATATCCAATGCGCCAAAGCGAATTTGCACCGGTTCCGCCAGCAGCGATTGATAGCCTTGAGCGGTCTCCGCGCTGTTAGCCAAAATCATGGCGGCGACTGCAGCCAGAATCAGCACCATGCCGTTACTGGCGTCACTGGCAATAAAGCTTTTCAATAAGCTTCGAATAGAACGGGTTTTGTTCACAACTCCTCCTGAGTAGGGACATGTAGGCTGAGAAGTGTAGCGAGTTGAACACCTCGTTAAAAGCAGCTTATGTCTCGTTAATTGCTCGATAATACCGAAGTATTCAAATAACGTTTATGGCGTATATCAATGAAGAGGCAGAGTTGAGCATAGAGCAGAGGCGGCGGCTTGGCGGGAAAACATAAAAAAAGCGGAGAGTTGCCTCTCCGCTTTTTAATTCATCGCTTACGAAATTAACGTGTCAGGTCATCGAAGAACTTCTTCACGCCGTCGAAGAAGCTTTTGGAGCGCGGGCTATTTTTCTCGCCGCTTGGTCCACCAAAGCTCTCTTCCAATTCACGCAGCAACGCTTTCTGCTTGTCGTTCAGGCTAACTGGCGTTTCCACCACCACACGACACAGCAAATCACCAACTGCACCGCCACGCACTGATTTCACGCCTTTACCGCGCATGCGGAACAGCTTGCCGGTTTGTGTTTCAGATGGCACTTTCAGGTTCACACGGCCATCGAGCGTCGGCACTTCAATCTCGCCACCTAATGCTGCCATGGCAAAATTGATCGGCACTTCGCAGTACAGGTTGTTATCTTCACGTTCAAAGATGGGGTGTTTCTTCACTGAAACCTGAACGTAAAGATCGCCTGCCGGTGCACCGTGCTCACCTGCTTCGCCTTCGCCACTGAGACGGATGCGATCGCCGGTATCCACGCCCGCCGGAATCTTCACCGACAGCGTTTTGCTGCGCTCAACACGGCCGTGACCATGACACGCGTTGCACGGATCTTTGATCACCGAACCGCGACCGTGACAGGTTGGACACGCTTGCTGCACCGTGAAGAAGCCCTGACGCATCTGCACCTGGCCGGCACCGTGACAGGTATGACAGGTCTGCGGTTTGGTGCCCGCTTTCGCACCGCTGCCGTGGCAAACATCGCACTCTTCCAGCGTAGGAATGCGGATCTCTTTGGTCACGCCGCGTACCGCTTCTTCAAGCGTCAGCTCCATGTTGTAGCGTAAATCGGCGCCACGAGCAGCACGCTGACGGCGGCCACCACCAAAAATATCGCCAAATACGTCGCCAAAGATATCGCTGAAGTCAGCTCCGCCACCACCGAAGCCGCCACCGCCGCCCATGCCACCTTGTTCAAAGGCTGCATGACCGTATTGGTCGTAGGCCGCACGCTTCTGCGCATCGGTCAGAATTTCGTAGGCTTCCTTAACCTCTTTAAACTTCGCTTCGGCTTCTTTATTGTCCGGATTACGATCCGGATGGTATTTCATCGCCAGGCGCTTGTAAGCCTTTTTGATTTCACGCTCATCCGCGGATTTAGAGACGCCTAAGATCTCGTATAAATCACTCTTAGCCATATTTGTTCTGCCCTTAACATGATCGCACGGGCGTGGAGAAATCTCCTACGCCCGTGCTGGTTTCAACGGCTGTCAGGCCAGCCGTCGCGCCCGGTCAGGGGCAATTATTTTTTGTCTTTAACTTCTTCGAATTCAGCGTCGACAACGTCGTCATCTTGCTTTGCAGAAGCCTCGCCAGCGTCAGCTTGACCTTGCTGCTGCTGTGCCAGTTCCATCAGCTTGCTAGACACTTCCATCAATGCCTGCATTTTGGCTTCGATTTCGGCTTTGTCTTCGCCTTTCAGCGCGGTATTCAGCTCGGTCAGTGCCGCTTCGATTGGTGCTTTATCCTCAGCGGACAGCTTGTCACCGGCTTCATCCAGCTGCTTACGGGTGCTGTGAGAGATCTGATCACCTTGGTTACGGGTCTGAACCAGTTCTTCGAACTTACGGTCAGACTCGGCGTTCGCTTCCGCGTCGCGCACCATTTTTTCGATCTCTTCTTCGTTCAGACCAGAAGAAGCCTTGATGGTGATCTTCTGCTCTTTACCGCTGTTTTTGTCCTTCGCTGATACGTGCAGGATGCCGTCTGCATCGATGTCAAAGGTGACTTCGATCTGTGGCATTCCGCGCGGTGCAGCCTGGATACCATCAAGGTTGAACTGGCCCAGTGATTTGTTATCACCAGAACGCTTACGCTCACCCTGCAGCACGTGAATGGTCACGGCAGACTGGTTATCTTCAGCCGTTGAGAACACCTGGCTGTGCTTGGTTGGGATCGTGGTGTTCTTGCTGATCAGCGAAGTCATCACGCCACCCATGGTTTCGATACCCAGCGACAGCGGAGTTACGTCCAGCAACAGAACGTCTTTTACTTCACCCGCCAACACGCCGCCCTGAACCGCAGCACCGACGGCAACCGCTTCATCCGGGTTCACGTCTTTACGTGGCTCTTTGCCGAAGAATTCAGTCACTTTAGCCTGAACCATTGGCATACGAGTCTGACCGCCAACCAGGATCACATCGTTGATGTCAGAAACTGACAGGCCTGCATCTTGCAGAGCCACTTTCAACGGCTCGATTGAGCGAGAAACCAGATCTTCAACCAGTGATTCCAGTTTCGCACGCGTCACTTTGATGTTCAGGTGCTTAGGACCGGTTGCATCCGCCGTGATGTACGGCAGGTTAACGTCGGTCTGCTGAGCTGAAGACAGCTCGATCTTGGCTTTCTCTGCGGCTTCTTTCAGACGCTGCATTGCCAACGGATCGTTGTGCAGATCGATGCCCTGATCTTTCTTAAATTCAGCCACCAGATAGTTAATCAGACGGCTATCGAAGTCTTCACCACCCAGGTGGGTATCACCGTTGGTTGCCAACACTTCAAAGGTTTTTTCGCCATCAACGTCATCGATCTCAATGATTGAGATATCGAAAGTACCGCCGCCCAGGTCATATACCGCGATAGTACGGTTGCCCTGACCTTTATCCAGACCGTAAGCCAGTGCAGCTGCGGTTGGTTCGTTGATGATACGTTTTACTTCCAGACCCGCGATACGGCCGGCGTCTTTGGTCGCCTGACGCTGCGCATCGTTGAAGTAAGCTGGAACAGTGATTACTGCTTCAGTTACCGCTTCACCGAGGAAATCTTCCGCGGTTTTCTTCATTTTTTTCAGCACTTCAGCAGAGATCTGCGGCGGTGCCATTTTCTGGCCTTTCACGTCCAGCCATGCGTCGCCGTTATCAGCGCCGATGATTTTGTATGGCATGATTTTGATATCACGCTGTACTTCTTCGTCCTGGAAACGACGGCCAATCAGGCGCTTGATCGCAAACAGGGTGTTCTGCGGGTTGGTCACAGACTGACGTTTAGCCGGAGAACCAACCAGAGTTTCGCCATCTTGTGCATACGCAATGATCGACGGCGTGGTGCGATCGCCTTCGGCGTTTTCCAGCACGCGTGCTTTACCACCATCCATAACTGCAACACATGAGTTGGTTGTACCCAAGTCAATACCAATAATCTTACCCATCTAAACGTCTCCTACTTAAATTCTTTGCCAATTTGGGTTGTGAAACACAGATGCGGCCTAACTGACCACTTTCAACTGCTGAAGCAGGCTTTTTTTGCTGCCTCACAACGCTCGATGACAAGTAAATGGGGCCAGTTAGATGCGCATCAAGGGTTAAAACTAAAAAAATTTCATTCTTTAGCGCGATTCAGATCAAAGTTGGGCAAAAAGAGGCCGCTTATCATGCTGCGCCTCGCGCCCCACCGCGGTTTGCGCGGGCAAAACACAAAAAGCAATTCACAACATCACCTCTGAGGAAATATGAGCAACACCACGCTGGCGAATCCCGCCCCGCTGGGCTTAATGGGATTCGGTATGACCACCATTCTGCTCAACTTACACAACACCGGCCTGTTTGCCATGGACGTCATCATTCTGTCGATGGGCATCTTCTATGGCGGCATCGCGCAAATCTTTGCCGGTCTGTTGGAATATAAGAAAGGCAACACCTTCGGTCTTACTGCCTTCACCTCGTATGGTTGCTTCTGGCTGACGCTGGTGGCGATTCTGCTGTTGCCAAGAGTTGGGCTGACAGAAGCGGCTGATAGCCACTTCCTCGGTGCCTGGCTGGCGCTGTGGGGCGTATTCACTGCATTCCTGTTTATCGGCACGCTGAAGTCGCCAAAGATGTTGCAGTTCATCTTTGCCAGCTTGACGATTCTGTTTGCGTTGCTGGCCGTTGGTCATTTGACGGATAACGCAGCACTGCTGCGCATTGCCGGTTACATTGGCATCGTTTGCGGATCGAGCGCGTTCTATCTGGCGATGGGCGAAGTGCTGAACGAGAAGTTTGGCCGCACTATTCTGTGGATTGGCGAGTAATGAAAAAAACGCGGAGCTTGCTGGCTCCGCGTTTTTATTATGACGAATGCAGCGACATATCCAGCTGCGCATGCTGCTGACGGCTATCGCGCCACAGCCAAATCCCCACCACAAAGCCGATTCCCGCCAGCGCCAGCACATACCAGGCGGGTGCCATCGGCGTTAGGCTCATCATTAACGTCACGCTGATTGGCGTCAGACCACCAAAAATCGCGTACGCCACATTGTACGAGAATGAAATACCGGTAAAGCGCACCGGCGCTGGGAAAGCGCGCACCATGACAAACGGCACGATGCCGACCACGCCAACGCTTAAACCCGCCAGGCCGTACCAAACGAACAGCATTTCTGGCGTACTACTCAATTGATGGAAGAAATTCCAGCTGCCGATCGCCAGCAATAATGAACCCACCATCAAGGTACGCGCCGCGCCAAAACGATCCACCAGCCAACCGGCAATCACACAACCTAACAGCAGCATCACCGTGGCGAAGCTGTTGGCTTGCAGGCTTAACGCCGCCGGAATGCCGTGCTGTTTCTGCATCAAGGTCGGTGCCATCAAAATCACCACCACGATGCAGGCCGAGAGCAACCAAGTCAGCAGCATCGAAATCACAATGCTGCGTTTATGGTTGGCAAGGATGGTTTGCAGCGGCATTTTTTCAGCCAGCGCTTTGCGTTGCTGCATTTGCTGGAATACCGGTGTTTCATGCAGCCAGCGGCGCAGATACATCGCCAGCAAGCCGAACACACCGCCAAGGAAAAATGGAATGCGCCAGCCGTGATCGCGAATCGCTGCCGGGGAAAGCGTGGTATTCAGCACGGTTGCCACCAGTGAACCAAGCAGAATGCCAGCGGTTAAACCGGCAGTCAGCGTACCGCAGGCAAAACCAATGCGTTTTTCCGGCACATGTTCGGCAACAAATACCCACGCGCCCGGCACTTCACCGCCAATTGCCGCGCCTTGCAGCACGCGCATCAGCAGCATTAACAACGGCGCAGCAATGCCAATGCTGGCATAAGTGGGGAGCGCGCCCATCGCCAATGTTGGCAAGGCCATCAGCAGTATGCTCAGACTGAACATTTTCTTACGCCCCACTTTGTCACCAAAGTGCGCCATGATAATGCCGCCGAGCGGACGCGCCAGATAACCGGCAGCAAAGATGGCGAAGGTCTGCACCTGACGCAGCCATTCAGGGATATCGGGTGGGAAGAAGAGCTCGCCGATGACGGCGGCGAAAAAGACGAAAATGATGAAGTCGTAAAATTCCAGCGCCCCGCCAAGGGCAGCCAGCGACAGGGTTTTATAATCCTGTCCATTGAGTCGACGCGTTGCTTGCGTATCCATAATCCAGCGTTATCCAGAGGCAAAATAAGGTTGTAAAGCTGGGGTTACTATATCGTCAATATTTTGCCACACCAGCGCCGCTAGATTTTATGCCTGAAAACGGCAATCTTTAGTCATTTGTCTCACGGCGAGCGCTTTTCGGGCGAAAAGCTGCTACCACTTCGCTGTGCGTTTCCACATACGGCCCTTCCAGCAGCTGTAAACAATAAGGTACAGCAGCGAAGATCCCCGGCACTTTAACCGATCCATCTTCTGCTTTAAGTCCTTCCAGCGTCTCTTTAATGGATTTTGGCTGGCCAGGCAGATTAAGGATTAAAGACTGTTTGCGGATCACGCCAACCTGACGCGACAAAATCGCTGTTGGCACGAATTGCAGGCTGATTTGGCGCATCTGCTCGCCAAACCCCGGCATCTCACGGTCGGCAATGGCTAATGTGGCATCCGGCGTGACATCACGACGTGCCGGTCCGGTGCCGCCGGTGGTCAGCACTAAGTTACAGAACAGTTCATCGACCAATTCACAGATCGCTTGTTCAATCATCGGCTGCTCATCCGGCACCAAACGCGTTTCGATTTCAAACGGCGTAGCGAGTGCAGCAGCGAGCCAGCTTTCTAATGCCGGAATGCCCTGATCCTGGTAAATGCCATTGGCAGCACGATCGGAAACGGAAATTAATCCAATACGTAAAGTATCCATAGAGTTATCGCTGTGGTTGGCTGCATCGCAGCTGAAAAGAAGGAGGATTTAAACAGGATAATACAAGAAGCGGGGAAAAAACGTAAAACCGTGGCAGCTAGTTGCCGCCACGGCGTATCACCTTACAGCAGTTCGGCGATCATCTTCTCAAGTTTGCCCTGGTCGATGGCAAAGTTGCGGATACCTTCAGCCAGTTTAGTCACGGCCATTGGATCCTGGTTGTGCTGCCAGAAGAACTCAGCTTCAGTCATCTTCGCTGGACGCGCTTTCACTTCGCCGGTGTAGCTCAGTTTGCGCTCAACGGTACCTTCGGTCTCAGCCAGCTCTTTCAGCAGGCCCGGAGAGATGGTCAGGCGGTCGCAGCCAGCCAGTTCAATGATTTCGCCAACGTTACGGAAGCTGGCGCCCATCACCACGGTTTCATAGCCGTGCTGCTTGTAGTAGTTGTAGATTTCAGCCACTGAAACCACGCCTGGATCTTCGTGTGCAGCGTACTCTTTCTTATCGGTGTTCTGCTTGTACCAGTCGAGGATACGGCCAACGAATGGTGAAATCAGGAATACGCCCGCTTCCGCACATGCACGCGCCTGCGCGAAGGAGAACAGCAGCGTCAGGTTACAGTTGATGCCTTCTTTTTCCAGCTGCTCAGCAGCACGGATACCCTGCCAGGTCGAAGCCAGTTTGATCAGGATACGATCGTTGCTGATGCCAGCATCGTTGTACAGTTTGATCAGGCTACGCGCTTTCGCGATGCTCGCTTCAGTGTCGTAAGACAGGCGCGCATCAACTTCAGTTGAGATACGACCAGGGATCAGTTTGAGAATTTCCAGACCAATGTTGACGGCCAGCTTGTCTGATACCAGCGCCAGTTGTTCTTCTTTATTGCTGCTCTGCTGACGTGCCCAAGTGATGGCTTCGTCAATCAGTTTGCGGTATTCAGGGATTTGAGCGGCGTTGAGAATCAAAGAAGGGTTGGTGGTCGCATCTTGCGGCTGGTAAAGCTTCATTGCCGCGATATCACCGGTGTCGGCGACCACAGTAGTCAGCTGACGCAAGGAAGTAAGTTTGTCCGTCATGGTTCTCTTTCTCTTAGGTTGACTGTCAGGGTGTAAAAGGCTGTTGCGATAATATCACGCACAATTCACCACGCAACACCACGAAGTGCCCTTTACGATAGCGCTAACAAATGGCAGCGATTTGCCGATCCGCCGCGCTTTTTTGCTACACTCGCTGCGATATTTTTCCCTTCAATCCCCTGATAAACCTGCGGGTCAACGAGGACGTAAACAATGCTGATGGTTATCTCGCCAGCGAAAACTCTGGACTATGAAAGCCCGCTGGCGACACAACGCTATACACAACCGGCGCTGTTAGAAAAATCACACCAATTAATTGACGTTGCGCGCGATCTTTCACCGGCGCAAATTGGTTCGCTGATGAGCATCAGCGACAAGCTGGCGCACCTCAACGCCGAGCGATTTAATCAGTGGCAACCACCCTTCTCGCTCGACAACGCACGTCAGGCGATTCTGGCGTTTAAAGGTGACGTGTACACCGGTTTGCAGGCTGAAACCTTCAATGATGGCGATTTCGAGTTTGCTCAGCAGCATTTGCGCATGTTGTCCGGTTTGTACGGTTTGCTGCGCCCGCTGGATTTAATGCAGCCGTATCGCCTTGAAATGGGCATCAAGCTGGCAAATCCGGCTGGCAAAGATCTTTACGGTTTCTGGGGCGATTTGCTCACTGAGAAGCTGAATGAAGCGATTGCCGAACAAGGCGATGAGGTGCTGATAAATCTGGCATCTGATGAATATTTCAAAGCCATCAAGCCGAAGAAGCTCAACGCGCAGCTGATTAAACCGGTGTTCCTTGATGAGAAGAACGGCAAGTTCAAAGTGATTAGCTTCTACGCCAAGAAAGCGCGTGGATTGATGAGTCGTTACGTGATTCAGAACCGCCTGACCAAGCCAGCGCAACTGAAGAAATTCGATGTGGATGGCTATTTCTTAGATAGCGCAGAAAGCAGCGAGAACGAGCTGGTGTTTAAGCGCCGCGAGCAGAAATAATAAAGGTCGCCAAAAATGGCGTAATGCCGATCAGTTAAGCCAAAAATGATCGGTTGAACGATCCGGCAGTTCTGCAAGAATCCGTAATCTATCAGGGATTACGGATTTTTTTATGTTACTCAGTCAGGCTCTCG